>NZ_CP084752.1:600000-900000 GCF_020535545.1 Roseateles sp. XES5
CGAACGCGTCCTCCTGCTCGACGGCGACAAGGAAGCCGCCGGCAAGGATTATTTCCGCCTCTCCGGCATCGACCATTCCACGGATCATTCGCTCGGCATCTGGGGCTATGACGACAAGGGCTCGGAATATTTCACACTGAAGGTGCGCGAGCTTGCGACCGGCGCGGACCGCGCCGACGAGATCGTCAATTCCGGCGGCGGCGGCGTCTGGGCGCCCGATGCGAAGAGCTTCTTCTACACCGCGCTCGACGAGAACCACCGCCCCTCGAAGATCTACCACCACATCCTCGGCGAGCGGCAGGAGAACGACCGGCTGGTCTTCGAGGAGAAGGACGCCGGCTTCTTCATGTCGGTCGGCGGCTCGCTGCTCGACGACTTCATCTATATCGACATCCACGACCACGAGACGAGCGAATACCGCCTGCTCTCGACCAAGGACCTGCTTGCGACGCCCGTCGTCGTCGTCCCGCGCCAGACGGGCCTCGAATATTCGATGACGGAGGGCGGCGACGTCTTCTACATCCTGACCAATGCCGACGGCGCCAAGGACTTCAAGATCATGCAGGCGCCGGTGACGGCGCCCGGACGCGAGAACTGGAGCGAGGTCGTGCCGCACCGGCCCGGCACGCTCATCCTCAACCACATGGCCTATGCCCGCCACCTCGTCTGGCTGGAGCGCCACGAGGGCCTGCCGCGCATCGTCGTGCGCGACCGCGAAAGCGGCGAGGAACACGCCATTTCCTTCGCGGAAGAAGCCTATTCGCTCGGCCTTTCGGGCGCGGCGGAATACGACACCGACGTCATCCGCTTCTCCTATTCCTCGATGACGACGCCCTCGCAGCTCTTCGACTACAACATGGCGACGCGCGCGCGCACGCTCCTGAAGACGCAGGACGTGCCCTCCGGCCACAATCCCGACGACTATGTCACCCGCCGCGTCTTCGCGCCGGCCTGGGACGGCGAACAGGTGCCCGTCACCCTGCTCTATCGCAAGGACACGCCGCTCGACGGTTCCGCGCCCTGCCTGCTCTACGGCTACGGCGCCTACGGCATCACCATTCCGGCGTCCTTCAACACCAATTGCCTGTCGCTTGCCGACCGCGGCTTCGTCTATGCCATCGCCCATATCCGCGGCGGCAAGGACAAGGGCTTTGCCTGGTACGAAAACGGCAAGATGGACAGGAAGACCAATACGTTCAAGGACTTCGTCTCCGCGGCCGACTATCTGAATCAAGAGAAATTCACGTCCTACGCGAACATCGTCGCCGAGGGCGGCTCGGCCGGCGGCATGCTGATGGGCGCGATCGCCAACATGGCGCCGGAAAAATTCGGCGGCATCATCGCCGCCGTGCCCTTCGTCGACGTGCTCAACACCATGCTGGACGACACGCTGCCGCTGACCCCGCCGGAATGGCCGGAATGGGGCAACCCCATCGAGAGCAAGGACTTCTACCAGTTGATGGCGAGCTATTCGCCCTACGACAATGTGGAGGCCAAGGCCTATCCCGCCATCCTCGCCCTGTCCGGCCTCACCGATCCGCGCGTGACCTACTGGGAGCCGACCAAGTGGGTGGCGAAGCTGCGCGAGAAGACGACCGGCAGCGAACCGATCCTGCTCAAGACCAATATGGGCGCCGGCCACGGCGGCGCCTCCGGCCGCTTCCAGCGCCTGGAGGAAATCGCCTTCGAATATGCCTTCGCGATCAAGGTGGCGGGGAAGATGTAGGCCTCGTCCGTTCCCGCCTCTGGAAAAAACGGGGTGCGACGCGAAACTCCCTAAACTTCGGGATTTGAAAGCGCTTTGGAAAACGGAATGTTGCGGCGTCGCAGAACGGGAAGGAATCAGGATGCGCCGCCACCAGCACGAAATCCGTTACCTCCTTGAAATCGTCCGGCAACTGGCGCGCCGGGACAGCATGACGCTGCTGGCCTATATCGCGACCATGGCGCTGGAAGAGAACAAGGAAAACGCGGACAGTGCTTCCAGCCACGAAGCCCCCCTTGGCGCCCTGTGAGCGGGACGCCCGGCGAGCAGGCGGCCCATGAGGCGCCGACAGCCGGTGACACTTTCGAGACTTCAGGCCGGCCCAGGGGCCGGCCTTTTGATTGCGTTGCCGGGTGTTAGAGCATGTCAGGTTCAGATTGAACCAGACATGCTCTAAATTCTTTTGTTTTCGTTTGTCTTTTCGGGAAAACCGGTTCCCACTTTTCCCTGACAAACTCTAGCGGAACGCGCCCACGCATTCCTGCAGGTCGTTCAGCATGGCGCTCGAGCCCTTGAGGCTGGTGCGCACGTCGCCGATGCGGATGTGGTTGCCGCGTTTCAGGGCCTCGATGACCGAACGGTCGCGGCCGAGATCGTAGGCGATCTCCTGCCGGCCATAGGCCTTGCCGACGATGTCGTAGCCCTGGCCGTCGTCGATCCAGTATTTCGCATCGCTGGTGTAGCTGTCGGCATAGTCGTAGGACGTGTCCTGGAAGCCGAAGGTCACGTGGCCGTCGTCGTACCAGCGGAAGGCGGCGAAGCGGCCGCCGTCGCCGCGCCGCACGGCCCGGCAGTTCAGGAAGCGGCGGTCGCTGCCGAAATCCGCGACGATGTCCCAGCCGCCGACCGTGCGCGAGGCGCGGTAGGGGTCGGCATCCGAACCGTAGCCGTCGTCCTGGCTGGACGCGCTGCCATTGCCATAGCTGTCGGTCTTCGTATCATGGCTCGAACTGCTGGATGCATGCTGCTCCACGTCCACGGGGAATTCGCGCAGGAGATCCCGGTAGCGGTCGTAGTAGCCGAGGCGGCGCACGTCGACGAACTCGAACTCGTAGTCTTCCAGCGAGCGCACGGAATTGTCGCGGAAGCGGGCAAGGCCGCGCACGCGCAGGCATCCGTCGCCGCAGTCGATCTCGTCGACATATTCGCGTGCATTGTCGTCGGGTGTCTTCACCGCAACGCCGAGGCCATGGCGACGCTCGTCGTTGATCGCGCGGAACATCAGCGACTGGGCGTAACCGCGGCGATCCTCGTCGAAATAGTCATAGATCGCCCGTTCCTCGCTGGGGCTGAGATCGTCCTGCGTCGCCACATAGATGCGGCGCTCGGGAATGCTCGCCGTGGTGATGATGTTGCGCAGGCGCTCATGCGAATAGACGGTCGTGAAATAGGAGGAATAGTCGCAGCTTTCCGGCGGCGCCCAGAAACTGATATCGATCAGCACGAGCTGGCCGTCCTTGTAGATATCCGAAATGCGCCGGTCACGATCGTTGCCGCCGAAGGCGATGCGCCCGCAGGGGTCGTGCCGGTCGTTGGACAGGGTGACATAGGGCAGATTGCCGGTGTCTTCGTGCTCGCGCTCGAAGCGTTTGCCGAGAAGCTCGACCTTGCGCTCGGCGATATAGGCGAAGATACCCTCCGGGTAGCGGCTGAGATAGCGATCATAGGCCTCGCGGTTGTCGGAGAGTGAGGCGAATTCGTAGAAGGAGATTTCCGCCTCGTCGACCTTGCCGTCCTTGGCGCTCAGCGCGAACTTGCCGTAGTCGTCGTCGCTCTGCCAGACGGTCTGCCGGCCCTGGCTGCGTTCCTTGACGATGTCGGAGACCTTCTTGAAGGCCTCCTCCAGCGCGATGCCGGGAATGCTGATCGCATCGACGAAGGCCGAGGCGAAGGGGCTGATCGGCGTGCCGTCATAGTCGTAGGCGGTGCCGGGCGCAGCGGAATAGGCGTAGTGGATGCCGTCCGTGTTCTTCGGCTCGGCAAGGCCTTCCGGAATGTCGCGCAGCGTCAGGAACGGATTTTCATGCGCCGCGTCGAAGAGCACGACCTTGAGACCGGTGCCGAGCTTGCGCAGGGCATCGGTGACTTCGGAGACGGCGAGCGAGCGGTTGCGCAGGCCCGTCAGCGTGCGGCCCGAGGCATCGGTCGGCAGCAGGTAGTTGTCGCCGTCGATCTGCACCGCATAGCCCGAGAAATAGACGAAGAGCACCGGGTTCTCCACCTTCTCGGCGACGCGCGTGAAGTTGTTGAGGGCCGAGAGCATGCCGAGGTAATCGACATTGGTGGCGCGCGTGACGTCGAAATCGGCGCGCTCAAGGGCCTCGCCGACGAGGTCGATGTCGTTCAGCGGGTGTTCCAACGGCTCGGCGTCCTCGTATTCGGCATTGCCGATGAGAAGGGCGTAGCGCTCGGCGGCATAGGCGGCCGGGGCTGCAAGGATCAGAAGACAGGCGGCGAGCGCCCCGATCAGTCGATGGACATTCCGCTGCACGATACCCTCCAAGAAAGGACCGGACCGGCCGGCGGCCGATTGCCCGGGTCTCAACGCATCCCTGCTGATCAGGGAAACGGGTTTGCCCGCCCGCTTATTCAGCGGCTTATGAAATTCCATCTTCCTGTGGACCGCAAGAGGCGCGCCACAACCGGGAAAAGGTTTGTTAAGCGCGCGCCGCTACTTTTCCGGCAGAAGAGGACAATGCCATGAACATTCAGCGCATCGACGTGACCGGGACCGTGGGCGTGGAGCACCGCGTGCTGCGTGACGTCGCCGCCATGGACGATGCCGCGGCCGCCTGGCGCGCGCTCGATGCCCGCGCGGCCGATCCCCTCACCTATTTCCAGAGCTACGACTGGTGCAGCCGCTGGATCGCCGTCTATGGCGACGACGATTGCCGCCCGGAAATCCACACGCTCTGGCAGGGCGGGCGGCTGGTCGCCGTCTGGCCGCTGATGCTGTCCGGCAGCGCGCTGAAACGCCTCGAACCGCTCGGCACGCCGCATTGCCAATATGCCAACCTGCTCGTCGACCCGGCGCTCGGCCATGGCGCGGCGCAGCTTTTCCTCACCGCGCTCGCGGACGGCGGCCACGATCTCGCGCTGGTCGAAAGCGTGCCGGAGGGTTCTGCACTCGCCACGCTCTTTTCCGCCACCGCGCCGCTTTCCGGCCGCGGCAATGTCTCCTCCATGCTCGATCTCTCCGCCTTCGCGTCGTCTGAAGCCTATATGAAGAGCTTCAACAAGGCGCAGCGCCACAGCCGCAACCGCAAGCGCGCCCTGCTGTCGCGGCACGGCGACCTGTCCTTCGAGGTGCTTTTCCCCGGCGACGAAGGCTTTGCCGACGCCGTCGGAACCTTCCTCAACCACAAGCGCGGCTGGCTGCGCGAAACGGGACGGCGCGGCCACGCCATCGCCTATCCGCAGTTCGACCGCTTCCTCACCGCGCTTCCCGGTGACCGGGAGGCGCTGTCCGGCGCCTGCTTCTTCGTGCTCAAGGCCGGCGACAGGCTGGCCGCCGGGGAGCTCGGCTTCCTGCACCACGGCCACTACTACGCCTTCCTCGGCGCCTTCGACGGGGCGCTGCACGAGGCATCGCCCGGCCGCGCGCAGATCGACATGACGGTCGGCTGGCTGATCGACCGGGGTGTGAAGACCTACGATCTGCTCGGACATCAGAGCGACTACAAGAAGAACCGCAGCAACCGGGAAATCGGGCTCGAAACCTACGCCCTGCCGGTCAGTCTGACGGGCATGGCCTATGCGGGCCTGTGGACGGCGCGCCTGCGGCCCCGGCTGCAGCAGATCTATCGCAGCCTGCCCTACCAGATCCGCCGCATCTCGCAGTTCATCCAGAGCTGCTGGCTGTTCGTCGTCATCGCTTGACGGCTATTCCCGCCGGCAGGCGTCGATCAGCCAGTCGATGGCGGCGCGCGAGCCCTTCAGCGGAAAGTCCATCGGCTTGAAGGCCGCCTTCGGGAAAGCCAGCGTGACCGCCTTGCCGGACTGGAGCGCGCCGACGACTTTCGCATCCATCGGAAACTCCGTGACCATCGCCCCGTCCATCGCCTCGTAGCGGGACGGCCGGTCGAGGACTTGCCCGTCCACCGTCAGGCGCAGCGGCGTCGTGAATTCGGGACTGTCGCCCGGGTCGAGGGCGGTATCTGCCGAAAGCAGCACGCGCAGCGACAGAAGATCCTGGCCGCCGCATCGCAGGAAGAGGTCATTGCGCTTCGCCTCGGTGCCGATGCAGACCGAGGCCATGGCGACGCGTCCGCCCTCGTCGTCCTCCATGGCGGCACTCCACGTGCCGCATTGCGCGGCAAGCGCGGCGGAGGGAAACAGGAAGGCAAGAGCCAGAAAACGCCGCATGCGAAGCCCCCATCGCGCCGAGCGAAATGCATTTCTGCCGATAACGCTAGCACCGGCCCAGCGACGCAGCAAGCGAGCCCCTTTCAATCCCGCCGCCAATCGCTACCTATAGGCGGATGCGCCGGAGCGGCGGCAGGCCGAGGAAAGACGATGAGCGACGCGACACAAACCCATGGTGCGAACGGCGGCAGGGCGATTGCCTTCGACAACAGCTATGCGCGCCTGCCGGACATCTTCTTCGCGCCGGTCGATCCGACGCCGGTGGAAGCGCCGCGGCTGATCGCCTTCAACCGGCCCCTCGCCGAAGCGCTCGGCCTGGACGCGGAGGCGCTGGAGCGGCATGGCGCGGCCTATTTCTCCGGCAATGTGCCGCTGCCCGGCTCGCTGCCGCTGGCCATGGCCTATGCCGGTCACCAGTTCGGCCAGTTCGTGCCGCAGCTCGGCGACGGGCGGGCGATCCTCCTGGGTGAAGTCGTCGACCGGGCCGGCCAGCGCCGCGACATCCAGCTGAAGGGCGCGGGCCAGACGCCCTATTCCCGTCGCGGCGACGGCCGCGCGGCGCTCGGCCCGGTGCTGCGCGAATATATCATCAGCGAGGCCATGCACGCGCTCGGCATCCCGACGACGCGGGCGCTCGCCGCCGTCACCACCGGCCAGCCGGTCTACCGCGACCGCGTGCTGCCCGGCGGGGTCTTCACCCGCGTCGCCGCCAGCCATATCCGCGTCGGCACCTTCCAGTTTCTTGCCGCGCGCGGCGACACGGAGAATGTGCGCGTGCTTGCCGACCATGTGATCGACCGGCACTATCCGGACCTGAAGGGCGCGGACAGGCCCTATCTCGCCCTCCTCGACGCCGTCGCGGACCGGCAGG
The DNA here is from genome assembly GCF_020535545.1 of Roseateles sp. XES5. Lineage (NCBI taxonomy): Bacteria > Pseudomonadati > Pseudomonadota > Betaproteobacteria > Burkholderiales > Sphaerotilaceae > Roseateles > Roseateles sp. XES5. The sequence goes on from NZ_CP084752.1 coordinate 607,002, forward strand.
CCGCGCTGATCGCCCGCTGGCTCGGCATCGGCTTCATCCACGGCGTCATGAACACCGACAACATGACGATCTCGGGCGAGACCATCGATTTCGGCCCCTGCGCCTTCATGGACCGTTACGATCCGCGCACCGTCTATTCCTCCATCGACCGCGCCGGGCGCTATGCCTTCGGCAACCAGCCGATGATCGGCCAGTGGAACATCGCGCGCCTTGCCGAGGCGATGCTGGCGATCCTGGACGATGACCAGGAAAAGGCCGTCGAACAGGCGAATGCCGCCGTCGGCCGTTTCATGGAGCGTTTCCAGGACCATTGGAAAGCGGTGATCCGCACCAAGATCGGCCTTGGCGCGCGCGAAGAAGACGGCGACCAGGATCTCATCCGCGATCTCCTCGTCACGCTCTACGAGCAGAAGGCCGACTATACGCTGACCTTCCGCCGCCTTGCCGATGCCGCCGAAGACGATGCGGCGGATGCACGGCTTGGCGCGCTGCTCGAGGATCCGCACGCGCTCGCGCCCTGGCTTGCCGCCTGGCGAACGCGGCTTGCCGGGGAGCCGGCCACGCCGCAGGATCGCGCGGCGGCCATGCGCCGGGTCAACCCCGCCTTCATACCGCGCAACCACAAGGTCGAGGAGGCGCTGACGGAAGCCGTCGATCACGGCGACTTCTCGCTGTTCGCCGCGCTCAACGACGTGCTGGCACGACCCTACGAGGACCAGCCGGCCTTTGCCGCCTATGCCGAACCGCCGCGACCCGGCGAGGAAATCACCGCAACTTTCTGCGGCACTTAACCAATCATACACTTTATGATTGCTGCCACAGCTGAATTGCGGCAGCATTGAAGTGTCACGGCTCTGCCCTAGTTTCCTGTCGTCCCTCCCTGAGCCGGACGTCATGCCGCTTCGCCTTTCCAGGCCGGCATCACCAACGGAGACTATCCATGCTGCTCACGCTGACTGCCGCCCTCATCGCCCTCATCGGATTGGTGCTGACGGGCGGAGGCGGATGGCTGCTGTCGCTCGGCGGCAGCCCCTATTACCTCGTCACCGGCCTTGCCTTCCTCGTCACGGCCGTGCTGCTTTTCCGCCGCTCCGGCGCGGCGCTGTGGCTCTATGCCCTCATCATCCTCGGGTCGCTCGGCTGGGCGGTCTGGGAAGTCGGGTTCGACTGGTGGCAGCTCGGCCCGCGCGGCGGCGTCATCGTGCTGCTCGGCCTGTGGCTGACGCTGCCGGCCATCCGCCGCCCGCTCGGCTTTGCCAGCCCCACCGGCGCGCATTATGCCGCCTCGGCCCTGCCGCTGGCGCTCGCCGTGCTCGTCGCGGTCGCCGTTGCCGGCTATTCGATGACGCAGGACCCTTCCGACCGGTCCGGCAGCCTGCCGGCCGAGATCGCCAATGCGACGCCCGCGCTCGGCGGCAACGTGCCGGCGGGCGAATGGCATCAATATGGCCGCACGCAATACGGCCAGCGCTATTCGCCGCTCGACCAGATCAACACCGAAAACGTCTCGACGCTGAAGGTCGCCTGGCAATACCAGACCGGCGACGTGAAGCTGCCCGACGACGTGGGCGAAACCACCTATCAGGTGACGCCGCTGAAGATCGGCGACACGCTCTACATGTGCACGCCGCACAACTGGGCCATCGCGCTCGATGCGGCGACCGGCAAGCAGAAATGGAAATACGATTCCAATTCCGGCATGAACCCGGACCGCCAGCACCAGACCTGCCGCGGCGTGACCTGGTATGCCGATCCGGCCGCCGCCGCCGGAACGACCTGCGCGACGCGCGTCTATCTGCCGACCTCCGACGCCCGGCTGATCGCGCTCGACGCCGAGACCGGCGACGTCTGCACGAGTTTCGCGGAAAACGGCGTGCTGCACCTCGAAAAGGGCATGCCCTACAATCCGGCCGGCTACTACTATTCCACCTCGCCGCCCGTCATCACCGACGGCAAGATCATCATCGGCGGCGCGGTGAACGACAACTATTCGACCCAGGAGCAATCCGGCGTCATCCGCGCCTTCGACGTCAATTCCGGTGCGCTGATCTGGAACTGGGATTCCGGCAATCCCGACGTCACGACGCCCTTGCCGGAAGGCCAGGTCTATACCGTCAACTCGCCCAATTCCTGGTCGGTGTTCAGCTATGACGAGGCGCTCGGCCTCGTCTATATCCCGCTCGGCAACCAGGTGCCGGACCAGCTCGGCATGGGCCGCAGCGAGCATGTGGAGAAATACTCCTCCTCCATCGTGGCGCTCGACATCAAGAGCGGCGCGGTGCGCTGGGTGCGCCAGACGGTGCATCACGACCTCTGGGACATGGACGTGCCGGCCCAGCCGGCGCTGATCGACATCACGAAGGACGGCGCCACCATCCCCGCCCTCGTCGGCCCCACCAAGCAGGGCGACATCTACGTGCTCGACCGGCGCACCGGCGAGCCGGTCATCCCGGTCAAGGAAGTGCCCGCGCCCGCGGGCGCGATCCCCGAAGACTTCAGCGCGCCGACGCAGCCCGTCTCCGGCCTCACCTTCATGCCGGAGCCGCTGACCGAGAAGACCATGTGGGGCGTTACCATGTTCGACCAGCTCGCCTGCCGCATCGACTTCCTGTCGATGAAATACGAGGGCCGCTACACGCCGCCCTCGCTGGAAGGCACCATCGTCTATCCCGGCAATTTCGGCACCTTCAACTGGGGTTCGGTTGCGGTCGATCCGGAGCGGCAGGTGATGTTCGGCATGCCGACCTACCTCGCCTTCACCTCCCGTCTCGTGCCGCGTGACCAGATTCCGCCGAAGGGCCAGGATGAGAAGGGCTCCGAACAGGGTCTCAACCGCAATGACGGCGCGCCTTACGGCGTCTTCATGGGCCCGTTCCTCGGACCGCTCGGCATTCCCTGTCAGGCGCCGCCATGGGGCTATGTCGCGGGCGCGAACCTTGCCACCGGCGAGATCGCCTGGAAGCACAAGAACGGCACGGTGATGGACATGACACCGCTGCCGCTGCCCTTCAAGGTCGGCGTGCCCGGCATCGGCGGGCCGATCATCACCAAGGGCGGCGTCGCCTTCCTCGGCGCGGCGGTGGACGACTATCTGCGCGCCTATGACGTCACCACCGGCCGGCAGCTCTGGGAAGGCCGCCTTCCCGCCGGCGGCCAGGCGACGCCGATGACCTACACGGTGGGCGAGAAGCAATATGTGCTGATCGTCGCCGGCGGCCATGGCTCCGTCGGCACCAAGCCGGGCGACTACGTCATCGCCTATACGCTGCCGTAACGGGCCTCGACGGCAGAAGCCGGGGCGCAGGCCGCCCCGGCAAGGCTCGCAAAAGCTGCAACCGCTAATGGTTCTCTCAATTCATTTTGAGGGAGCCATTTGCATGAAGATCGACGGTAACATGCTGTCCGCCCAGGCGCTGCGCCAGCGCCCGGCGGGCAACGGCGACAACAGCCTTTCCAGCAGCACGGGCGGCGGGGGCGGCTCGTCCTTCACCCGCAACATTCCCACCATCGAGCCCTCCTCCTCCATGCCGTCCGGCCTTGCCAACGCGCTGTGGCTCGCCAAGCTCGAAAAGGCGGAGAAGGCCGAGCAGGAAAGCGCCAGCCTGCTCTCCGAATTCCAGGAACTGACGAAGATGACGCCCATCGAGCGTTTCCGGAAGGAACTGCTCGAAAAGATGGGCCTCACCGAGGAGAGCCTCGCGGCGCTTCCCGAGGAGCAGCGCAAGGCGATCGAGGAAGAAATCCGCCGCGCCATCAAGGAACGGCTCGGCATCGACGAGACACAACAGGCCGGCACCGCGGTTGGGCAGACCGCCGCCGGCAAGGAGGAAGCGGAGGTCTGACCAACCTTCGCTTTCACCGCCCCTCATCTGCCCTGCCGGATGAGGGGCGCAGAAATCCGCTAGAAATCCGCCAGAAACCTGATTGACAAATGGCGGGATTCGGAGAATATCGCGTCCATGATCAAGAGCACGCACATCGCCGCAACGTATTTTTGGCTGTTCCGATAGGGAGCGGCTGTTCGATCATGTCAACAAGCCGCCATCAGGCGGCTTTGTTGTTTTAGGGCACCTGATGGCAGAAAATCCAAGGAGCCCGAAATGCAAAACACCGTCATCAAGCTCGATCCCCACGCCGCCGACCGCCCGCCGATGCTGACCATCCGCGCCGCGCGCCAGGGCGATCTGCAGCAGATTCTCGACATGATCGCCCTGCATGCCGAATGCCATGGCGACACTGCGAAGATTTCCGCCGTCGATCTCGACCGCGACCTCTTCGGCGCCCATCCCTGGATCACCGCGCTGGTCGCCGAAGCCGGCGGCCGCCTGATCGGCTACGCCCTGCTCGTGCCGCTCTACCGCGCCATGGAAGGCCTGCGCGGCATGGAACTGCACCAGATCTTCGTGCGCGACGGCCATCGCGGCCACGGTATCGGCCGCCACCTCGTCACCCGCGCTCGCGAGCACGCGCGCATTGCCGGCTGCGGCTACCTGTCGGTCAGCGCGGCCACAGGCAATTTCGGCGCGCACCGCTTCTATGAGCAGATGAATTTCCGCGCCGGCCCGGTCACGGGCATGCGTTACGTGCAGGCGCTCGGCTAACGCAAATCCGGTTCGCCGGTCCACCTATCCATTTGTTTACGTAATTCTTTTTCTGACAGGAGATGACCCATGACGAAGCGACTGGCGATCGTGCTGACCGAAGGCTATGCCGATTGGGAATGCGGGTTGCTGATGGCGACCGCGCGCCACGAATGCGACGCGACGACCGCGGTGCTGACGCCCGGCGGGGCCGACGTCACCTCGCTCGGCGGCGTTGCGATCAAATCCGCCGGCGCGGCGGAGGCGGCGAGCCCCGAGGATTTCGACGTGCTGGTGCTGTGCGGCGGCACGATCTGGCAGTCGGACGCCGTGCCGGACCTTTCGGCCGCGGCCGGCCGGTTCCTCGCCGCCGGCAAGCCGGTCGCGGGCATCTGCGATGCGACGCTGGCGCTCGGCCGCATGGGCCTGCTCGACGACCGCGCCCATACCGGCAACTATCGCAGCCAGCTGCCGGAGGTCGTGCCCGCCTATCGAGGTCAGGCGCATTATCGTGACCAGCCGCAGGCCGTCGCCGACCGCAACGTCATCACCGCCTCCGGCGCCGCGCCCGTCACCTTCGCCCGGGAAATCCTCGCCGCCATCGGTCTCGGCTCGCCGGAACTGCTGGATTATCTGCGCGTCTATGGCGACGAGCACAAGGCGGCGCAGGGCTGACGCCGGCGGGACGAACGACCCGCCGTGGCGGAAAGGCAGGAGCGCTTGCCTTTCCCTCGTTCCTTCATCGGCGGCCCGCCGGCCTCAATGCGCCGGGATCGCCTTCAGATAGGCGGCCATCGCCTCGCGGTCTTCCTTCGGCAGTTGCGCCATGTTCTTCTGCACGGAGACCATCGCCCCGCCGACGCTGTCGAAATCCGGGGTGAAGCCGGTTTCCAGATAGTTGACGATGTCGCCGGCGCTCCAGCTGCCGAAACCGCCCTCGGCCGGCGTGATGTTGGGGATGCGTCCCTCGCCTTCCGGGTTCGGCCCGCCGGCAAGCCACAGGTCGGTCTTCAGGCCGCCCAGCATGTCGCGCGGCGTGTGGCATTCGCCGCAATGCCCCGGCCCTTCGACGAGGTACTGGCCCCGCGTCACCGTTTCGTCGGCATTGGCCAGCGTCACGCGCGGCGCTTCGTTGAGGTAGAGGAGCTTCCAGCCGCCGAGCGACAGGCGAATGTTGAAGGGGAACGGCAGGTCGTGCTCCTGCGCGACATTTGTGCTCTTCGGCAGCGTCTTCAGGTAGCCGTAGAGGTCATTGATGTCCTTCACCGTCATGCGCGCATAGGAGGCGTAGGGGAACGAGGGATAGAGGTGTTCGCCATCCTTGCCCGTGCCGCGCTTCATGGCGTCGCCGAATTCGGCGAGCGACCACGCGCCGATGCCCGCCGTCTCGTCCGGCGAAATGTTGGGCGCATAGAAGGTGCCGAAGGGGCTCTTCAGCCCGAGGCCGCCGGCCAGCACCAGCTTCTGGTCATCCGCCGCGCCGGGCGCGGCGTGGCAGCTGGAACAGCCGCCGGCATGGAAGATGCGCTCGCCGTTCGCAAGGTCCGGCTCGCCCGCCGCCGCCCAGGTCTCGGCCGGCAGCCGTTCGGGCCGCGTGATCCAGAGAAAGGCGCCCGCACCGACGACGCCGATGAGGACGATGCCGCCAAGAAGTTTCTTCAGTCCCATCGATCGTCCCTCTCACGGCCTGTCCGCGGCTGCGGCTTCATACGGAAAGCCGCCGCCCCGGCGGGGCGCCAGGGCGGTCGGCATCTCTTTCGGGGGGAACCGGTCTACCGCTACTTCTTTACGCGGTAGACCTCGTGACAGCCGCCGCAATTGGGGCCGATGGTGCCGAGCGCGGCGCCCACCGCCGCCTGGTCTGCCGGAAGGCTGGCGAGCGCGGTCTCGGCATCCGTGCCGAGCTTGGCGGCCTTGGCCTTGAAGTCGTCCATCGCTTCCCAGATCTTCGGGCTCGCCTCGGTCTCGTGGCCCGCTTCGGAGCCGGCCGGGAACTGATCCGGGAAAGCCTTGGCCACTTCGCTCATCGTGGTCAGCGATGCCTTGACGATTTCCGCATCGTAGGGCTTCTCGCCCTTTGCGATGCCCGCAAGCGCGCCCATGGCGCCGCCCACCTTCTTCATCATCTCCTGGCGGACGACCTGCGGCTCGTCCGCCGCCACGACGGCGCCGGCGCCAAGGGCCGCAAGCGCGGCCGCAACGGCCAAAGTCCTGAACTTCATCGACAACTCCCATTGCTGGCGGCCGGTTGATTCCGCGCCGCCGGTTCACGATGCGCGGCCATGATTGCATTTTAGGAAGTCGATGAAAGTAAAATATTTTTGATACTCCACACAGAAGACCGACACCAGAAGTTGCATCTTTATCGTTTGTTGATCTTTTGAGGGTCAAATTCGGGGAACGACGGCCGATCGGGCCCCAAGAGCATGCGCATGTCGAAAACCTTCCTCGATACCCTGTCGGCAGAGCTGCGGCACATGCAGCCGCTCCACGGCCTCATTCTCGCTCACAGCACCGTGGTGCTCGTCATCGTCGCCTGGCGCGGCGACATCGCCGCCACCGCGCATCAATGGTATGTCGAGCAATTCGCGCCGCTGTATTTCCTCGCGCTCCCGGTCGCCTATGCGGCAGCGCGCCTGGTGCTCGCGGCATTGCGCGCGCCGGGCATGCGGCTGCCGCGGCGTGACCGCCTGCCTGAACTGCTCGGCCGGGCCACCGGCGCCGCGATTATCTTCACCGCCCTTCTCCTGTTCCTCGGATCCTTCACCACCTTCAAGACGCTGATGCCGTTCTTCTGGGGCGGTTTTCCGCAGGACCGGTTCCTGGCCGATCTGGATGCCGCCCTGCATGGCGGCATCGACCCCGGGCCATTCCTCCTCGGCCACCTCGACAATCCGCTCCTCATCGAGGCGCTTCAGTGGAACTACGCGGCGATCTGGTCGGCGCTGGCCTTCGTTCCCCTGTTCTTCGTCGTGCTGCAGGCGCCCCGCCTTCGCCTGCGCTACTGTCTCAGCTTCGTGCTCGTCTGGGCGATCCTTGGCAACATCCTTGCCTGCGCCTTTCTGTCCGCGGGTCCCGCCTTCTATGGCGCGGTGACGGGCGACACCGCACGGTTCGGCCCGCAGATGCAGGCACTGCAGGGCACCCTCTCCTCGGCGTTCCAGGCCTATCTGTGGGATATCCAGCGCCAAAACATCGTCGGGTTCGGCACCGGCATCTCCGCCTTTCCGAGCGTGCATGTCGGCGTCGCGATGATGAACGCGCTGTTCCTGCGCGACATCAACCGCATCGCGGGTTTCGCCGGCTTCGTCTATGTCGCCATCGTCGCGCTGAGTTCCGTGCTCTTCGGCTGGCACTATGCCATCGACGGCTACGTCTCCATCCTCGTCGTCACCCTGCTGCACGGTGCGCTGAAGCGCCTCTTCGACGAAAGGCGGCACGTCACGGCCGAGGACGGGCTCACGCCATCCCCCGCCACACCGTGAACGTGGCAATGGCGAGGAGCAGCACGCCGGCGGCGCGGCCGATGAGGCGGGTGGCCGCGGGGTTGCCGGTGAGCGCATCGCGGCCGCGCGCCGCGGCAAGCGCCAGCCCGCCATAGACCGCAAGCTGCGTCGCCCAGATCATCACGAGCATGATGAGCGCCTGCCGCCAGAGCGGGCCGAATTCCGGCCGCAGGAACTGCGGGAACACGGCCAGCATGAAGAGATAGGCCTTCGGGTTCATCAGGCTGGTCAGCGCGCCCTGGCGGAAGCGCGTCGCCAGCCCGCGCCGGTCGAGTTCGTCGACCGTGTCGACCACGATGGAGCTGCGAAAGAGCTGCCAACCGATGTAGGCGACATAGAGCGCACCGGCGATCAGCAGCACATCGAAGAGCTTCGGCGCGAAGCTGAGCAGCGCGCCGACACCGAGCGCGGCATAGAGCGTGTGCACCAGCCCGCCCGCCATGATGCCGAAGGTCGCAGAGAGGCCCGCCTTGCGCCCGCCCGACAGCGAGCTTGCGAGAACGAAGACCATGTCCATGCCGGGCACGACGATGATGCCGGTCAGAAGCAGGAAGAAAAGCCAGAGATTTTCGCTGTAGGTCATGTCAGTATCCAGTGCCACGGGCGGTGCTTGAGCGCGCCGCCGCGTTATGTTTCAAGTGCTTGATGCCTGCTATAACCAAGGCCAACTGACAGGGATGTGTCAGTAGTGACGGAGACCCTTCATGCGCAAGGCCTCACGGCTCTTCGAGATCATCCAGATCCTGCGTCTTTCGCGCCAGCCGGTCACGGCCGCCGAGATCGCGGCGCGCCTGGAGGTGTCGGTGCGCACCGTCTACCGCGATGTGGCGGCCCTGCAGCAGCAGGGCGTGCCCATCGAGGGCGAGGCGGGCGTGGGCTACCGCATGAAGGCCGGCTTCGACCTGCCGCCGCTGATGTTCACCATCGAGGAGACGGAGGCGGTGGTGCTGGCGCTGGCGCTTCTGGAGCGCACGGGCGATCAGGAACTGAAGGCGGCCGCCCGCCGGGTGGGCGAGAAGATCGCCGGCGCCGTGCCGCCGCCGCTGCGCCAGACCCTTTCGGCCCGGGCCCTCCATGCCTGGGGCGCCGCGCCGCCCGCCCCTGAGGGCATCGACCTTGCCGCCGTGCGCCGGGCGATCCGCGACGAGGAAAAGCTGCGCATCGATTATCGCGACGAATATGGCCGCGCCAGCGAGCGCACCATCCGCCCCATCGCCCTCGTCTACTATTCGGAGACCGCCAATATCGTCGCCTGGTGCGAGATGCGCCAGGCGATCCGCAACTTCCGCGCCGACCGGGTGGAGGCCTATGCGGCGACGGGCAGCCATTTCCGCGGCGAAGGCGACAGGCTGCGGCAGATCTGGATCGCGGGATGGGCCGAGCGGGAGGCGGCAAGAGCCTAGAGCATGCTCTGAATTCTTTTGTTTTCGTTTGTCTTTTCGGGAAAACCGGTTCCCACTTTTCCCTGACAAACTCTAGTCCGGCCAGGCCTCGCCGGGCCAATGGCGCGCCGTGTGGATGACACGGAGAACGAAGATCGTCTCCTGTCCACCGAGGGTGTCGATGCAATAGGCGAGGACATAGGGAAGCCCGCTCACCGACTTCTCGTAGGTCCCGGAAACGCGGCCGGGGCGACCGACCGCACGCTCGCCGACAAGGAGAGCCGCCGCGCCGATCCGCTCGGCGACGGAACGGGCCGCCGCGACATCGTCCCGGGCGATGTGGCGGACCTGCTGCTTCAGGTCTTCAAGCGCCGCGCGCGACCACTGGACGGGCCGTTTCACCGTGGCTCGCGCTCGGCCCTATCGATGACCAGGGCGAGTTCGGCCATGGCCTCGTCGTGCGAAACGGTCCGCCCGCCTCGGACATCTTCCAGCCCTTCGTTGATGCCCTCGACAATCGCGAGTTCCCGGGCGACATAGGCGGAAACCGCCTCGGCCGCGAGGAAGGAGCGGCTGCGGCGCGTATCCGCCGCCAGCCGGTCGAGCTTTTCCTTAAGGTCCGCACTGACGCGGATCGTCATCGTCGTGCTGCTCATGCCCGTCACCTGTGTTGACTTGTGTACATCCTAGCACATCCTGCCCTCGGCCGACAGCGCAAACAAAAACCCCGACCGTCGCCGGCCGGGGTTTCTAAAATTCAGTGCGCCGGAAGGCTTACTTCGTGGCGGCTTCGTAGCGCTCCAGGACGTAGTCCCAGTTGATCAGGCTGTCGACGAAGGCTTCGAGGTACTTCGGGCGGGCGTTGCGGTAGTCGATGTAGTAGGCGTGTTCCCACACGTCCACGCCGAGGATCGGCTCTGCGCCGTGAACCAGCGGGTTTTCGCCGTTCGGGGTCTTGGAGATGGCGAGCTTGCCGTCCTTGACGGAAAGCCAGGCCCAGCCCGAACCGAACTGCGTGGTGCCGGCAGCAACGAAATCGGCCTTGAACTTGTCATAGCCGCCGAGGTCGCTGTCGATCGCCTTCTGCAGGGCGCCCGGCAGGCTCTTGCCGCCGCCGCCCTTCTTCATCCACTTCCAGAAATGGACGTGGTTGTAGTGCTGGCCGGCATTGTTGAAGAGACCCTGGTTGGTGCCGTAGGACTTCTTGACGATCTCCTCGAGGGAGAGGTTCGCAAGGCCTGCTTCCTCCGCCAGCTTGTTGCCGTTGTCGACATAGGCCTTGTGGTGCTTGTCGTGGTGATATTCGAGCGTTTCGCGCGACATGAAGGGCGCGAGCGCGTCGTAATCGTAGGGAAGCGGCGGAAGTTCAAAAGCCATGGTGGTTTCTCCTCTTTGTTTGCCGCAATTCCGGGTGCAAGGCGGTTTGGGCCTCCTTGCCGGCATTGCTCTGGCGACGGGATTTTATGAAGGAAATCCGTGAGCGGAACATAGGAGCGGCAACCGGAAGAGGCAACCGTCCGCCTTCCAAATTTTCCTGACATGCGACAAAATCCTTCCCGTTTCGCATGCCAGATCAAGGGCCCCGGGAACCTGTTTCCCTCCGGGACGTTATGCCCGCCCCTGCCCATACGGAGCCCTTCATGCGCATCATCCCCCTTGCCGCCCTCGCCCTCTCGCTCGCCGCCCCCATGGCGCATGCCTCCTCGCCGGATGCCTGGGAGGAATTCCGCGCCGCCGTGGAAAAGAGCTGCCTTGCCAGCCTGCCGGAAGTGCTCGGCACGCCCACCGTCTTCGTCGAGCCGACGGGCTCGGAAAGTTTCGGCATTGCCGCCGTCGAAGGGCTTTCGCCGGAATCGAAAAGCCAGATCACCTATGTCTGCATCTACGACAAGCAGAAGAAGACCGTCGAGGTCTCGCCGCCCATCGCCGCCGATCTCCTGCATGTGGTGCGCGAGAGCGAACGCGAGGCGGCCGCCAAGCAGCGCGCAGAGACGGGCGACAACACGACGCAGGACGCGGCGGGGCAGGAATAGGCCTATAGGGCCCCTGCCTTTGCGGGCCTAGGTCCTGCTGCCGCGCTTCGCCATGGCGATGGCCGTTTCCATGGCGTCCTCGGGCCCTGTCTCGACATCCGGGCGGACGCCGACACCTTCCCAGTTGCCGCGGGTCACGGGATTTTCAGCCCGGCCCGTCGGCACGACGACGAAGAGGTCGGAACCGAGATCGTTGAGCCCGCCCGGATTCGCGCCGCCGCGCGTGACCGCGCCCACCACGGTCGCCCGCCGCAGGGCTTGCAGGTCATAGGCAAATTCCTCGCCTGCCGAATAGGTCTGCGGACCGACAAGCACATAGACGGGTTTGCCGGCATAGCGCACCGGCGTCGGCGAACTCCAGAACGATTCCGTCCGAAAGGTCGCGGTTCCGCGATTGCGCCAGATGAGGTCGTTGACATGGACGCGCACGCCCGGATCGAGAAAGAAGCTGACGAGATAGGCGACGGAGGCCGGGTGCCCGCCGCCGTTTTCCCGCATGTCGATGATGAGGGCGCGCGTGTCCGACAGGCTGCGCATGGCCGCATCGGCCGCCGGATTGAAGATGTCGGGGGGAACGAACCGCTCCAGATGGATATAGCCGATATCACCGCCCAGCCGCCTTGCCTCGAAACCGGCATCCTCCGATCCGGCGGGCGCCGGCTGCTTGCCGAAGGGCGAGCCGAAGATCACCCGCACATGGCTGTCCTTCGTGACCGCCCGGAGCTGCTCGGTCAGTTGCAATGCGAACCGGGTCGGATCGGTCGCGCCGGCATAGACGTTTTCCGCCAGCGCCTTTTCCAGCATGTCCGCCGCCATCGCCCCCCTGTCCGGGAATACATAGGCTTCGCGCATTTCCGCGGCGATGCCGCCGATAGTCCTCTTGATCGTCGCCCGATCCAGCGCCGCACCTTGCGCGGCGGTGGGCGGCACGTCCGCCCTTGCCGCGGACGCGACCACAAGGAGGCTGGTTGCCGCGAGACAAGCGGCCAGGAAGGGGGAATGGCGGTGCGGCATCGGGCTCTCGCTTGGCGGATCGAAAGCCTATGGCAACCGCCAATTCCGGACGAAACTATGGCGAATGCAACGCCATGCCGGACCAGGGCCCGCAATGTCCCGGCAGCCATCCGAGGACCGGGGGCTCCCACCGCGGGTGTGAAAACCGGCGGCGGGCAGCTTGCGAGGCCGGATCAGGCGTCGTTGTTGGAATGCGCCCAGTCGAAATAGAGGTCGCGGGCCTTGGCGGTGACGGGGCCGGGCTGGAGGTCGCGGTCCTCGAGGCGCGTGACCGGCACGACCTTGGAATAGTTGCCCGAGGTGAAGATCTCGTCGGCCGCCTGGAAATCGGCCACGGTCAGCGTGGTCTCGACCACTTCGAAGCCCGCTTCCTTCAGAAGGCCGATGACGCGCGAGCGGGTGATGCCGGCAAGGAAGGTGCGGTTGGCGGCCGGCGTGAAGACGACGCCGTCCTTGACCATGAAGATGTTGGACGAGGCCGTTTCGGCGACATTGCCCAGCATGTCGCGCACCAGGGCATTGTCGAAGCCGCGCTTCTTCGCCTCCACCAGCATGCGGGCATTGTTGGGATAGAGGCAGCCCGCCTTGGCGTCGGTCGGCATGCATTCCACCGTCGGGCGGCGGAAGGGCGAGACGGTCAGCGACGAACCGGCCGAGGGCGAGCCCATCGGCGCCTCGAAGAGGCAGAGCGCGAAGCGGGTCGATTCGGCATCCGGCGCGACGACGCTGAAGGAGCCGTGCTCGGCCCAGTACATCGGCTTGATATAGATCGCCGTCTTGCCGTCGAACTTCTTGACGCCTTCCCAGGCGAGCCGCTCGATTTCCGCCGCATCGACCGTCGCCTTGAGGCCGAGTGCCTCGGCGGAACGGTTGACGCGCTGGCAATGCAGGTCGAGGTCCGGCGCGATGCCGTCGAACCAGCGGGCGCCGTCGAAGACGGTCGAGCCGAGCCACATGGCGTGCGAGGTGGGGCCGATCAGCGGCGGGTTGCCGGATATCCATTCGCCATCCACGAAGGTCCAGGTGGCGGAGCGCGGTGCGGTATCGACTGGCATGTTCAACTCCTTTTCGCCCATCAGGGGCCCATCAAGGCCGGGCCGGCGCGGCCGGTCAAGCATGTCGTTGCCTTCGTCCAATGCGCGCCGCTTGTCCATTCAAGATGTTGAATGGGTGTATCAGGTCTTATCATGGGTGCCATTCTGGCCGCGCGCAAACGGTCATGCCATAGAAGAGGCATGATCGCAGACCCCGCCATGCCGCACATCCGCCGCCTCACCGTCGACGACGTCGCGGCCTACCGCGCCATCCGCCTGGAAGCGCTGACCGAAGCGCCGGCGGCCTTCGCCAGCACGGCGGCGGATTTCGCGCTGCGTTCCGACGCGGCGCTGCGCGTGACGCTCGCCGAACTCATCCTCTTTGGCGCCTTCCGCAACGGCGAGCCGGTCGGCCTGATGGGCCTGATGCGCAACGGCTCCAGCAAGATGGCCCACCGCGCCACCGTCATCATGGTCTATGTGCGCGCCGACGAGCGCGGCCGCGCGCTGGCGGATGCGCTGCTGGCCACCGTCACCGAGCATGCCCGCGGCATGGGCCTGCGCCAGCTGGAACTGGCCGTGGCCGTCGAGAACGCGCCGGCGCTCGCCTTCTATCGCCGGCAGGGCTTTGCCGAGGTGGGACGCATTCCGGCGGGCTTCCTGCACGAAGGCCGCGAGATCGACGAAATCCTGATGATGCGCCGCATCACCTGACAGCGGGAGGACCACCATGCGCGCCATGTATTACGAAGCCTTCGAGGCGACACCGGAGATCCGCGTGCTGCCCGATCCGACGCCGGCGCCCGGCGGCGTGGTGATCAAGGTGGAGGCGACGGGCCTGTGCCGCAGCGACTGGCACGGCTGGATGGGGCACGATCCGGACATAAGGCTGCCGCACGTGCCGGGCCATGAGCTGGCCGGCAAAGTGGTGGCCGTCGGCAAGGCCGTGCGGCGCTTCCGCGAGGGCGAGCGGGTGACGGTGCCCTTCGTTTCCGGCTGCGGCCATTGCGGCGAGTGCCGCTCGGGCAACCAGCAGGTCTGCGAGGAGCAGTTCCAGCCCGGCTTCACCCATTGGGGCTCCTTTGCGGAATATGTCGCCATCGACCATGCCGACCACAATCTCGTGCACCTGCCCGAGGCGATCGACTATGCCACCGCCGCCAGCCTCGGCTGCCGCTTCGCCACCTCCTTCCGCGCCGTGGTCGACCAGGCGCGGGTGACGGGCGGCGAATGGGTGGCGGTGCACGGTTGCGGCGGCGTCGGCCTTTCCGCCATCATGATCGCCGCCGCCCTCGGCGCGAACCCCATCGCCATCGACATTTCGACGGAGAAGCTGGATTTCGCCCGGAAGATGGGCGCGGTGGCGACGATCGACGCCCGCGCGGTCGCCGATGTCGCCGAAGCGGTGCGCGAGATCACCGGCGGCGGGGCGCATGCCTCGGTCGATGCGCTCGGCTCGCCCGTCACCTGCTTCAACTCCATCAAGAACCTGCGCCGGCGCGGGCGGCATGTGCAGGTCGGCCTGATGCTGGCCGAGCACGCCACGCCGCAAATCCCCATGGCGCAGGTCATCGGCCACGAGCTGGAGATCTACGGCAGCCACGGCATGCAGGCCTGGCGCTACGACGCGATGCTGGCGATGATCGAAAGCGGCAAGCTCGCGCCGCAGAAGCTGATCGGCCGGCATATCGGGCTGGAGGAGGCCGTGCCGGCGCTGATGGCGATGGACCGGGCGACGGATCTCGGAATCAGCGTGATCACGCGGTTCTGAGGGCGCACCAATCGATTGACATTCCCCGTCCGATACCTGCCAATCGACCGTGACAATGCCAGGAGGAATCGCAGATCATGTCCCATGCCGCCTATGTCTTCGACGCCTATGGCACGCTGTTCGACGTGCATGCGGCGGTGCGCCGCCATGCGGGGGATGTGGGGCCGAATTACCAGATCTTCTCCGAGATCTGGCGCGCCAAGCAGCTCGAATATTCCTGGACGCGGGCGCTGATGGGCGCCTATGCCGATTTCTGGCAGCTGACCGAACAGGCGCTCGACTATACCTTCAAGCGCATCGGCGGCGTCGATCCGGGACTGCGCCAGAAGCTGCTCGACGCCTACTGGAAGCTCGACTGCTATCCTGAGGTCCCGGCCGTGCTGAAGGCGCTGAAGCAGCGTGGCGCGCATATCGCCATCCTCTCCAACGGCTCGCCCGCCATGCTCGCCTCGGCCGTGAAGAACGCCGCGCTCGACACCGTCATCGACGACATCTTCTCGGTGGACGCGCTGAAGACCTACAAGACCGCCCCCGCCGTCTACGATCTCGTGACGACGAACTACCGGCTCTATCCCGAGGCCGTCTCCTTCCAGTCCTCCAACCGCTGGGACATTGCGGGCGCGACGAAATTCGGTTTCCGCACCGTCTGGATCAACCGCTCCGACATGCCGGACGAATATTTCGATCTCGGCCCGGCGCTCATCCTGCCGTCGCTGGAGAGCCTGTAATGGCCTGGTCCGCCGCGCAATATCTGAAGTTCGAGGACGAACGCACCCGTCCGGCCCGCGACCTCATCGCCCAGGTGCCGGCCGATCTCGTCGCCGGCACGGTCTACGATCTCGGCTGCGGCCCGGGCAATTCGACGGAGCTGCTGGTCAGGCGCTTTCCCGGCCGGGGCGTGCGCGGCGTCGACAATGCCGCCGACATGCTGAAGGCCGCGCGAGAGCGCCTGCCGGGCGTCGATTTCGTCGAATGCGACCTTGCCGCCTGGAAGCCGCACGAACCGGCCGCCCTGCTCTTCGCCAATGCCGTCTTCCAGTGGCTGCCGGACCATGTGGCGCTGCTGGCAAAGGCGATGGAGGGGCTGCGCCCGGGCGGCGTGCTCGCCGTGCAGATGCCCGACAACATCACCGAACCCTCCCATCTGCTGATGGAGGAGAGCGCGCTTTCCGGCCCCTGGCGCGCGGCCTTCGCGAACGGCACGCCGCGCCGCAACGCCCTGCCCGCCCCCGCCGCCTATTTCGACGCCCTCGGCCCCGGCGCCGCCCGCGTCGACGTCTGGCACAGCGTCTACTACCACCCGATGGCGGACGCGGCCGCCATCGTCGAATGGGTCAAGGGCACAGGCCTTCGCCCCTATCTCGACCGCATTCCCGCCGAACACCAGGCCGCCTTCCTCGCCGACTACGAGGCCCGCATCGCCAAGGCCTATGCGCCGATGGCGGACGGACGGCGGCTGCTACGCTTCCCGCGGATCTTCATCGTGGCGGTGAAGGCCTGATCGTTTCGGCGGCGCGCGGGGTTGCCGGGGGCCGCCGCGCGCCGTCCCTCAAATCTTCTCCACCAGAAAATCGATGAACGCCCGGATGCGGGCGGCGAGATGCTCGTGGCCGGCGAAGACGGCGTGGACGGTTTCGATGTCGCCGGGGTTGCGCGCCTCCAGCACCGGGACCAGCGTGCCGGCGGCGATGTCGGGCTCGACGTGGAAACGGCCGATGCGGCCGAGACCGAGACCGTCGAGGCAGAGCTGACGCAGGATCGCGCCGCTGGAAACCAGCATGTTGCCCGTCGCCTCGACGGTTTCGACGGACTGGCCATCCTCGGAGAGGAAGGGCCAGTCGTCCATGGCGCGGCGGAAGTTGAAGCGCAGGCAATTGTGCGCGGCAAGCTCGGCCGGGTACCGCGGCGTGCCGTGGCGGGCAAGATAGGCGGGCGCGGCGATGACGACCTTGCGGCTGTCCAGGAGCTTGCGCGCCTTCAACGATGAATCGCGCAGCGGGCCGGAACGGATGGCGACGTCGGCGCGCTCGCCGATCACGTCGATCACGCCGTCCGTCAGCGTCAGGTCCAGCTCGATTTCCGGATAGAGCGCCAGGAAATCCGGCAGCAGCGGCAGGATGTAGCGCTCGCCGAAGCCGACCGAGGCATTGACCCTCAGCGGCCCGCGCGGCACCACCTTCGCCCCTTCCGCAACGATGCGTTCCGTCTCGGCGATCTCCGACAGGATGCGCCGCGCCCTTCCAAGATAGACCTCGCCCTCCGGTGTCAGTTCCAGCCGGCGCGTGGTGCGCACGAGGAGGCGCGCGCCGAGCCGGTCCTCGATGCGGGTGACGAGCTTGCTGACGGCCGAGGGCGACAGGCCCAGCTTGCGCCCCGCGGCGGAAAAGCTCTTCAGCTCCGCCGCCAGCACGAAGACCTCCATTTCGCCGGCCCGGTTGTCCATGCATCACCTGTGAATTGACTTCACATATGCTTATCCACTTCTCGCGATTAACGCGCAAGTCGCCTGGCCCCATATTCCGCCCCGAACCTCAACACCACCCAACAGGACGCCCGGCCACCGGGCGCGGGGATTTCGACCATGCCACTTGCCCTCTTTGCCCTCACCGTCGCGGCCTTTGCCATCGGCACGACGGAGTTCGTGATCGTCGGCCTCATCCCCACCATAGCGGCCGATCTGGCCGTCTCCCTGCCCTCGGCCGGCGCCCTTGTCAGCCTCTACGCCCTGGGCGTGGCCGTGGGCGCGCCCCTGCTGACCGCGCTCACCGGCCGCCTGCCGCGCAAGACCCTGCTGCTGGTCCTGATGGCCCTGTTCAGCGCCGGCAATCTGCTGGCCTGGCTGGCGCCGGGCTATGCCAGCCTGGTGGCCGCCCGGGTGCTGACCGGCCTGACCCACGGCGTCTTCTTCTCCATTGCCTCCACCCTGGCCACCGGCCTGGTGCCCAAGGAGAAGGCGGCCAGCGCCATCGCCACCCTGTTCAGCGGCCTGACCGTGGCCCTGGTGACGGGTGTGCCTCTGGGCACCTTCATCGGCCAGCACTTCGGCTGGCGCGCCACCTTCCTGGCAGTGGCCGGCCTGGGCCTGCTGGCCCTGGCGGGCAGCGCGGCCTTTGTGCCACGCGGCATCGCCCATGCCCGGCCCGCGGGCCTGCTGGAGCAGGCCAAGGTGCTGGCTCAGCCGCGCCTGCTCCTGGTCTATGCCATGACGGCCCTGGGCTATGGCGGCAGCTTCGTGGCCTTCACCTTTCTGGCGCCCATGCTGCAAGAGGTCACCGGCCTTTCCGCCAACACCGTCAGCCTCGTGCTGGTGCTCTATGGCGCGGCCATCGCCCTCGGCAACGTCATCGGCGGCAAGGTGGCGGACCGCGATCCCGTCAGGGCGCTCGTCGTGCTCTTCGCCCTGCAGGCCGCCGTGCTGGTCATCCTGACCTTCACCGCGCCCGCGCCGTTCCTCGCGCTCGTCACGCTGGCCGCGCTCGGCTTCCTGTCCTTCGCCAATGTGCCGGGCCTGCAGCTCTATGTCGTTGACATGGCCAGGCGTCACCGCCCGGCCGCCGTGGACGTCGCCTCGGCGCTCAACATCGCCGCCTTCAACCTCGGCATCGCCGCCGGCGCATGGATCGGCGGTCTGGTCGTCGCCTCGCCGCTCGGCCTCGGCGCAACGCCCTGGATCGGCGCCATCCTCGTTGCGGGCGCACTCGGCCTGACGCTGGCCAGCGGCGCGCTCGACCGGCGCGAGCGCAGCCAGCCGGACGCCGCCTGCCAGCCGGCCTGAAACCCTTCCCCCTGCCGGAGCGTTCCTCCCGAAGCTCCGGCGCCCATCGAAAGGAGACTCCCATGAAAACCGTCAACGCCAATGGCGCCCATATTCCCCAGCTCGGCTTCGGCACCTTCCGCATGCCGGACGCCGATGTGCTCGCCATCCTGCCCAAGGCCCTTCAGGGCGGCTTCACCCATGTCGACACCGCGCAGATCTACGACAACGAGGCGGCGGTCGGCACGGCCATCCAGCAATCCGGCATCGCGCGGGAAAATATCTTTCTCACCACCAAGGTCTGGGTCGCCAATTACGGCCGGGACCGCTTCGCCGCCTCGGTGGAGGAGAGCCTTTCCAGGCTGAAGACCGACCATGTCGACCTTCTGCTGCTGCACTGGCCGAACGAGGCCGTGCCGCTGGAGGTGCAGATCGGCGAACTCAACGCCGTGCGCGAGCGCGGCCTTGCCAGGCATATCGGCATCAGCAACTTCAACACCGCGCAGATGGCCGAGGCCGTGCGCCTCAGCGCCGCGCCGCTCGCCACCAACCAGGTCGAGTATCATCCCTATCTCGACCAGATGAAGGTGCTGGAGGCCGCCGAGACCTATGGCATGGCGCTGACCGCCTATTACGCCATGGCCGACGGCAGGGTGCCGAACGACCCCGTGCTGCGCGAGATCGGCGCGGCGCATGGCAAGTCGGCCGCGCAGGTCGGCCTTCGCTGGCTGATCCAGCAGCCGGACGTGGTGGCGCTCACCAAGACGGCGACGGAAAGCCGGCTTGCCGAGAACCTCGCGCTGTTCGATTTCACGCTGACGCAGGACGAGATGACACGCATCCACCGCCTTGCCGGCCCGAACGGCCGCATCGTCAGCCCGGATGGCCTTGCCCCGGCCTGGGACGTCGCCGCCTGATATTCTCGGCGGGGCTGCCGCCCCGCCGGTCTCTCTCAAAAAAGGTGGCCGGCTTTTCAAAAGCCGGCCGGCCGGATATGGGTGATGCGCCGCCTCGCATGCGGCAGGGAGCCCCTCATGCAGTCCTCGTCTTCGACCGTCTTTACGCCGGACTGGCCGGCCATCGTCGCCGTTGTCCTCGGCGCGACCGCCTTTTCGGTGGCGCAGGGGCTCACCTATCCGCTCGTCTCGCTGACGCTGGAGGCGCGCGGCTTCTCCCCCTCGATGATCGGCTTCAACGCCATCGCCTATGCCGCTGGCATGGGCGCCTCGACGCTGCTCATCGGCAGCCTCACCACGCGCTGGCGCGCCGACCGGCTGATCATCGCAAGCCTCATCGTCTGCTCGATGTGCCTTGCCACCTTCGCTGCGTCCTCGTCCTTCACGGTGTGGCTCGTCGCCCGCTTCCTGCTCGGCTTCTTCGCCAGCGTCATCTTCATGCTGGGCGAGGCCTGGCTCAACGCCGCCTGTCCGGACCGGCTGCGCGGCCGCGTCTCCGGCCTCTACGGCGCCGGCATCTGCGCGGGCTTTGCGGCCGGGCCGCTTGCCATTCCGCTGCTCGGCAGCGAGGGCGGGCTCGGCTTCGCGCTGACGGCCGTCTATCTCGCCATCGTCGCCTTCGCCACGGGCATGCTGATGTTCTCGACGAAGACGGTGCCGGAGCCCTCGTCCAACGGCGAACTCCTCCGCTTCTTCAAGGCCGCGCCGCTGCTGGTGGGCATGGTCTTCGTCTTCGGCTTCGCCGATATCGCGGCGATCTCGGCCATGCCGGTCTATTTCGTGAAGATGGGCTACAGCCAGTCCTTCGCCGCCGTCAGCGTGACGGTGCTTGCCCTGCCGACGGCCATCGCGCAGCCCTTCATCGGCGTGCTGCTCGACAAGCTGCCGCGCGAGCGCGTGGCGCTGGCCGCCGTCAGCGTCGCGGCCGCCAGCTACCTCATCCTGCCGCTGGTGCAGTCGGAAATCGCCATCCTCACGGTCTTCGCCATCATGGGCGGAGCCGCCTTCTCGCTCTATACCTGCGCCCTCGCCATGCTCGGGGAGCGGCACAGCGGCTCCATGCTGGTGGCCGGCAGCGCGGCCTTCGCGCTCGCCTACTCGGTCGGCAGCGGCGCGGGTTCGGGCCTGACGGGCGCCATCATGGATGCGGGCGGGCCGCAGGCCGGGCCAATCTCCGTCGGCCTTGGGCTTTCCGCCTTCACCGCCGCGCTGATCTTCGCGCGGCGGCGGTAACGGCCGTGGCCGTTCCGCAGGACAGGGACGCGCTGCTTGCCGCCATCCGCCTCGAATTCGGCAAGCTGACGACGGTGCTGGCGGAGGTTCCGCCCGCCCGCCTCCACGAGCGCAGCATGGAAGGACATGCCAGGGGCACGACGATGAGCCCCTTCGATCTCGTCGGCTATCTCACCGGCTGGAACGAACTGGTGCTGAAATGGCTGGAGCGGGACGCCGCCGGCAAGGATATCGATTTTCCGGAAACCGGCTTCCAATGGAACGAACTGGGCAGGCTCGCCGGCAAATTCTACGCCGATTACGAGGGGATCGCCTATCCGCAGCTCGCCGCGCGGCTGCAGGCCGCGAACGGCAGGATCGCCGCCTTCCTTGAAAGCACGGATGACGCGGCGCTCTACGGCCGGCCCTGGTACGGGAAATGGACGATGGGCAGGATGATCCAGTTCAACACGTCATCGCCCTACGCCAATGCGCGTGGCCGCCTGCGCAAGTGGCTGAAAGCCCGCGCGTAGCGCGGCAAAGCGGCATCGCACCGGTGAGCCGCAACGGCTCGGGGCGGGAGCCATCCCGCGCGGACGCGGGATGGCGAAAGCAGAGATCAGACGAACTGGCTGAGGCCCGGAACGGAGGCGACGACTTCGTCGACCACTTCGTTGCCGGCATGTTCGCGGGCGACCGCGATGGTTTCCTTGGCAAGGCCGGTGATCTCGCCCATGCCGAGGCCCTGGCTCATCAGTTGCTGGCCGAGGGCCATGACGCCGCCGCCACCGCCGATGGCGCTCATCAGGCTGCCGAGCAGGCCGCCCTTGCCTTCGCCTTCGCCGTTGTACTGGGCGACGAGATCGGAAGCACCCGGAATGGCCTCGATCATCCGGGCGACCGGGCCGTCGGCGGCTTCGCGCTGCAGGAAGCCGAGCATCATGCCGATGGCCTTTTCAGCCAGAGCCGCGTCGATGCCGACAGCTTCGGAAACGCGGGAGACGAGATCGTTCATGGAAAATCCTCCGATGGAATTGACGTTGACGTCAAGGTAAATGAATTCTTCGGCAAACTCAAGCCGGCACGTCGCGCATATCGAGGAAGGGCCGGGCCCTGAAAGCGTGTTGTTCCCGTGCCGGACTATCCTTATAACCTGCGTGAGACGATTCAATGAAAACATGGCCGAAGCGACGCTTGGCCGCGAATCGCCAGGACCGGCAGCCAGGGAGTTTCAACGTGGCGGATTCCATTCTTCAGGACGGAAAACTCTATATCGGCACCAGCCGCAAGCCGGACGATACGAACAACAAGCCCGAATATCTGGAGCTGAAGTTCGGTAATCGCCACGGCCTCGTCACCGGCGCCACCGGCACGGGCAAGACCGTGACGCTGCAGATCCTCGCCGAGGGCTTTTCCAATGCCGGCGTGCCGGTCTTCTGCGCCGACGTGAAGGGCGACCTTTCGGGCATCGGCGCGATGGGCGAGGCGAAGGACTTCCTGCAGAAGCGCGCCGACCAGATCGGCCTCACCCCTTACGAGTTCCAGGAATTCCCGGTCATCTTCTGGGACCTCTACGGCGTGAAGGGCCATCGCGTTCGCACCACCATTTCCGAGATGGGCCCGCTCCTGCTCTCGCGCCTGATGAACGCCACCGACGCGCAGGAAGGCGTCATCAACATCGCTTTCAAGATCGCGGACCAGGGCGGTCTGCCGCTGCTCGACCTGAAGGACCTGCAGGCGCTGCTGAACTATATGGGCGAGAACGCCTCGGCGCTCTCCAACCAGTTCGGCTTCATTTCCAAGGCCTCGGTCGGCTCGATCCAGCGCGAGCTTCTGATCCTCGAACAGCAGGGCGCCGAGCAGTTCTTCGGCGAGCCGGCGCTGAAGATCTCCGACATCATGCGCACCACCAATGACGGGCGCGGCGCGATCTCGGTGCTCGCCGCCGACAAACTGATGATGAACCCGCGCCTCTATGCCACCTTCCTGCTGTGGATGCTGTCCGAGCTCTTCGAGACCCTGCCCGAGGTGGGCGACCTGGACAAGCCCAAGCTGGTCTTCTTCTTCGACGAGGCCCACCTGCTCTTCAAGGACGCCCCGGCCGCTCTGGTGGAGCGCATCGAGCTGGTCGTGCGCCTGGTGCGCTCCAAGGGCGTGGGCGTGTACTTCGTGACCCAGAACCCGCTGGACATTCCGGACGCGGTGCTGGGCCAGCTGGGCAACCGGGTGCAGCATGCACTGCGCGCCTTCACCCCGCGCGACCAGAAGGCCGTCAAGGCCGCGGCCGAGACCATGCGCGCCAAGCCCGGATTTCGACTGCGCCACCGTCATCACCAATCTGGGCACCGGCGAGGCGCTGGTCTCCACGCTCGAAGGCAAGGGCGCGCCCTCCATGGTGGAACGCACCCTCATCCGCCCGCCGGCCTCGCGCCTCGGCCCGGTCACGGATGCCGAGCGGCAGGACATCATGAAGGTCAGCCCCGTCGCCGGCCTCTATGACGAGGACTTCGACCGCGAATCCGCCTACGAAATCCTCACCGCCCGCGCCAAGAAGGCAGCCGATGCCGCCGCCGCGCAGGAACAGGCGGCAGCGGAAGAAGCCAACCAGCCCGCCTCCGGCGGCAGCCGCTGGACCCTGCCCGGCTTCGGCGACGAAGAGCCGGCCGCGCCCTCCGCCCCCAAGCAGGCCAAGCCCCGCGCCGGCTACCAGCGCGAGACGGTGGCGGAAGCGGCCATGAAGTCCGTCGCCCGCACCGTGGCCTCCTCCCTCGGCCGCGCCCTGGTGCGCGGCATCCTGGGAAGCCTGCGGCGGTAGGAACCGCCCCGACGATTTGCCTTCCCCGCTGCGGCATGCCTCGCAGCGGGAAGCGCCGCCCGTCACGCCCCTCTCCTCCATCAAGCCGGACCCGATCCGGCATCTCGCCGCCGCGTCCACGCGGTGAGAGAACGTCCCCTATCCGTTGCAACGTGCCCCGACGCGACCGGACATTTCGTGCTCCTGTCTCGCCCCCGTTGCCAATCCGACCGGCCGGTGTTATCTCTCCCCCGTTCGCAACCCCGTAAGAGAGGACTGTGCCGTGAAGCTCGACTTCCTGCCAAATCGCACGCATGGTCCTGATTCTGCCCTGCAAATGCGTTTGCAGGGCTGATCGGAACGAACCTTACTCTTCTGGTCTGCCTTGTCCGGCGATGCGGCCTGCCGCGTCGAATATTCTTGCCCTTCGCGTGATCGACGGCCGATGCCGCGTCGCGGGGCTGACGGGACCAGAGATTTTTCATGTCGCTCATCAATATCCGTGCGCTCGGCGTCACGCTGTCCACCCCCTTTTTGCCAATCTCAACCTTTCGGTGGCCGCCGGCGACCGGATCGGGCTCGTTGCCGCCAACGGGCGCGGCAAGTCCACGCTGCTCAAATGCATCACCGGCGATGTCGAGCCGACGACGGGCGAGATCACCCGGGCCCGCGGCCTCACCGTCGGGCACATGGAGCAGAACCTGCCCGCCGGTCTCGAGACCCAGACGTTTCGCGAGGCGGTGCTGGGCGCGCTCACGCCCGACCAGCAGGAAAACGAGAGCTGGCGCGCCGATGTGACGCTCGAGGAGCTGGAGGTGCCGGAGGCCCTGCGCGAGCGCCGGCTCGACGCGCTCAGCGGCGGCTGGCAGCGCATCGCGCTCATTGCCCGCGTGCGCGTCGGCGAGCCGGACGTGCTGCTGCTCGACGAGCCGACCAACCATCTGGATCTCGAAAAGATCGCCCGGCTGGAAGGTTGGCTCGCCACGCTGCCCCGCGACATGCCGGTCCTCATCTCCAGCCACGACCGCGCCTTCCTCGATGCCGTGACGAACCGCACCCTCTTCCTGCGCCCCGAGCGCTCGCAGCTCTTCGCCCTGCCCTATTCCCGCGCCCGCGCGGCGCTGGACGAGGCGGACGCGGCGGAGGAGCGGCGCTTCGAGAAGGACATGAAAGCGGCGCAGCAGCTTCGCCAGCAGGCGGCCAAGCTCAACAATATCGGCATCAACTCGGGCAGCGACCTCCTGGTGGTGAAGACCAAGCAACTGAAGGAGCGGGCCGAGCGCATCGAGGATGCGGCAAGGCCCGCCCATCTGGAGCGCTCGGCCGGCGCCATCCGTCTCGCCAATCGCGGCACCCATGCCAAGGTGCTGGTGACGCTGGAGGATGCGGCGGTGGAAACGCCGGATGGCGCCCTCCTCTTCCGCACCGGCCCGAAGTTCATCTGCCAGGGCGACCGCATCGTGCTGCTCGGCCTCAATGGCACCGGCAAGACACGGCTGGTGCGCCTGCTGCGGCAGGCCATCGCGGGTGCGGGCGCGCCCGGCGTCAAGCCGACGCCCTCGCTGGTGCTCGGCTATGGCGACCAGGCGCTGTCGGACCTTGCGGACGAGGAGACGCCGCACGGCACCATCATCCACCGCTTCGACATCGGCGACCAGCGGGCGCGCAGCCTGCTGGCCGGCGCGGGGCTGTCCATCGAGATGCAGGGCCGACCGGTCGGCCAGCTCTCCGGCGGGCAGAAGGCGCGGCTCGGCATGCTGGTGCTCCGGCTCACCGACCCGAACTTCTACCTGCTGGACGAGCCGACCAACCATCTCGACATCGACGGGCAGGAAGCGCTGGAACGCGAACTGACGGACCAGCAGGCAAGCTGCCTCATCGTCTCGCACGACCGCGCCTTCGTGCGGGCGGTGGCGAACCGGTTCTGGCTGATCGAGAAGCGGCGGCTCGTCGAGGTGGACGGGCCGGAGGACTTCTTCGCCGAAGCGGCGCTGTAGTCCTTCCGGTGAAGAGAGGTTCACCGGAAGGACATCGCCTCTTGTTTTGTCGCATTATCCGACGCCGAAGCGATGCCGCTTCGGCTGGAAATGCTCTAACCTGACGCGGCGATGCGCGGGTCGGCGCGAAAATCGTCGCGCGAAAAGCCGATGCGCCTTGGCGGGTGGTCGCAGAGCGCCTGCACGCCAAGGCCCGAAAGCCGGATGCGCCAGGTCTGGCGCTCCACGGGCCTCGGAGCGGCAAAGCCGGTGGCCGTCAGCAGCGCCATGTTGGTGCCGGCGGCGGGATCGCGCACCGAGCGGTAGAGGATGGCGGCGATATCCGCCGTCCTTGCCCCGTCCGCCAGCGCCTGGCAGGCGGCGTAGTCGGTCGGATGCGTCCAGTGCGCGGCGTCGCGGTCGAGCGGGGCAAGCGTGAGGTCGAGGCTCCTTTCCGTCGCGATGGCGGCGGAAAAGGCGGTGTAGTCGGCGGCATTGCCCGGCAGCGGGGTCGCGGGCGATTCGGCGAAGAAGAGCAGCCGGTAGAAGGCCATTTCGGCGAGCGCCGTCTCCACCGAGAGCGCCGCGTAGTAGACGCCGAGCGTGCGCCCCGCCCTGCGGAAGCGCGAGCCGTAGGGATAGACCGCGCCATAGCGGAAGGGCGTCGCCAGCAGATAGTCGAGCCCGGCGCATTCGGCCGGCAGCACCGGCTTGCTCTCCTCCAGCAGGTCTTCCAGCAGCGCCTGTTCGTCCAGCGTATCGACGAGCTTCAGGGTCGAGACGCGGTGCTGCGCCTCGACGAACCGCCAGACGGGCCCCGCGAAGGGCCGCGCCTCAGACGAGAGCGCGGCGGGCGTCCAGATAGGCAAGGACATCGACAAGGCCGGTGACGGAGACGATGCAATCGACGGGGCGGGCGCGCAGCACGGTGTTGTCGGCCGTCATCCAGGCGCGGGCGACGGTCTCGTCGCCGCCGGTGATGGCGTCCAGCGAGCGGAACAGACGCACCAGCAGCACGGCAAGCTCGAAGGGCTTCGTGCCGCGCTCCAGCAGCACGTCCTGTCGCTTCAGCCGCGAGACGGTGGCCTCGGACACGCCGATGACCGCCGAGAGCAGACGCGCCGTCAGACCCAGCCGGTCCGCCGCATTGACGGCCGCC
Organism: Roseateles sp. XES5; assembly: GCF_020535545.1. Taxonomy (NCBI): domain Bacteria; kingdom Pseudomonadati; phylum Pseudomonadota; class Betaproteobacteria; order Burkholderiales; family Sphaerotilaceae; genus Roseateles; species Roseateles sp. XES5. Next base: position 634,173 of record NZ_CP084752.1, read on the forward strand.
TTGGTGAGCACGATGCCTTCGGCATTGGCCTGCGGGGCGGGTTTGCGCTGCATGACGCGATCTCCTTTCATGGGAAAGAATATAGTCTCTATTTTTCCCATGACAAGATGCACGATCAGACGGGAGCTTTCATCTCGATGATCTGGATGAGATTACCGCAGGTATCGTCAAAGACCGCCATACGCACCGGCCCGGCATCCATCGGCGCCTGGGTGAAGGAAACGCCGAGCGACAGCAGCCGCCGGTGTTCGCCGTCGACGTCGTCGACCATGAAGGAGGTGATGGGAATGCCATCCGCCACGAGTGCGCTCTTGTAGGGCCCGACGGCCGGATGGCCGCTCGGCTCGAGCAGCAGTTCGGTGCCCTCGGGGTTTTCGGGCGAGACGACAGTGAGCCAGCGGTCCTCGCCGATGGGCACGTCATGCTTCACCCGAAAGCCCAGCACGCGGGTATAGAAGTCCTCGGCCTTCGCCTGGTCGTCCACAGGGACGCTGGTGATGTAGATGCGCATGGTCTTCTCCTCCTACAGATGGTTGCCAAGCCACGCCTCGACGGCGGCGCGCAGCGGGCCGGCATCCAGCGTGTGGAACTTGGTGCGCCCCGACCATTCGATGCGCACGATGCCCGCCTTTTCCAACATGTCGAGATGCTGTGTCACGGCCTGCCGCGACAGCGTCGCGCCGTCCTCGGCGAAGGACTGAGCGCAGATCTCGAACAGCGACTGGCGCGGGCGGGCGCGCAGGCGATCGATGATCCTGCGGCGCGTGGGATCGCCGAGCGCCTTGAAGACGCGGTCGAGGTCGTCGTCGGTCATGCGGGAAGATATGCAATAGAATTATTGCATGTCAAGGGCGGCCATGGCGCGGAGCGCGCAAACGAAAGGCCCGGATGCAGGGGACATCCGGGCCTTCGGGGAGGTCAGTCGGCGTAACGCTTACTTGCAGACCTTGATCTTCTTGATGATGACATTGCCGTAGTAGTCGTAGGACTTCACCTTCTTGATGAAGCAATGCGGCTTGTAGCCGTAGCTGTAGTAGCCGGCCTGCGAGGGGGCGGCGAAGGAAACGGCGGCAACGAGGGCGACGGTGGCGGAAACGATGATCTTGCGCATGGGGTCTCTCCTGATCTCTTGAAGGATGAGCCTCTCTCATCCGGTGATCAGAAGGTCTCACATCGGCCCCATCGCCGCTGTTCCGCAGGGAACATGGCAAAAACCACGGCGCCAAAACTACAGCGCCAAAACTACAGCGCTTGGGCGACCAGCCGGAGGTCGGCGCAACCAAGAATAAGAAAATTCTAAATTTAATTAATGCTTAAATAAAATCACCCTACCCTTGCCCATCCCAGAGTCCCGAACGGCAGGGCCTTCCCATGAAGATATCGACAAAACTCGGTGCAGTGACGCTCTTCCTGACGCTGCTGCTCGCCGGCGCCATTCTATCCACCTATCTGGTGCTCAACGCCATGTCGGCGTCGATGAGCACCATCGTCGTCGACCGGCTGGTGCCCGCCGCCAGCCTCAAGAAGGTCGGCGATCTCTACGCGGTCAACATCGTCGACACCGCCCACAAGGTGCGCAGCGGCGCGCTCGCCTGGGAGGACGGCTACCGGCTGAACAGCGAGGCGGTCGCGACGATCCAGACGCTCTGGGACGCCTATGCCGCCACCTATCTCACCGACGAGGAGCGGACGCTGGCGGGCCAGATGACGGCCGAAATGCAGAAACAGGCCGCCAGCATCGACGACCTGCTCGCCATCATGAAGGCCAAGGACAAGGCGGCGCTCGACGCCTATGTCGAAACCCGGCTCTACCCGACCATCGATCCGATCGGCACCTATGTGGCGGCGCTGATCGACCTGCAGATCCGCGTCGGCCAGGAGGAATTCGCCGCCGCCAGCGCGCACAAGCAGACGAACCTTCTCCTGCTGTCGCTCTTCGGCGCGGTGGCGCTCGTCGTCTCCGCCCTCTCCTTCTGGATCATCGTCGCCGGCGTCTCGCGCCCGCTCAATGCCATCACGCGGATCATGCAGACGCTGGCCGGCGGCACCACGGATTTCGAGGTGCCGTTCCGCCGCCGCAGGGACGAGATCGGCAGCATTGCCGGCGCGGTGGAAGTGTTCCGCGGCGCGGCCATCGACAAGCGGCGGCTGGAAGCCGAGGCCGAGGCCGCGCGGCTTCAGGCCGAGACCGACCGGGTGCGGCTGCAGGAGGAGGCGGAAGCCGCCGCGCAGAAACGCCTGCGGGAGGCGACATCCGGCCTTGCCGGAGGCCTGCGCCGGCTGGCGGCGGGCGACCTTTCCTTCCGGCTGAACGAACCCTTCGCGCCCGATTTCGAGCAGTTGCGCAGCGATCTCAACGCCGCGGTCGGCCAGCTCGGCGAGGCGCTTGCCGCCGTCGCCCAGTCGGTCGACGAAATGGATACCGGCACGCGGGAGATCAGCACCGGTTCGGACGCACTCTCCAAGCGCACGGAACAGCAGGCCGCCTCGCTGGAGGAAACCGCCGCCGCGCTCGACGAGATCACCGCCAATGTCGCCAATTCGACGCGCCGGGCGGAGGAAGCCCGCGCCGTGGCGGTGGAGGCCAACGGCTCGGCCGCCCGCTCCGGCGCCGTCGTCGCCAATGCGGTCGACGCCATGCAGCGCATCGAGCAATCCTCCGGCCAGATTTCCAGCATCATCGGCGTGATCGACGAGATCGCCTTCCAGACCAACCTTCTGGCGCTGAATGCCGGCGTCGAGGCGGCGCGCGCCGGGGAAGCCGGCAAGGGGTTCGCGGTCGTCGCGCAGGAGGTGCGCGAGCTTGCCCAGCGTTCCGCCAAGGCGGCCAAGGAGATCAAGGACCTCATCCGCAATGCGGAGGCGGAGGTGCGCAACGGCGTGACGCTGGTCAGCGAGACCGGCACGGCGCTGCAGGCCATCGGCGGCCATGTCGCGACGATCAACCAGCATATGGAGGCAATCGCCGTCTCCGCCCGCGAACAGTCCGTCGGCCTTTCGGAAATCAACACCGCCGTCACCCAGATGGACCAGATGACCCAGCAGAACGCCGCCCTGGTGGAGCAGAGCGCCGCCGCCGCCGCCACGCTGGTCACGCAGGCCGACCGGCTGCGCTCGCTGATCGGCCGCTTCGCGCTCGGCCAGCCGGTTCGCCAGGCGCAGCCGGCGCCGCAGCAGGTCGTCCGGGCGCGGCCGCGCCTTGCCGGCAACACGGCGCTGAAGGCGGAGAGCTGGGAAGAATTCTGAGCCCTTCCCCACACGCGAAAGGCCATAGGCAAAAAGGCCGCCCGGAAACGCTCCGGGCGGCCTTTTCATATGTGCGATCGCTTAGACGGATCAGGCGACGGTCGTCTTGACGTCGAGGTTGCCGCGCGTGGCGTGGCTGTAGGGGCAGACGACATGCGCCTTCTTGACGAGGTCTTCGACCACGGCCTTGTCGACGCCGGGGACGGAGACTTCGAGGGCTGCTTCGAGGCCGAAGCCGCCGCCGTCTTCACGCGGGCCGACGCCGATGGTGGCGGTCACCTTGGCGTCTTCCGGGATCTTCACCTTTTCCTGGCCGGCGACGAACTTCAGCGCGCCGAGGAAGCAGGCGGAATAACCGATGGCGAAGAGCTTTTCCGGGTTGGCGCCGGTCGCGCCGTCGCCGCCGAGTTCCTTCGGCAGGGTCAGCGTGACGTCGACGGTGCCGTCTTCGGTCGCGCCATGGCCGGCGCGGCCACCGGTTGCGGAAGCCTTGGTCCTGTAGAGAATGGGCATGGGTGTCTCCTTCCTGGTTTCGTTGTCGATGGGAAATAGGTAGCGCAAAATTAGATTGTGCGCAATATGATTTTGCAAATTGCAATTTTGGCCATTTGTGCGAGAATGGCCACCATGAGCGACAAACGTGACGAGGTTGAGACGGGCGAATTGGCGGACGTGCCGGCAGGCATGCTGGCGCTCGACGCGCAGCTTTGTTTTGCCGTCTATTCCGCCGCCCATGCGCTCAACCGCACCTACAAGCCGCTGCTCGATCCCTATGGCCTCACCTATCCGCAATATATCGCGCTGATGACGCTGTGGGAGGAGGACGGCCGCTCGGTGAAGGCGCTCGGCGCCAAGCTGGGGCTCGATTCCGGCACGCTCTCCCCCTCCTCAAGCGGCTGGAAGCCGCCGGCTACATCCACCGCGCGCGCGACAGGAGCGACGAGCGGCAGGTGCTGGTGACGCTGACCGACAAGGGCCGCGCCATGCAGCGCGAGGCCGTCGCCATCCGCATGGCGATCGGCCAGGCGACCGGCTGTTCGCTGGAGGCGCTGCAGGCGCTGACCGGCGACCTGCAACGCCTGACCGAACAGCTCGAAGCCGCCCCGGCGCGGGACGACGCGGCGTAAAAGTAGGATTTTTCATCTCCTCACCCTACGGCACCTGTTCGCGATTCAACCTTCGCGCTAAGGTGCGCGCCAAGGCGGAACGGAACCGCCAAGGGGGCAAGGGTGAATCGGGAGTGGTCCTGGCAGAAGGCGAACGTCGCGGCGGGCCTTTGGTGCATCGCCGTGGGCATCGTCATGATGGCGCTGTGGCTGGCCGAACCGGCCGGCCTTGCGGCGCGATACCCATCCCTCTTCGGCATGAAGTTCAACGCGGCGCTCGCCGTTGCCGTCACCGGCGCGGCGCTGCTGCTCACCGCACGCGGCTTCCGGCGCCTGCCGGCGATCCTGCTGGCGCCGGTCTTCGTCTACGGCGCGCTTGCGCTTTCCCAGCATCTCTTCGGCATCGACGCCGGCATCGACACGCTGCTCAACAGGCCCTTCGTCGATATCGGCACCAGCCTGCCGGGCCGTATCGCGCCCAACACGGCCTTCTGCTTCATGCTGGCAAGCATCGCGCTTTGCCTGCGGGCGCGGCGGCAGGAAAACGACCTGACGCAGATCGCGCTCGGCTTCGTCCTCATCATCGTCTCGGCCGCCGCCCTCATCGGCTATATCATCGCGCTCGATTTCGCGCATGACTGGGTCCGCTTCACGCGCATGTCCTTCCAGAGCGCGAGCTGCTTCGTCGCGCTCGGCGTCGCCGTGGTCTTCGTCGGCACCGAGGCGTCCGGCTACAACCGGCTGACGCTCGCCGGCGTGCTGGGCCTTGCGACCTATCTGCTGCTGCTGGCGATGACCTATTACGAGCTGGCGCGCTACGAGCGCTCCTTCGGCATCACCTTCTCCAGCAGCGGCGGCGGCGCGCATTCCACGCTCTCCTGGCTCGTGCTGATCTCCGGCGCGCTCTATGCCGGGCTCATCGCCCACCTCTATTTCTCCTCCCGCCGCGCCCGCGGCATGGCCGCGGACCTTGCCGAAAGCCGGGCGCGCCTTGCCGCCATCATCGACAATGCCGTCGACGGCATCGTCACCATCGACGAGCGCGGCGCGATCCTCACCGTCAACGCCGCCTGCACCCGCATCTTCGGCTACGAGCCCGGCGAGATGATCGGCCGCAACGTCAAGATGCTGATGCCAGAGCCCTATCACAGCGCCCATGACAGCTATCTCGGCAACTACCACCGCAGCGGCGAGGCGCGCATCATCGGCATCGGCCGCGAGGTGGAGGGACGGCGCAAGAGCGGCGACATCTTCCCGCTCGACCTCGCCGTGGCGAAGATCGAGCTCAACGGCACGACGATATACAGCGGCATCGTGCGCGACATCTCCGAGCGCAAGGCGAGCGAGCAGGCGCTGATCGAGGCGAATGCCGAACTGGAGGAGTTCGCCTACCGCACCTCGCACGACCTGCGCTCGCCCATCGCCTCCTCCATGGGCCTGCTCGGCATTTCGCGCGAAATGCTGGCGGAGGGCGACACCGACGCGCTCGGCCAGATGCTCCAGCGCATGGAGCACAATTTCCGCCGCCTCGACCATCTCATCCAGAACATCATCACCATCACGCGCAACCGGCTGATGGAGGAGGAGAGCCGGCGGATTCCGCTGCACGACCTCGTTTCCGAGGCCATCGACGCGCTCTCCCATCTCGACGACGTCAAGCGCATCCGCATCGAAAATCACGTTCCCGCGGAATTGACAATTGACAGCAAGCCGTCGAAATTCCACGTCATCGTCGGCAACATGCTGTCCAATGCGGTCAAATATCATGACCCGAAGGAGGCGGAGCCGAGGATCGATGTCCGCGCCTTCCGCTATGCCGGCAAGCTGCGGCTGTCGGTGGAAGACAACGGCCTCGGCGTTCCGCTCAAGAGCCGCCATTTGTTGTTCAAGATGTTCAAACGGCTGCACCCGAACCGGTCCTTCGGCAGCGGGCTTGGCCTCTACATTTTAAGAAAGAGCGCGGAATCCCTGGGGGGAGCGGCGCTTTATGAAGCAAGAGATAAGGGCAGCCGGTTCATAATAGAGCTGCCCGACGGGGACCATCATGAAAATCACCTCGATCCTGGTCGTCGATGACGACGAGAACGACCAGTTCATCTGCGACTACACGATCCGCAAGTTCGATCCGTCGATCCGCGTGCTCAAGGCCTTCGACGGCACGGAAGCGCTCGACATCCTGCACCAGGAAACGCCCGACGCCATCATCCTCGACATCAACATGCCCGTGATGAACGGCTTCGAGTTCCTCGACCGCTATGCCGAGGAATTCGAGGTGCATGCCCCCGTCGTCGCCATGCTCACCTCTTCCCATCTCGGCAAGGACCGCGAGCGGGCGATGCAGTACAGTTTCGTGAAGAGCTATTTCGAAAAGCCCCTGCAGGCCGATCACCTGCGCATCATGGCGGAATTGCTGGAAGGCTGAGGACCGGTTACGCCGCTGCCCTGCCGGCGGCCTTCTCCCCGCGGGCGGGGAGAAGGCGGAAAAGGAGACGAGGGCCGCCACCCCGCCGTCATTGCATACAATTTCCGCGTCCCCGACGCTTTCCCCCTCCTCTTCCGCAAAAGCTTCGCCATAGTGCCGGCATGTCCACGATTCGCCCCCTGATTCCCCTTCTCGTCACCGCCGGCATCCTCATCGGGGGCAACGGGCTGCAAGGCACCTTCATCGCGCTGCGCGCCTCGCAGGAGGGCTTCTCCACCACGCTCATCGGCCTGTTGGGCGCGGGCTACAGCATCGGCTTTGCCATCGGCTGCATCTATGTGACGCGCGTGTTGCGGGCCATCGGCCATATCCGCACCTTCTCGGCCATGGCGGCCATCGCGTCGGCCTCGGCCATCGCCATGCTTCTGGTCATCGATCCGCTCGTCTGGTTCGTCATGCGCCTCGTCGCCGGCATCTGTTTCGCCAGCCTCTTCGCCACGGTCGAAAGCTGGCTGAACGCCTCGGTCACCAATGCCAACCGGGCGCGCACGCTGTCCGTCTACCGTCTCGTCGATCTCGGTTCGGTGACGGCGGCGCAATATCTCATTCCCGGCATCGGCATCGGCGGATTCGAACTCTTCGCCATCGTCGCCATGGCGCTGTCGCTGTCGCTGGTGCCGATCTCGCTGGCCGACCGCTCCAGCCCGACCGTGCCGGAGGCAATCCGCTTCGACGTCAAGAAGCTCTGGAACATTTCGCCGCTCGCCACCGTCGGCTGCATCGTCGTCGGCCTCACCAATGCGGCCTTCCGCAATCTCGGGCCGATCTACGCGCACGATATCGGGCTGTCGGTCACCGCCATCGCCAGCTTCATGAGCGCCGGCATCGTCGGCGGCGTGGTGCTGCAATATCCGCTCGGCATCTATTCCGACCGTCTCGACCGCCGTCTCGTCATCCTCGTCGCGACGCTCGGCTCGGCGCTCGCCGCGCTCTACCTCGCCGTCTTCGCCGGCGGCGACGAATGGAAGAACCTCGTCGGCATCTTCATCTTCGGCGCCTTCGCCATGCCGCTCTATTCGCTCTGCTCGGCCCATGCCAACGACCATGCGGGCGAAGGCGAACATGCGCTGGTCTCGGCGGGCATGCTGTTCTTCTGGTCCTGCGGGGCGATCATCGGCCCGCTCTTCGCCTCCGTGCTCCTGCAGTTCTTCGGGCCGCAGGCGCTGTTCCTCTATACGGCCGTCATCCTCGTCGCCTTCATGGGTTACACGGCGCTGCGCATGAGCGCGCGGCCCGCCGTGCCGGCCGGCGAAAGGCGCAGCCGCTTCCGCAATCTCCTGCGCACATCGTTTTTCTTCAACAAGCTCGCCGCCGGCGACAAGGACCGCAATGGCCGTTCCTGAGGCTGCGGCAATCTGGTCGGCGCGGGCTTATTGCTGAGCGGTGCCCTCAGGTTTAAAAAACGGTCGACGCACCGGAGGGACCGCCATGCTGACACGCCGCACGCTGATGAAGGGCGCACTCGTCGCCGGAGCCTTTGCCGGTGGCGGCCTTGCGGGCCGGTTCGGCGGCATCGCGAACGCCCGGGCGGCCATGCCGCTCGTCGCCCGCCGCTCCGAAGCGCTGATCACCGACAAGGGGCCGACCAGGGGCGTCATGACCTATGGCGAGGCCGAGATTCCGCCGGTGCTGCGCATGCGGCGCGGCGAGCTCTTCAACCTGCGCCTCGACAACAGGCTGGACGAACCGACGACCATTCACTGGCATGGCCTGCGCATCGACAACCGGATGGACGGGGTGCCCTTCCTCACCCAGCCCTATGTCTATGAGGGCGACGGCTTCGACTATGCCTTCACCCCGCCCGACGCCGGCACCTTCTGGTATCACCCCCATTGCAACACGCTGGAGCAGATGGGCCGCGGCCTTGCCGGGCTGATCGTCGTCGAGGACCCGGCCGATCCCGTCTTCGACGCCGAGATCGTGCTGAACCTGCGCGACTGGCGGCTCGGCGGCGACGGGCAGTTCATCGCCCAGTTCAAGCCGCGCGACGCCGCCCGCGCCGGCACCTTCGGCACCGTGCGCACCGCCAACTGGCGGCAATCGCCGCAATATGACGCGCCGGCCGGCGGCCTGGTGCGCCTGCGCCTTGCCGCGACCGACGTCACGCGCATCCTCGCCCTCTCCGTCGAGGGGGCCGACGCGCTGGTCATCGCCGCCGACGGCAACCCGGCCGCCGAGCGCTTTGCGCCCGACCACCTGATGATCGGCCCTGGCCAGCGGCTCGACCTCGTCCTGCGCATGCCCGACACGGAAGGCGCCGTCGCCGCGCTGAAGGATCTGCGCGGCACCAGGCCCGCCACGCTCGCCACCTTCCGCGCGGTCGGCGCGTCGCTGAAGCGCGACATCGCCGACCTGCCGGCGCTCGCCGCCAATCCCCTGCCCGAGCCCGACCTTTCCGCCGCCACGGAACTGCCATTCATCCTCAGCGCCTCGGCGGAGGAACGGCCGAAGGACGGCATCTGCGGTTCGCTCGGCTACAATTTCTGGGCCATCAACAAGGTGCCGTGGGCGGACGACACGGGCGACCCGACCGCGCCGCTGGCCGAGATGAAGGCGGGCAAGACCTATATCTTCAACGTCGAGAACCCGACCCCGCAGGTGCATCCCCTCCACCTGCATGGCCTCGCCTTCAAACCGATGAATTCCAACAAGCAGGCCATCCGCCCGCATTTTTCCGACACCTACCTCATCCTGCCGGACGAGAAGGTGCAGCTTGCCCTCGTCGCCGACAATCCCGGCGACTGGGTCTTCCATTGCCACATCATCGAGCACCAGAAGACCGGCATGACGAGCTATGTGCGGGTGACGTGAACGGCCCTGCCATGCGGGTGGCCCTTCGGGCACGGCACGATCCCAAATCGCGCCCGGGCAAGTTTTCGATTGTGGCAAAACCGTGGAGCGTCTAAAGCTGCCCGATCAAAAATTTCAGAGAAAAGCCCGCCCGAGACCGTCATGCAGATCATCGAGACCACCGCAGCCCTTCGCGACGCCTGTGAGACGCTCGCCCGTTCCGAGTATCTGACCGTCGATACGGAGTTCCTGCGGGAGACGACCTTCTGGCCGGAACTGTGCCTCATCCAGCTCGCCGGCCCGGAGATCGAGGTGATCGTCGATCCGCTCGCAAAGGGCCTCGACCTTGCTCCCTTCTTCGAGCTGATGGGCAATCCGGCCGTGCTGAAGGTGTTCCACGCCGCGCGGCAGGACATCGAAATCATCGTCAACCGCGGCGATCTCATCCCGCACCCGATCTTCGACACCCAGGTCGCCGCCATGGTCTGCGGCTTCGGCGACAGCGTCTCCTACGACCAGCTCGTGCAGAAGATCAAGGGCGTGCACATCGACAAGTCCTCGCGCTTCACCGACTGGAGCCGCCGGCCGCTGACCGAAAAGCAGCTCGAGTATGCGCTTGCCGACGTGACGCATCTGCGCGACGTCTATCTGGCGCTGAAGGCCAAGCTCGATGAGGCCGGCCGCTCGCTGTGGCTGACCGAGGAAATGTCCGTCCTCGAATCGCGCGACACCTACGACCTGCATCCGGACGACGCCTGGAAGCGGCTGAAGATGCGCGTCAAGAAGCCGATGGAACTGGCCGTGCTGCAGAAGGTGGCCGCCTGGCGCGAACGGGAGGCGCGCGGCCGCAACGTGCCGCGCTCGCGCATCCTGAAGGACGACACGATCTACGAAATCGCCCAGCAGCAGCCGGCCGACGCCGAGGCGCTGGGACGCCTGCGCACCATTCCCAAGGGCTGGGAGCGCTCGCAGTCCGGCATCGCGCTGCTCGACGCCATCAAGGAAGCGCTTGAAATCCCGAAGGCCGACCTGCCGCGCCTGCCGCGCCAGAACCACGTGCCGGAGGGTGCGGCCGCCGCCAGTGAAATGCTGAAGGTTCTCCTGAAGATCGTCGCGGAAAAGCAGGGCGTCGCCGCCAAGATCATCGCCAACAGCGACGATCTCGAAAAGATCGCCGTCGAGGGGGAAGCCGCCGACGTGCCGGCCCTCACCGGCTGGCGCCGCGATCTCTTCGGTGAAACCGCCCTCAACCTCATCGGCGGCAAGGTGGCGCTGCGCTTCGTCGACCGCAAGATCGAGGCGGTCGAGCTTTAAGCTCTTTCTCTAGCGGAAACGAAAAAGGCCTGTGTCACCACAGGCCTTTGTCTTGCGTGCGTGCTGTCGAACAGCCCTTTCAGCGGGCATTGTGGGCGACGGCGCCCTCCGTGAAGGTCGGCGCCGGCAGGCTCTCGCCGTCGAGCACCCGGCGCGCCCGCTCCTTGTCGATATCGCCGACCCAGGAGGCGATCGCCACCGTCGCCACGCAATTGCCGAGATAGTTGCCGAGCGCGCGGGCGATGCCCATGAACCAGTCGACCGAGAGCACGAGAACGAGGCCGATGGCGGGGATGCTGGGGATGGCGGCCAGCGTCGCGGCGAGGATGACGATCGCCGAACCCGGCACGCCATGGGCGCCCTTGGAGGTGACGAGCGCCACGCCGAGGATGGCGAGCAGATCCGTGAAGGCGAGCGGCGTGTTCGTCGCCTGGGCGATGAAGACGGCCGCCAGCGTCAGGTAGATCGAGAAGGCGTCCAGGTTGAAGGAATAGCCGGTGGGGATGACGAGGCCCACCGTGGAGTCCTTGATGCCGAGATGCTCCAGCTTGCGCATGGTCTGCGGCAGCACGGCATCGCTGGAGGCGGTGCCGGCGACGATGCTGACCTCGGTGCGCAGGTAGCGCAGCAGCTTGACGATGCTGAACCCTGCCATCTTCAGGATGAAGCCGAGCACGACGAAGACGAAGAGCGCGATCGTCATGTAGAACAGGCCGACGAGATAACCGAGCTGCGCCAGCGAGCCGACGCCGTATTTTCCGACCGTGAAGGCGATGGCGCCGAAGACGCCGAGCGGCGCGAGGCGGACGATGAAGGACATGATCTTGAAGGTCACGTCGCCGGCCAGTTCGATCATGTGGAGAAGCGGCTTGCCGCGTTCGCCGACCTGCGCCAGGGCGCAGCCGAACAGGATGGCCACCAGCAGCACCTGCAGCACGTCGCCCTGGGCAAAGCCGCTGATCATGGTGGCCGGGATGAGCTTCATCAGAAACTCGACGGTGCCGCCGCTACTGACCTCATGGGCCTTTTCCACATAGGTGGAGAGCGCCGAGGCGTCGAGCGTGCTGACGTCGATGTTCATGCCGTGGCCCGGCCCGAACAGATAGGCGATGGCGATGCCGAGGGCGAGCGCGATGGTCGTGACGATCTCGAAATAGACAAGCGCCCTGAAGCCGACGCGGCCGACCTTGCGCAAATCCCCCGCCCCCGCGATGCCGTGCACCACGACGCAGAAGACGATGACCGGAACGAGCATCTTGATGAGCTTGATGAAGCCGTCCCCGAGCGGTTTCATCTTGGCGGCGAGATCCGGCACGAAGAAACCGGCGGCGATACCCAGCACGAGCGCCAGGCAGACCTGTCCAAACAAGGACTTCGACCAATTCGGCATGTCTGTATTCCTCCCTATGGCAAGGAGGGGTTATCCGCAGCCCGATGGACGGCCGCACGGCCTCCACCGTGTGCTTCCATCGCGGCGCCCGTCGCGGCTCCCCCTCATGGCTTGATACTTGTCCAATATCTTATCCTTGTCTAATATCGATTTGTCGCCAATCTATAGGGTCGCGCTATGAGAATGCGCCAGCTCCAGTGTTTCGTGGTTCTGGCCGAAGAGCTGAACTTCACCCGCGCGGCCCAGCGGCTGAACATGTCGCAGCCCCCGCTCAGCACGCAGATCCAGACCCTGGAGCGGGAACTGGGGGCAGACCTCATCAACCGCACCAGCCGCAAGGTGATGCTGACCCGGGCGGGCGAACTCTTCCTGCAACGGGCGAGCAACATGCTCGACCAGTACGAGCGCAGCCTGCAGGAAATCCGCGAAGTCCAGCAGGGCCAGGACGGCATGATCGAGATCGGCACGACCGGCTCCATCCTGCGCGGCGGCCTGTCCGAACTCCTTGCGGGCTTCGCCGCCGCCTATCCGCGCATCACGCTGCGCGTGCACGAGCAATCGCCCTCCGCGCAGATCAACGAGGTGCGAAGCCGCCGCACGGATGTCAGCTTCAACCGCTCGATCCCGCGCGACGAGGAACTTGCCCACGAATATGGCTGGCAGGAGGAAATGGTGGCGCTGGTGCGCAGCGACCACCGGCTTGCCGGGCGCGACAGCGTCTCGATCACGGACCTGCGGGATGACCAGCATGTGGTGCTGCGGCCGGACAGTTCCGATTTCGCCGCCTATGTCATGGCGTGCATCGTCGCGTCGGGCTACCGGCCGCGCGTCTCGCAGCAGGTGATCGACGCGCAGTCGATCCCGAGCCTGATCGTCGCGGGTTTCGGGGTCAGCATCGTGCCCGCCGGCATCGCCAAGCTGACCTCCGGTCCCCTCACCTTCCTGCCGATCCGGCCCAATCCGCCGGTATCGGGGGTCTACATCATCTACCACCATCACGATCCGGTGCCGGCGCTGCAGCTCTTCCTCGCGGAAGTCCGCCGCAGGCTGGGGCACGATCCGGCCGGGCCGGCATAGGACGGCGCCGGTCACGCGGCCGGCGGTGGCCGCGCCTTGAACTATGCGTGCAGCTTCGCACCCTTGGTGATGCGGTCGACGGTCTTCTTGTCGGCATGGAGCGCGATGCCGACGATCTTCGCGTCCCCGGGGCCGAACTGCGCGAAGACGGCGCGGTTGGCCGCGTCATGGCCGGTGGCGAACATTTCCTCGATATAGACGGAGGCGGGCACGGCGCGCTCCAGCGCGCGGCCATGGATCTTCGAAAGGGTCGCTCCATCCGCCGCCAGCACGATGACGGGCTGGACGCTGAGGGCATTGTAGACATTGCCGCTCGCATCGCGGTAATCTTCGCCGATCAGCTCGGGCTTGCGGCCGATGACCCCGCCCGACAGGAAGGCGGTGACGTTGAGCTTCTGCCAGACCTCCAGATCCTCGCGCAGCACGACGGCGAACTTGGTATCGAACATGCAGGTACTCTCCCGGGAAAAGGCCGCGGACCATTCCGCGGCCAATGCGATAGCAGGCGCGCTCGAAGGGCCGCTTGAACGTTCGTGCATGCAGAAGGACCGCATCGTCGTCGCGCCGGAACTGGCCGGCATCGAGCGCATCGAGGCGCGCTTCCGTGGCAAGGGCTTCGAGCCGCACCGGCACGACACCTATGCGCTGGGCGTCACGATGGCCGGCATCCAGACCTTCCGCTACCGGGGCGCGGCCCGTTTCAGCCTGCCCGGCAACGTCATCGCGCTGCATCCCGACGAATTGCACGACGGCGGCGCGGGCACCGACGCCGGCCTCACCTACCGGATGATCTATATTCCGCCGGAACGCTTCCTGCCGGCAACGGCCGAGCGGGGGCGGACGCTGCCCTTCGTCGCCCCCGTCATCGACGATCCGCGCCTTGCCGGCCTTCTGCTCGAGGCGATCGGCAGCATGGACGAGACGATCGAGCCGCTGAAGCTCGACGAGACGATGGCGGAGATCGCCGCCGCCCTCATCGACCATGCCGGTGCGCCGAAGGCCCGGCCCGGACGGCTCGCCCGCCCCGAGGTTCTGAGGGCCTGCGATTTCCTGCGGGAAAATCTCTCCCACCAGGTCGGCTCGGCGGAGCTCGAGGCGGTGACGGGCCTCGACCGTTTCGCGCTCGCCCGGCAGTTCCGCCAATTGCTCGGCACGAGCCCGCACCGCTACCTCGTCATGCGCCGGCTGGAGCGGGCGAAGGCGCTGATCGCGGCCGGCGACAGCATCGCCGAGGCCGCCTTCGCCAGCGGCTTTGCCGACCAGGCGCATCTCAACCGTCACTTCAAGAAGGCGCTCGGCATGACGCCGGGGCGCTTCGCGGCGCTGGCCGGCGCAAACGCGGCCTGATCCCCGCCGTCGCGAAAGCGAGACTTGCCCTGCCCTTTTTCGCGTCGGGAATACGGTGCGGCGGGGCGGAGCGCTCTACCGCGGATCGACCAGTTGCAGGATGAGTTGGTGCACGTTGCCGCCGTCGCTGAGTTCGATCTGGTCGAAATCGCGGCTGCGGGCGCGCTGGGCGTCCGAGAGTTCGCCAAGGCGGGTCTGGAGCTGCGGGCGGATCTTCTGGCACTTCGGATCGTTCTCGACCCGCATGCCGACGCTCATCGCCTCGATCTGCTTCACCATGTCCTTGATGAAATCGCCATGCAGCTTCTCATGGGCGGTGACCCCGGCGATGAAGGTGTCCCAGCGGCCCTTCAGCGGCCCGGAGAGCTTGGATTTCAGCCTGGGCAAGGTGTAGGTGATGACGAGCTTCGGCCTGTTGACCGTGATGACGCAGGCATTGCCGACGCGCTCGTATTTACGTGTCCAGGTCAGCTTGAAGCCGGTATGGGCGATGACGCGGGCGATGCCGAGCTTCGGTCCGTGCTCGCCGATCGACTGGTAGATTTCAAGGCCGGTCGATCCCGTAACCGCATAGGGCTCCACCCGCTCGACCGCCTGCCAGTCCTGCGCGGCAGCGCCCCTGTCCAGGCAAAGCGTGGAAAGCAGGAGAGCGGCGAGGAAGGCAGCGGTCCGCATGGCGCGCCTCACAGATACTTGAAGGCGAGCTTCTTGCCGGTCAGCTTGGCAAGCTGCTGCAGGCGGCCGTCGAGCCGTTCGCCGCCAAGCTCGGCATAGTCGGCGGGCACGACCAGTTCGAGATCGACATCTGATTGCGACGACTTGCGGAAGGCGACATGCGGCACGACGCCCGGCATGGAGGCCGAGAAGAGATAGGCGACGCGCAGCAGCCCGCCGAGCAGCTTTGCCAGTTCGCGCATGCGCGGCGGGGCGATGCCGGCGAGCGAACTGCTGACCGCGTCGTCGTTGAGGCCCTCGAAACGATAGTAATTGGCAAGCGCGATGAAGGCGCGGCCCGGATGGGTGATGCCGATGAAGGTGCCGTGCGCGATAAGGTTCAGCGCCTGCAGGCCGCGGTAATCGGGATGGGCGCGCCAGGAAATATCGGCCAGGAGGCAGGCCGTCTCGCGGTAGCGGGCTTCCTCCGGCGTTTCGGTCACGCCGAAAAGCGGCATCATGCGGCCGGTCCATTCGGCAAGCTCGCGGGCATGTTCGGGCGAGCGGGCGCGCAGGATGGCAAGCTCCCCGGCGGCGGCGAGCAGCGGATCGCGCGCCTTCTCCCGGTCGGGCAGCAGCGAATAGAGATAGCCTTCGCGCACGCCCTGGGCGGAGAAGAAGACCCGCGAGGGCTTCATGATGGCGATGGTTTCCTGCAGCGCCACCGCGCCGAAGGGCAAGAGGTTGCGCCGGTTCTTGGAAATCGCCGAATAGGCCGGATCCTTCTGGTCCTTGGCCGTGACGATATCCGTCAGGAAATCCATGGCGTCGGAAAAGCCGAGCTCGTAACCCTGGATCATGTGCAGGGGGTAGTTCTGCACCTCCATGTGCAGGGCGCCGATGGCGCGCCAGGTGCCGCCGACCGCGTAGAAGGCGCGGCCCGTGCCGTTCTTCAGGAGGTTGGCGGTGCGCAGGTACTTCCGCGCCACGATGCGGGCCTGGGCGGTCGAACCGCCCGAGGCTTCCGACAGGCGGATGCCGCCGAGCGGCAGGGTGATGCCCTTGCCGACATGGACGCCGGCGACATCGATCAGTTCCAGCGAGCCGCCGCCGAGATCGCCGACGATGCCGTCGGTATCGGCAAAGCCGCTGACGATGCCGAGGGCGGAGAAATAGGCTTCCTCCTCGCCCGTCAGCACGCGCACCTTCTGGCCGAGGATCATCTCGGCCCGGTGGATGAAATCGGGGCCGTTTTCCGCCTCGCGCGCGGCGGCGGTCGCCAGCGCGAACATGGTGGAGGCGCGGGCCTGCACGGAAAGGGCCTTGAAACGGTGAAGGGCGGCCAGCGCGCGGTCGACGCTCGCCTCGTCCATGCGGCCGGTCTTGGCAAGGCCCTTGCCGAGGCCGCACATGACCTTCTCGTTGAACAGCATGGCGGGCGACCGGCTCATGCCTTCGTAGATGACGAGGCGAATCGAGTTGGAACCGATATCCACGACCGACACCGGGGCAATTCCAGGCAAACGCCCCTGGGCTTCAGATTCGACCATGAATATCCAGTTTACTTCTTCCGGCGGCCTTGCCAGCCCGCGATCGCCTTCGGTGTGCTGGACTTCAGGGCCTCGCCCCGGCCGGACAGGCTGGGATTGGTCATGAAGTAGTGCTGAGCGTTGAACGGCTCGGCGCCGGCCTGCACTTCCATGCGCCGCGACGTCCCGTCCGCAAGAATCTCGTAGCTCTGCTGGTTATCGATGAGATTGCCCAGCATGATCTGCGAAAGAACCTGCTCATGCACCGTCCGGTTGATCAGAGGCACAAGTGTCTCGACTCGCCGGTCCAGATTGCGCGGCATCATGTCCGCGGAGCCTATATAGACCAGCGCCTTGTCCGAGGGAAGACCGTGGCCATTGCCGAAGCAGAAGATGCGGGAATGCTCGAGGAAGCGGCCGACGATGGATTTGACGCGGATGTTTTCCGACAGTCCCGGCACCTGCGGACGCAGGCAGCAGATGCCGCGCACCACGAGATCGACCTCCACGCCCGCCTGGCTCGCCCGGTAGAGCGCGTCGATGATGTCGGGGTCGACCAGCGAGTTCATCTTCATCCAGATCGCCGCCGGCGCGCCGTTCTTGGCATGCGCGATCTCCTCGTCGATGTGACGCAGGATGCGCGGGCGCAGCGTATAGGGCGAGAAGGCGAGCTTCATGCCGGCCTCCGGCTCGCCATAGCCGGTGATGAAGTTGAAGATGTTCGCCATGTCGCTGGCGATGGTCGGGTTGCAGGTGAAGAAGGAAAGGTCCGTGTAGATCTTCGCCGTGATCGGGTGGTAGTTGCCGGTGCCGAGGTGGCAATAGGTACGAAGCTTGCCCTCCTCGCGGCGCACCACCATCGACATCTTGGCGTGGGTCTTCAGTTCGATGAAGCCGAAGACGACCTGCACGCCGGCCCGTTCGAGGTCGCGCGCCCAGCGGATGTTGGCTTCCTCGTCGAAGCGGGCCTTCAGCTCGACCAGCGCCGTCACCGACTTGCCGGCCTCGGCCGCGTCGATCAGCGCGCGCACGATGGGGCTGTCGTTGGAAGTGCGGTAGAGCGTCTGCTTTATCGCCAGAACGTCAGGATCGCGCGCAGCCTGGAGAAGGAACTGGACCACCACGTCGAAGCTTTCGTAGGGGTGGTGGACGACCATGTCCTTTTCGCGGATGGCGGCGAGGCAGTCTCCGGCATGTTCGCGGACGCGCTCGGGAAATCGGGCATTGTAGGGCTCGAACCGCAGGTCGTCGCGCGGCGCCTTGGCGATCTCCGACAGCGTGTTGAGGGCGAGCAGGCCCGGCAGGACGGCGACGCGGTTGTCCGGCACGCCGAGTTCGCCGACGACGAAGCGGCGCAGCGATTCCGGCATTTCCGAGTCGGTCTCGATGCGGATCACCGAGCCGCGGCGGCGGCGCTTCAGCGCCGTCTCGAAGAAGCGCACGAGGTCTTCGGCCTCTTCCTCCACTTCAATATCGCTGTCTCGGATGATGCGGAACGTGCCCGAGCCGCGCACGATATAGCCGGGGAAGAGTTTTCCGATGAAGAGGCCGACGGCGTCTTCCAGCGTGATGTAGCGGATGGCGCCCTTGGCGTCCGGCAGACGGATGAAGCGGTCGAGCGCGACCGGCAGGCGCAGGAGCGCCGTCATCGGCTCCTTGCCCATCGTGCTTTCGAGCTGCAGGCCGATGGAGAAGCCGAGATTGGGGATGAAGGGGAACGGATGGGCCGGGTCGATGGAGAGCGGCGTCAGCACCGGGAAGATCGACTGGATGAATTCCTGCTGCAGCCAGACCTTGTCGTCGCTGGACAGCGCCGTCGGGCGGACGATGAGGATGTCTTCCTTGGCGAGATACTGCTGGAGCACGGCGAGCGAAGCCTGCTGCTCCATCTGGAGATTGTCGATCTCCTTGAGGATGTCGTCGAGCTGTTCGGCCGAGGTCTTGCCGTCGGGGCTGCGGATGCCGACGCCCTGGCGCACCTGGCCCTCGAGGCCCGCGACGCGCACCATGAAGAACTCGTCGAGATTGGCCGCCGAGATCGACAGGAAGCGGATGCGCTCAAGCAGCGGATGAGCCGTGTTCAGCGTTTCCTCGAGGACGCGGCGGTTGAACTGGAGCCAGGAGAATTCGCGGTTGATGAAGCGCGTGGGGCTGGCCATCAGCGCCTCGACATCGACGGATGCGCCTTCCGGCACGACGGCCTCGACCGGCTTTTCCTGAGACATGTCGGATGTCACTGTATCCATTGAAGTTCCGCCCCAGCTTGCCGCGCTCGATTTCTGCTTATCCGCGAAGCGCTTAGCGCAGTTTGACGACAGAACTGTGACAGTCAATCCGGGCGGGTGGAAATCGGCGCGGAAAGGCCCGTTCCGAGAGCATGTCAGGTTCGGATTGAACCAGACATTCGTCTTTTCGGGAAAACCGGTTCCCACTTTTGCCTGACAAACTCTAGTCGGCGAAATCCCCGCCACCGACCATTTCGCCCAGCACTTCCTGCGCCAGCGCGCGGGTGATGCGGCTGCCGCGGGCGAGCGCCAGCCGGTCGAGCCGTTCCACCAGCGTCTGCGCGGCCTCCAGCGAACGCTCCATGCGCGCGACGATATAGGCGACGAGCTTGTCGTCGACGAAGAGCTGGCGGTCGGCGAAGAGCTTGACGATGACCTGCGAGAGCAGTTCGTCGTCGGGCTCGCCGATCTCCACCACGGTTGCGGCCTTGAGGCGTGAGCGCAGGTCCGGCAGCTCGACCGGCCAGGACATCGGCCAGAGTCTCGAGGTGATGAGCAGCGTGTGGCCGTGCTGGCGCACATTGTTGATGATGTGGAACAGCGTGCGGTCGTCGAAGCCGGCGCGGTCGGCATCCTCGATGAGCACGGGGCCGCGCTCGGCCGCCTCTTCCGCGCCGTTCTCCGCCTTCGCCTCGATAAGATCAGCGCCGACCTTCTCGCGCCAGATGGCGGCGAGGTGCGACTTGCCCGAGCCGACGGGGCCGGCGATGACGACCACGGGCGACGGCCAGTGCGGCCAGGCGTCGATCATCGCCACGGCCGCGTCGACGGGTTCGGCGATCAGAAGATCGTCGCGCCCCGTCGCGGGGTCGTGCCCGAAGGCCAGCGGCAACTGTTCGGCGGTCTTGCGCGAAGTCATCGGTCTACTCGGATACGCTTGTCTCACTCGCCGTCCGGCGCGTTCTCTTCCAGGAGAACGGGCTTGCTGCGGCCATAGTAGAGGTCGCTGTCAAGGTAACGGCTGAGGCCGAAGCGGACAAGCACGCCCACCGCGGCGGCGGCCGGCACCGCGATCATCAGGCCGACGAAGCCGAACAGCGCGCCGAAGGCGACGAGCGCGAACATCAGCCAGACGGGGTGCAGGCCGACGCGCTTGCCGACCAGCTTCGGCTGCAGGATGTTGCCCTCGACGAACTGGCCGGCGAAGAAGATCGCGGCGATGAGCGCGATCATCCAGTATTCCGGCCAGAACTGCACGATGGCGACGCCGATCGACAGGACGAGGCCGACCAGCGAGCCGACATAGGGAATGAAGCCGATGATGCCGGCGAAGAGGCCGATCAGCAGGCCGAAATTGAGCCCCGCGAACGAAAGCGCGATGCCGTAGAACAGGCCGAGAATGATGCAGATGGAGCCCTGCCCGCGCACAAAGCCGGCAATGGCGGCGTCGATCTCGGAGGCGATCTGGCGCACATTCGCCACGTGGTCGCGGGGCACCCAGCTATCCACCTTGGCGATCATGCGGTCCCAGTCGAGCAGGAGGTAGAAGGCGACGACAGGGGTGACGACCAGCAGCGAGACGATGTTCACCAGCGCCATGCCGGAGTTCCAGAGCTGCTTGAACACCGTGCCGAGGAAACCCGCGCCTTCGGCGAGGATGGAGGAGAAGCTCTGCTTGATCGTGCCCATCTGGCTGCTGATCCAGCCGGGCAGGAGATTGGGATTGAAATTGGCGACCAGTTCCTGAAGCTGGGTGACGTAGCCCGGCAGCTTTTCGAGGAAATCGGCCGCCTGGGTCGCCAGCAGCGGGATGACGATCATCAGCGACAGCGCGAAGAGCACGACGAAGGTGACGAGGATCACCACCGTCGCCATCATGCGCGACAGGCCGACGCGCTCCAGCCGGTCGGCGACCGGATCGAGGAAATAGGCGAGCGCCATGCCGGCGATGAACGGCAGCAGGATATCGGAGAAGACGAGCAGGAAGAGCACGAAGGAGACGAGCGCGATGACCCAGAAGATCACCTGTCGCTTCAACCCCGCGCCGCTGATATGCGCTGCCATCGCGTTTTTCCCCGTGTTTCGCCGCTGTTTGCAGAGGAGATAGGATGCGCGGCCGAGAAAGGTCAAGGCTCGGCGGAAAAGCAGGCGGCATGGTTTTGCGTTCAAAAGGCCCCTCACCCGGCCGGCCGCCCCCTCTTCTCCCCGGTGGAACGGGGGAAACCTGCCGCGTCGTTTTCCCCCATTTCCACATGCGGTCCACGCGTGCGCCGGGCGCGTCCGCACGCGCATCACTGGGTAAATCGGTGAAAAAATCCCGGATTTCCCGGCATCGCGCTTGCACTTATCCCCCCGCCATGCCAATCGGGCGCGAACAGTGCAGAGCAGCCGGGCTCACCCATGTTCGCGTCCTCTGTCCTGCCTATTTGTTTTGCCGCATTTGTGCGACGGCAGGCGCGACCGCCTGCCTGCAAAATGCTCCAGCGCCGGAGACGAGAGCATGAGCCAGTCGGAAAAGAACGGTCTGACCTATAGCGATGCGGGCGTCGACATCGACGCGGGCAACCTGATGGTCGAGAAGATCAAGCCGGCGGTGCGCTCCACCCGCCGCCCGGGCGCCGATGGAGAGATCGGCGGCTTCGGCGGTCTCTTCGACCTCAAGGCCGCGGGCTTCAAGGATCCGGTGCTCGTAGCGGCCAATGACGGCGTCGGCACCAAGCTGAAGATTGCCATCGACGCGAACCGCCACGACACGGTCGGCATCGACCTCGTCGCCATGTGCGTCAACGATCTCGTGGTGCAGGGCGCCGAGCCGCTCTTCTTCCTCGACTATTTCGCCACCGGCAAGCTCGATCCCGACCAGGGCGCGGCCATCGTCGAAGGCATCGCCGAGGGCTGCCGCCAGGCCGGCTGCGCGCTGATCGGCGGCGAGACGGCCGAAATGCCCGGCATGTATTCCCATGGCGACTATGACCTTGCAGGCTTTGCCGTGGGCGCGGCCGAACGCGGCCAGCTGCTGCCGGCCGGCGACATCGCCGAAGGCGACGTCATCCTCGGCCTCGCCTCCTCCGGCGTTCACTCCAACGGCTATTCGCTGGTGCGCAAGATCGTCACGCTCTCGGGCCTTGCCTGGGATGCGCCGGCGCCGTTCGACGCCGCGAAGAGCCTCGGCGAGGCGCTGCTGACGCCGACGAAGATCTATGTGAAGCCGCTCCTCAAGGCGATCCGCGAGACGGGCGCCATCAAGGCGCTGGCCCATATCACCGGCGGCGGCTTCCCGGAAAACATTCCGCGCGTGCTGCCGAAGCACCTTGCCGCCGAAATCGACCTCGATGCCGTCAAGGCCCCGGCCGTCTTCTCCTGGCTGGCCAAGACCGGCGGCGTGGAAGCCAGGGAAATGCTGCGCACCTTCAACTGCGGCGTCGGCATGATCGTCGTCGTTCCCGCCGACAAGGCCGATACGGTTGCCGCCGCGCTTTCCGCCGAAGGCGAGACCGCCTTCCGCCTCGGCCGCATGGTCGCCCGTGAAGAGGGCGCGGCCGGCACGATCTACAAGGGCACGCTCGCCCTATGACGTCCTCCCGCAAGCGTGTCGTCGCCTTCGTTTCCGGCGGCGGCTCCAACATGCTGGCTCTGGCGAAGGCCGCCGCGGCGCCGGATTTTCCGGCCGAGATCGTCGCTGTCATCTCCGACAAGGCGGAGGCCGGGGGGCTGGCGAAAGCCGAGGCGCTCGGCATCCCGACCCGCACGTTCCTGCGCAAGGACTATGCCAGCAAGGACGCGCATGAGGCGGCGATCCTCGACGCGCTCGATGCGCTCTCGCCCGATCTCATCTGCCTTGCGGGCTATATGCGCCTGCTCTCCGGCGCCTTCATCGGCCGCCACGAGGGCCGTATCCTCAACATCCACCCGTCCCTGCTGCCGCTCTTCCCCGGCCTGCACACGCATCAGCGCGCCATCGACGCGGGCATGCGGCTTGCCGGCTGCACGGTGCATTTCGTGACGGAAGGCATGGACGAGGGGCCGGTCATCGTGCAGGCGGCCGTGCCGGTCCTGCCCGGCGACACCGCCGACGCGCTGGCCGCCCGCGTGCTCACCGTCGAGCACCGGAGCTATCCGCTGGCGCTCCGGCTCGTCGCCGAGGGCAAGGTGCGCATGGAGGGCGGCAAGGCCGTTATTTCCGGCGACCTGCCGGTGCTGGAAGGCGCGCATCTCATTTCGCCGGCGGCGTAAGGCCGGACAGGCTGCTTGCGGGGCAAACGGGCCGAACGAGCAGCCCGGCGCGCCTTGCCACCTCCCCCTCACCCAACCACCGACGTCATCCTCGGGCTCACCCGAGGATCCATGCCGCGAATTCAGGGCATGCCACGTCGTGTGGATCCTCGGGTCGAGCCCGAGGGATGACGGAGGAGAGAGGTCGCAGCGTAAAGACGCAACCGCCCGTCAGATGACCAGGATCGGCGCCTTGCCCTTCACGCGGTCGTAGAGATCCATCACATCCTGGTTCAGCATGCGCACGCAGCCCGAGGAGACGGCCTTGCCGATGGATTTCCATTCCGGCGAGCCGTGCAGACGGTAGAGCGTGTCCTGACCGTTCTGGAAGATATAGAGCGCGCGGGCGCCGAGCGGGTTGTTGAGGCCGCCGGGCATGCCGCCATTGGCGGAGGAATATTTCACCAGTTCCGGCTGGCGCTGGACCATTTCGTCCGGCGGCGTCCATTTCGGCCAGGTCTGCTTCCACTGGATGACGCCGCGGCCCGACCAGGCGAAGCCCTGCCGGCCGATGCCGACGCCATAGCGCATGGCGCGGCCGTTCGGCAGAATGAGATAGAGGAAACGGTTGCCCGTATCGACGATGATCGTGCCCGGCTTTTCGGCAAAGGGGCTCTCGACCTCCTGCCGGTAGAAGCGCGCGTCGATCTGCTGGTAGGGCACCGCCGGCACCTGGAAGCCGCCGTCGCTGACCGGGCCGTACATGGCGGCATATTCCGAGGATTCCGGCAAAAGGCCCGAGGGCGGCGTCTGGCCGTAGAGGCCGATCGGCTGCCGGTTGTCGATCTGCTCCGGCCGCCCTTCCAGCGCGGTGTTGCGGAAATAGGGCCGCGTCTCGTAGCGGAAACGGTCCGTGTCCATCGACGACGTGCAGCCGGCAAGGCCGCTTGCCATGGCGAGGCCGGAGAACTGGAGGAAACGGCGGCGGGAAAGCGCGGTATCGGTCATGGAAGGGTCGGTATCCGGTGAGCGGAAAGGCAGGATGAACGAAAAGGCTGAATCACTAACAAACGAACGAAAGGCGAATTAGGTCCACAACCCTGCCCTAATTGTGGCAATTGCGGCTGACCTCAGGCTTGCGCGCCGCATTTGCCGGCGACTGTGGCTTCCCTGCGCCGCTTTGTGAACGCTGTGTCAATCGCCGCGCGAATTGCCGTTTTCGCGCGCGCGGCGTAGGTCGGAGAGACGACAACCCCATGGGAGATGTGCGATGCTCGTCAACGGGAAATGGACGGAAGACTGGCAGCCGGTGCAGGCGACGGACGCCAAGGGCGGCTTCGTGCGGCAGGTTTCGAGCTTCCGCAACTGGGTGACGCCGGACGGCAGCGCCGGCCCGACGGGCGAAGGCGGCTATGCGGCCGCATCCGGGCGCTATCACCTCTATGTCGCGCTCATCTGCCCCTGGGCCTCGCGCACGCTGATCACCCGCAAGGTGAAGAAGCTCGGCGCCGTCGTCTCCGTCTCGGTGGTCGAACCCGCGCTGTCCGATCAGGGCTGGCGCTTCGGCGACTATCCGGGCGCCAACCGCGACGACCTCAACGGCGCGACCTACATGCACGAACTCTATTCGCGCGCCGAGCCGACCTTCACCGGCCGGGCCACGGTGCCGGTGCTCTGGGACAAGGAGCGCAAGACCATCGTCAACAACGAATCCGCCGATATCGTGCGCATGCTGAACAGCGGCTTCGGCGCGCTGGCGGACGAGAGCGTCGACCTCTATCCCGAGGCCCTGCGGGCCGAGATCGACGCCCTCAACGAGCGCATCTATCCCGCGCTCAACAACGGCGTCTACCGCACGGGCTTCGCCACCACGCAGGTCGCCTATGAGGAGGCCTATCACGGCGTCTTCGCGATGCTGGACGAACTGGAGGCCCGCCTTGGCGACGGCCGGCCGTTCCTCACCGGAACGACCTTCACCGAGGCCGATCTCCGCCTCTTCGTCACGCTCATCCGCTTCGACGCCGCCTATTTCGGCCTCTTCAAGTGCAACCGCCAGCGCCTTGCCGACTATGCCGCGCTCTCGGCCTATACGAAGCGCGTGCTCGACCTTCCCGGCGTGCGCGAGACCGTGAACATCGACCACATCAAGCACGGCTACTATTCGATCAAGTCGCTGAACCCGAACCGCATCGTGCCGCTGGGGCCGGATCTTTCTCCGCTGGGGCTTTAACCGGGGGCTCACCCCCCTCTGGCCTGCCGGCCATCTCCCCCTCAAGGGGGGAGATCGGCAAGAGGCATGACCCTAGCCCAATCCGCAACGTTGGAGATGTGCAAGGCATCGCTCCATCCGATCTCCCCCCTTGAGGGGGAGATGGCCGGCAGGCCAGAGGGGGGTCACGCACGCCACAGCGGTCGATTTTCCCCCGTCTTGAGGTGGCGAAACGGAAGCCCCTACCCCTGCCGCGCGATTGCCCCGATCGTATTGACGACGATGCGGGCAGCCGTGACTGCGGACATCCCGTCGATATCGGCCGGCGGCAGCAGCTCGACGAGATCGAACCCCGCCAGTCTCGCCCGCTTGCCGATACCCGCGATGAGATCGATGACCTGCATATAGGTGAGGCCGCCGGGGGTGCGGGCCGCGACACCGGGCATGATGGCGGGATCGAGGCTGTCGCAGTCGAGCGTGACGACCACCCGCGCGCCGTTCGGAATGTGCCGCAGGGCGGCCTCGACGCCCTGGGCATGGACATCGCGCGCCGTGACGAAATGACTGCCGTAGCGCCGTGCCGCCTCGACTTCGACGGGACGGGCGCTGCCGACGCTGCGCAGCCCCACCTGCACCATGCCGGCGACGTGCGGCATCTCGCTCGCCCGGCGCATCGGGCTGGAATAGCCAAAGCACTCGCCATGGATCTCGTCCCGCCAGTCGATATGGGCATCGATCTGGACGACCCAGATCGGATCGCCGCCGCCGAAGGCATCGAGAAACGGGATCGTCACGGAGCAATCGCCGCCGATCAGGATCGGGACGGCCCCGGCCGCCACCACGTCGCGTGTCTTCGCCGCGATGCGGGCGCGGTTTTCCGCGTTCTCATGCAGGGTGGTCTCGATATTGCCGAGATCCACGCAGCATGCCGGCCCGCCGTCGAAGAGCGGCCCGCCCAGATCGAAATCCCAGTGTTCGACAAGCGGAGCGTCGCCCTGGCTGGCAGCGCGGATGGCGTCGGCGGCCAGGGCGTAGCCGCTGCTGTCCTTGCCCGGATAGGTGCTGCCGTGGCCGACACCAAAGATCATCACGCGGGGGCTGCGGCCTTCGCCGAGATGGGCCGGGAATTGAAGGAAGGAGGATGTGCCGTTCATGCCGATGGTCCTGATCCGATCGCGTTACCTGCAAACCGCAGACTGCCGCACTGCCTGAAGAAGAGCCGCCCCTCCCGACTCACGGACAGGCAAGGCAGAGCCTGGCGACATCCATAGCGAAAACGGCACGCAATTGCGTGGCCGGCGTCACCTGCAAGGCCAGGAAAACGCCGACGGCCTCACACGGACCGGCCCACCCGGCACGCAAGCCCTTTGACACGGCGACAGAAAGCGGCATACTGCTTCTGGTTGATTGGAATAGACACCTTCTCCTCCTGGGTGCTATTGCATCGACCAATCCCCTCTGAAGGGTTCAGCCTTCACCTTTGGGCCGCGGTCTCCGTCGGCCCATTTTTTTGCTGCGATGGCGCATCGCGGCAGGCGCCAACGTCCTCTCAAGGCGACGTGGCGCGGTAACGAAGATCGCGCATAGATCTCAGGCAACGCCCGCGAAATCCTGCCTCGTTCCGTCCGTGCCGAACATATGCAGCGCGTCGGCACTGGCTCCGACCTTCACTTCATCGCCGATCCCGATGCGCGTGCGCCCCGAGACGCGGAAGATGAGGTCCGTACCATCGGTCAGCTTGCCGTGCAGCAGGCTCTCCGCGCCGACCAGCTCGACGCCGTCGACCCGCACCGTCGCCGCGAAATCGAAGGGCTTTCCCTCCGCCGGAGCGGTCAGCAGGTCCTCCGGCCGCACACCCAGCGTATAGCCGCCCTGCG
Source organism: Roseateles sp. XES5 (assembly GCF_020535545.1). Taxonomy (NCBI): domain Bacteria; kingdom Pseudomonadati; phylum Pseudomonadota; class Betaproteobacteria; order Burkholderiales; family Sphaerotilaceae; genus Roseateles; species Roseateles sp. XES5. Next base: position 661,631 of record NZ_CP084752.1, read on the forward strand.
GCCGCGGCACATGCGCCGCCAGCGACCAGCCGGCGGGCGCGTCGGCGCCCGGCAGGAGGTTCATCGCGGGCGAGCCTATGAAGGTGGCGACGAAGGTCGTCGCCGGCTTTTCGTAGAGTTCGAGCGGCGTGCCCACCTGCTCGATGCGGCCGGCATTCATCACCAGCACGCGGTCGGCCAGGGTCATGGCCTCCACCTGGTCGTGGGTGACATAGACCGTGGTCGTGCGGGAGCGCTGTGTGCAGCTTCTGGATCTCCAGACGCGCATATTGGCGCGCAGCTTGGCATCCAGGTTGGACAGGGGCTCGTCAAACAGGAACACATCGGGCTTCTTGACGATGGCCCGGCCCACGGCCACGCGCTGGGCCTGGCCGCCGCTGAGCTGCTTGGGATAGCGGTCCAGCAGATGCTCCATCTCAAGCAGGCGCGCGGCCTGGCGCACGCGCTGGTCCACCTCGGCCTTGGGCGTGTGCGCCAGCTTCAGGCCGAAGGCCAGGTTGTCGTAGACCTTCATATGCGGGTAGAGCGCATAGTTCTGGAACACCATGGCGATGCCTCTAGCTTTCGGCGCCAGCTCGTTGACGGTCTTCTCGCCGATCTTGAGCTCGCCGCCGCTGATGCTCTCCAGGCCGGCAATCATGCGCAGCAGGGTGCTCTTGGCGCAGCCCGAGGGGCCGACGAACACCATGAACTCGCCGTCCTTGATCTCGAGCGAAACGCCCTTGATCGCTTCCACGGTGCCGTAGGACTTGAGAACGTTGTTGAGGGTGATCTCAGCCATTACTTTTCGGTCTCCACAAGGCCTTTGACGAACCAGCGCTGCATCAGCACCACGACGAGAATGGGGGGAATGATCGCAAGGATCGCGGTCACCATGACGTAGTTCCAGGGTGTGGACGCGTCGGTGAAATCCATCATCTTGCGCAGGCCGATGACGATGGTGTTCATCTTCGCATCGTTCGTCACCAAGAGCGGCCACAGATACTGGTTCCAGCCGTATATGAACTGGATCACGAACAGGGCGGCGATGCTGGTCTTGGACAGGGGCAGCAGCACGTCCTTGAAGAAGCGCATGGGGCCGGCGCCGTCCATGCGCGCGGCTTCCACCAGCTCGTCCGGCACCGTCATGAAGAACTGGCGGAACAGGAAGGTGGCGGTGGCCGAGGCGATCAGCGGCACGGTCAGACCGGCATAGCTGTTGAGCATGCCCAGATCGGCCACCACCTGGTAGGTGGGCCCGATGCGCACTTCCACCGGCAGCATCAGCGTGACGAAGATCGCCCAGAAGAAGAACTGCTTGAGCGGGAAGCGGAAGTAGACGATGGCAAAGGCGGAGAGCAGCGAGATGGCGATCTTGCCGATGGAGATGGCGAGCGCCACGACCGTCGAATTGAACAGCAGCCGTTCGAGGCTGACGCCGACGACGCGCTCCACGCCGCCGCCCATCGCCTCCGCGTAGTTGTCGAGGAAATGGTCGCCCATCGTGAGCGCCATGGGCGGACGCACGATTTCGACCGACGTGTGGGTGGAGGCGATGAAGGTGTAGTAGATCGGAAGGGCGACGATCAGGATGCCGATGACCAGCACCAGATGACTGACCAGACTTGCGATGGGACGGTTCTCGATCATGGGCGCCTCACGAATAGTGAACCTTCTTCTCGACGAAGCGGAACTGCAGCACGGTCAGCGCCACCACCACCACCATCAGCACCACCGACTGCGCGGCCGAGCCGCCCAGGTCCAGGGCTTTGAAGCCGTCGTAATACACCTTGTAGACCAGGATGGCCGTGTCCTTGCCGGGGCCGCCGTGCGTGGTGGCGTCGACGATGGCGAAGGTGTCGAAGAAGGCATAGACGACGTTGATCACCAGCAGGAAGAAGGTGGTGGGCGAGAGCAGCGGGAACACGATGGTCCAGAAGCGCCGCGCCGGGCCGGCACCGTCGATGGCGGCAGCCTCGATCAGCGATTTGGGAATCGACTGCAGGCCGGCCAGGAAGAAGAGGAAGTTGTAGGAAATCTGCTTCCACACGGCGGCCACCACGATCAGGGTCAGCGCGTGCTTGCTGTTGAGCAGATGGTTCCAGTCCAGACCCATGGCCTGCAGGGTGTAGGACACCACGCCGATGGAGGGCGCGAACATGAACAGCCACAGCACGCCGGCCACGGCCGGAGCCACGGCATAGGGCCAGATCAGCAGCGTGCGATAGATGTTGCGCCCGCGGATGACGCGCTCGGCGGAGGTGGCGAGCAGCAGCGCCGCCCCCATCGACAGGAGCGCGGTCGACAGCGAGAAGACGACGGTGACCTGCAGAGAATGCAGGTAATCCGGATTGGCGAGGATGGCGCGGAAATTGGCAAAGCCCACGAAGGCGGATTTCAGGCCGAACGGGTCCTCGCGCAGCACCGACTGGTAGAGCGCCTGGCTGGCCGGCCAGAAGAAGAAGACAACGGTCAGGACGATCTGCGGCGCGAGCAGCAGATACGGCAGGACCCTGTTGGGAAAGACGACAGACTGCATGAGGCTCCCCTTCCGTAGAAGACAGGCCCGCACCGCCAGGCGGTGCGGGCGCGATGGTTCAGGGGATTACTGGCCGACCGCGGCGGCGATGGCGGCATTGGCCTTCTGCACACCCTCCGTCAGGGCGGCCTTGGCGTCCTTCTTGCCGGCGAGCATGGCTTCGAACTCCTCATTGAGGATATCGCGCACCTGCGGCAGGTTCACGAGGCGCACACCCTTGGAGTTTTCCGTCGGCGCCTTGCCGAGCATCTGCTTGATGGGGGTCTCGCGGCCGGGGTTCTTCTCGTAGAAGCCCGATGCCTTGGTCGCCTCATAGGCGGCCATGGTCACGGGCATGTAGCCGGAAACCTCATGCAGGCGGACCTGGATTTCCGTCTTGGAGAGGAAGTTGAAGAACTCGGCGATGCCCTTGTATTCCGCATCGCTCTTGCCGGCGAAGACCCAGAGGCTGGCGCCGCCCGGAATCGTATTCTGCGGGCCATGACCTTCATAATAGGGCAGCTGGCCGACGCCGTAGTTGACGCCCGACTTGACGATATCGCCAAGACCACCCGAGGATTCGGTGAGGATCGCGCATTCGCCGGACATGAAGAGCTGCTTGGCTTCGGAGGTGCGCCCGCCGTAGCGGAACGTGCCGTCCTTGCCGAGATCGGCGATCGCCTGGAAATGATCGACGAAGATCGGCGCATCGATCTTCAGCTCCACATCGAGGCCCGCCAGGCCATTCTCGTTCGTCCCGTAGGGCACGTTGTTCCAGGCGGAGAAGTTCTCGGTCTGGATCCAGGTCAGCCAGGTCGAGGTGAAGCCGCAGTCGGACGCGCCGCTCGCCTTGATCTTTTTGGCGGCCTCGAAGACCTCGGGCCAGGTTGCCGGCGGCTTTTCCGCATCGAGGCCGGCCTTCGCGAAGACGTCCTTGTTGTAATAGAGGATCGGCGACGAGGAGTTGAAGGGGAACGACAGCATCGTGCCGTCGGGCTTGGAATAATAGGACACGATGCCCGGCAGGTACTGGTCCTTCTTGAACTCGTAGCCACCCTTCTGCAGCACCTCGGCCACCGGCACGACAGCGCCTTCGGCGCCCAGCATCACGCCGCTGCCGGCGTCGAAGACCTGCAGGATGGCCGGCGCCTGCTTGGCCCGGAAGGCCGCGATGCCGGCGTTCAGCGCCTCGGGATAGGTGCCCTTGAAGACGGGCACGACCTTGTACTCCGTCTGGCTTTCGTTGAATTCCTTGGCGAGCTGTTCGACAGCTTCATTGTTCGCGCCCGTCATGGCGTGCCACCAGGGCAGCTCCGTCGCCGCAAGGGCGCTGGAGGCGAGCAAGAGCGAAATCGCGGATGTGGCCACAAGGGTCCTGTTCAGGCGTGTCATGGTGTTTCCTCCCGTTTCGATATGAAGAAGACGATCCTCCTATGCGCCAATCCTCCTCGATCGAACGCATTATGCTTTCGCGACGAAAGCAATCTTACTTAAAGCGCACTTTAGCGAAAACGCAAGCGAAAATGGAACGCGTAATCCACAATATTAGAGCCATGGAATTTTTGTTCCATTCACGGCGGTCCGCAACGCTCCTGCGGTCCCCGTCTCGAGAACCATGGAACGTCCTGAACGCGCCGATCTCGTCACCCGCCCCGTCCGCTTCCAGATCGGTCAGGACCGTGGAAGAGCCGCTGCATTCCCATCACATAGAGGCGCAGACGCCGATGCCAAGACCCACCCTGCCTGTGCAGGCCGGGCATTGTGAAAGGGCGACGCTGGAGTTCGTCAGGGAAAAGTGGGAACCGGTTTTCCCGGAAAGACAAACGGAGCATGTCTGGTTCCATCTGAACCTGACATGCTCTCGTGGCGGCATTCAAACGTCCGCCGTTGCAGACGGGGAACGTTCAACCGGCGGAACGGTCCGTCGCCTCCATGTCCTCCCAGCTTTCGTCCATGGCATAGGCGGGGGAGAGGAAGGGCACGGCGAAATGGCCGTAGCGGATGGAGAGCTGGCGTTCGGCCGTTTCCTCGTTTTCATGCGCGATGCGGGCGAGATAGACGACCGAGGCAAGGCCGGTCCGGTCGGCCCCGGAGCGGCAATGGATGAGGATCGGGCGCGGCGCATCGCGCAGGACCGCGACAAGGTCCGCCGCCGTCTTCGCGTCGAGACGCCGGCCGGCATTCAGCGGAAAATCGATCAGGGTCAGGCCGAGCCGTTTTGCGGCGGCGGCTTCGTCCCGGTACCAGGCCGAGCCGTCATCCCGCCCCCTCAGATTGAGGACGGTGCGGATCTTGTAGCGCCCGGCATAGGTCGCAAGGTCGGCCGGCGTGGGCTGATTAGAGCGGTAGGCTTCCCCCGGCACCACGGCGGCGAAATTCCCGGTCATCTGGATCGCCACGAGATAGAGGCCGAAACCGAGGCCGGCGACGCCGCACACAAGTCCCGCCCATTTCAAGAATCGTTTCATGATCGCCGTCCTGCCAGTTGCGTCGGCAGGAAAGTCCTTGCGGCTGACAGGGCGCTGAACGTCGCCCTGAAAAGAGCGGAACCCGGCGCGATTCCGGTGACATCGAAACGCTTGTCTCGTTGATCGCAGTGTCCGACGCCGAAGCTATCCCGCTTCTGCTCGAAATGCTTAGCCCTCCTTCGCCTCCACCATCGCCATCAGCGTTTCCAGCCGGTCGGCGTCGGCGGGCAGCTTGTCCTGCCGCAGCCGCGCGATGCGGGGGAAGCGCATGGCGACGCCCGACTTGTGGCGGGTGGAGCGGTTGATGCCCTCGAAGGCGACTTCCAGCACGAAGCCATAGCCGGGTTCGGCGCGCACGGCGCGCACCGGACCGAAGCGCTCGGTCGTGTTGTTGCGCACGAAACGGTCGAGCACCTCGAGTTCGGCATCGGTGAAACCGAAATAGGCTTTACCGACAGGCACCAGCATGTCGCCCTCCGGCCCCGCCGTCCAGACGCCGAAGGTGAAGTCGGAATAGTAGCTGGAGCGTTTGCCGTGGCCGCGCTGGGCATACATCATGACGGCATCGATATTGTACGGATCGCGTTTCCACTTGAACCACGGCCCCTTCATGCGGCCGGCCTGGTAGGGACTGTCCAGCCGCTTGATCATCACGCCCTCGATCACGGGGTCGGGCGGCGCGCGGCGGAGCGTTTCCAGTTCCTCCCAGCTGGCAAAGGGCACCAGCGGCGAGAGGTCGAAGCGGTCGTGCGGCGCCTTTTCGATGAGGCCGGCGAGCCGGTCGCGGCGGGTGGCGAAGGGTTCGGGACGGATATCCGCCTCCCCCTCGAACAGCACGTCATAGGCACGCACGAAGGCGGGATAATCCTCCAGCATGCGCCCCGTGACGGTCTTGCGGTTGAGGCGCTGCTGGAGGTCCGAGAAGGTGCGCGTGGGGCTGTTCGTGCGCGCCGTGCCGCCCACCAGAAGCTCGCCGTCCACCACGCCGGAGAAATTGATAGCGTCGAGCACATCCGGAAAGGCGGCGGAGATGTCGTCGCCGGAGCGGGAATAGAGGCGGCGCGTCGTGCCCGAAGCGGAGAGCTGCACGCGGATGCCGTCCCATTTCCATTCGGCGGCGAAATCGCCGGGATCGAGCGCATCGAGATCCCCCTCGCCCACGGGATTGGCCAGCATGACGGAATGGAAGATGGCGGGCGTCGCCAGCACCGGACGCTCCGCCCCGCCCTCCAGCCAGGCGAAGAGCGATTCATAGGGCGGTTGCAGGCCGTGCCACAGGGTCTCGATCTCGGTGACATCCATGCCGGAGAATTCGGCGAGCGCCTGTTTGGCAAGGCGGGCCGAGACGCCGATGCGCAGCCCGCCGGTCGCCAGCTTGAGGAAGGCGAAGCGGGCGGAGGGATCGAGCCTGTCGAGAAGCTCGCGCACCGCGCCGCGCACCTCCATGCGGCCGAGCGCGTTCATGCGCGCGACGACTGCACCGAGCCGCGGCTGGTCATCGTCCGGCACGCGCTCCTTGCGCTCCTGGTCCCAGACGAGCGCGATCGTCTCGGCAAGGTCGCCGACATAGTCGTAGGAATAGCGGAACAGCACCTCGTCCATGCGCTCCAGCACCAGTTCGCGCAGCAGCGCCGGCTTGACGCTCTTCAGGTCCAGCGTGCCGGCAATGGCGGCAAGACCGTAACCCCGGTCGGGATCGGGCGTGTCGCGGAAATGGTCGGCGAGCAGCTTCAGCTTGCCGTTGCGCGAGGGCGTGAGGACGAGGCGGTCGAGGAGGGTCGCGAAGGCTTTCATGAAACGAGGCCCCCCGGCCCTGCCGTGCATGTCGCGCCAGCTCCTTGAAAAAGGCCGGACCGAAAAAGACCGGAACGACGGATTGCCGGAAAAGCAGGCCGCCTGCCGCTCTCCCCCCTCGAGGGGGAGACGCCCGGCAGGGCAGAGGGGGAGCGCGTGCGTCCGCTTTCCCGAACAACGACCATCGCCATCAATCCCCCTCGTCCTCGTAACCGACGAGATGCAGCGGTCGGGCCGGCACGCCCGCAAGCTCGCACCAGCGCACCAGCGCCTCCTCGCGGCCATGCGTCACCCAGACTTCGGACGGCGCGAGTTCGCGGATCGTCTCGGTCAGTTCCGGCCAGTCGCAATGGTCGGAGATGACGAGCGGCAGTTCGACGCCGCCCTGCTTGGCGCGCTGGCGCACCATCATCCAGCCGGAGGCGAAGGCGACCAGCGGCTCGTTGAAGCGCCGCGCCCAGCGATCCGCGAAGGCCGAGGGCGGGCCGACGATGACCGCGCCGCGAAAATCGGCGGGGCTGCTCTTTTCCGTCGTCGCCGGGCGCAGGTCGCCGAGATCGACACCGCGGCTGACATAATAGGCGCAGAGGGCGGCGAGCGAACCGTGAATGTAGATCGGCGCGTCGTAGCCGCAGTCCCTCAGAAGGCGGATGACGCGCTGCGCCTTGCCGAGCGAATAGGCCCCGACGAGGTGGCTGCGCTCGGGAAACTGGCGGAGCGAGGTGAGCAGCTTGCCCATTTCGCCCTTCGGCGCGGGATGGTGGAAGACCGGCAGGCCGAAGGTCGCCTCGGTGATGAAGACGTCGCAGGGCACCGGCTCATAGGGCGCGCAGGTCGGATCGGCGCCACGCTTGTAGTCGCCGGAGGCGACGATGCGCAGGCCCTCCTTCTCGACCGCGATCTGCGCCGAACCGAGCACATGGCCGGCGGGATGGAAGGAGACGGTGGCGCCGCCGAGATCGATGCGCTCACCGAGCGCCGCCGCCTGGCTGGAGCCGCAGAAATCCGCGCCGTAGCGGATGGCCATGATATCCAGCGTCTCGCGCGTCGCCAGCACCGCGCCATGGCCGGCGCGGGCATGGTCGGCATGGCCATGGGTGATCAGCGCCCGCGTCACGGGGCGCACGGGGTCGATGTAGAAATCGCCGGCGGGGCAATAGAGGCCGGCGGGCGCGGGATGGAGGAGCTGGTCGGGCTTCATGGCGGGAAAGATAGCGGCTTTCGCGCGCGCTGCCAGGGGGCGAGGCAGGGATGTCTGCGGATGCCCCTCACCCGGGTTCGTCCCGGGGTTCGCCCCTCAGCCCGCAGGATGGTCAGGCGATGGCCAGCATGCCGGCGCGCAGCGCGCCCATGTCGATGCCGGCAAGCTGCGTGTCCACCTTCTCATGCGTCTCCTTCCAGATCGGGAAGGCCGATGTCAGCAGGCGGCGGCCCTCCGGGGTCAGGCGCAGGCGGCGGCCGCGACGGTCGCGCGGATCGGGCTCGACGGCGACGAGGCCGCGACGTTCGAGCGGCTTGAGGGCGGCAGTGAGCGTCGTGCGGTCCATGGCCAGCAGGCTCGCCACCGGCCCCATCGGCGGTGGCTCGGGCCGGTTCAGCGCCATCAGCAGCGAAAACTGGCCGTTGGTGAGGCCGAGCGGGCGCAGCGCATCGTCGAAACGACGGGCGAGCGCCCGTGCCGCGCGCTGCGCCTGCAGGCACAGGCAGTTGTCGCGCACGAACAGCGTCGCCTCATAGGGAATCAAGGCTTCATCAGACATAGCTTTACTGTTGATATCAACATACCAATGTCAAGAGCCTTGCCGCCGAAGGATGCGGATTCTCAGAGATTGGGGATGCAGAGAATGGCCTGGAGGCCCCGCGCGTCGATGGGCTTGCTGAGATAGTAGCCCTGGATCTCGTCGCAGCCGGCCTCGCGCAGGAAGTCGATCTGCTCGCGGGTCTCCACGCCCTCGGCGATGACGCGCAGTTGCAGCGTATGGGCGAGCGAAATGACGGCGCGGGCGATGGCGGCGTCATCGGTGTCGTTCGGCAGGTCCTGGACGAAGGAGCGGTCGATCTTCAGCACGCCCATGGGGAAGCGCTTGAGGTGGCTGAGGCTGGAATAGCCGGTGCCGAAATCGTCGATGGCGAGATGCACGCCAAGCTGCGAGAGGCGGTGCATGGTCTCCACCGCCTGCTGCACGTCCTGCATGATCAGGCTTTCGGTCAGTTCCAGCTCGAGATAGCGCGCCTCCAGCCCGCTTTCCTCCAGCGCCGTGGCGACGCGCTCCACCCAGTCCGTTTCCTGGAACTGGCGCGCCGAGACATTGACGCTGACGACGACCGGCGGCAGGCCGGAATCCTGCCAGGCCTTGTTCTGGCGGCAGGCGGCGCGCAGCGTCCAGTCGCCGATGGGCCCGATCAGGCCGTTTTCCTCGGCCAGCGGAATGAAATCGCCGGGCGGCACGATGCCGCGCTCGGGATGACGCCAGCGGATCAGCGCTTCGACGGCGAAGATGCGGCCGTTGGAAAGATCCATCTGCGGCTGGTACTGCAGGAAGAATTCGGAGCGGGCGAGCGCGCGGCGCAGCTCCTCCTGCCGCTCCAGCTTCTCATGCGCCCGGTTGGCGAGCTCCGCGGTGAAGACCTGCATGGCGTCACGGCCGATCTCCTTGGCGCGGTACATGGCGGTGTCGGCGCGGGCCAGCAGTTCCGTGACGTTGCGGCCATGTTCGGGATAGGCGGCGACGCCCATGCTGCAGGTGACCTGGAAGGAGCGGCCCTCGATCTCCACCGGCTCGGCGATGGCCTCGCGCACGGCGCTCAGCCGGTCTTCGACGCTCTCGCCCTTGCGCATGGCGCCGTTGATCAGCACGACGAACTCGTCGCCGCCGAGGCGCACGATGCTGTCGCTGGCGCGCACGCAGCGCAGCATGCGCGCGGCGACGATCTTCAGGAGCTCGTCGCCGGCGTGATGGCCGAGGCTGTCATTGACCAGCTTGAAATTGTCGAGGTCGATGAAGGCGAGCGTCATGGAGCCGCCGGCATCGTCCGCCGCCTCGATGGCCGAGGCGACGCGCTCGTCCAGCATGCTGCGGTTCGGCAGGCCCGTCAGCGTGTCGTGGTGGGCCATGAACTGGATGCTGTCTTCCGCTTCCTTGCGCTCGATGGCGATGCCGGCGATGTGGATCGCCATGCCGACGAGCTTCATGCATTCGGCGCTCGGCTCGCCGCCGCGGCGCGAATAAAGCGCGAAGCTGCCCATCACCTTGCCCTGGTAGGAGCGGATGGGCGAGGACCAGCAGGCGCGGAACCCGTAGGGCAGGATCAGCGCCTTGAAATTCTCCCAGAGCGGGTCCGTCTCGATATCGGTCACGATGACAGGTTCGCCGCGCCACATGGCCGTGCCGCAGGATCCGAGCGATGGGCCGATCTCCAGTCCGTCGACCAGCTGGCAATAGGCGGGGTCGAGATTGGGCGCGGCGCCGTGCACGATATGCTTGCCGTCGGGCGCGAGCATCAGGATCGACCCCGTCACGTCGGGGATATGCGCCTCGATGAGGAGGATGAGCGAGGAAAAGACCTCGGCGAGCGGCGCGCCGAGCGCGATCATCTTCAGAAGATGCGCCTGGCCGAGATGCAGGCTTTCCTCGCGCTTGCGCTCGGTGATGTCGCGCGCGATGCCGACGATGCCGACCACTTCACCGGCGGCGTCCCGCACCGGCAGCTTCGAGGAGAGCAGCCATTTCATCCGGCCGCTGGCGTCGCGGACCAGCTCTTCCATGTCGAGCCGGGGGCGGCCGGTGCGGATGATCTCCTGCTCGATGGTGAAGAAGCCGCGCGCCACATGCTCGGGATGGAGATCGAAGTCGGACAGGCCTTCCATCCCCCCTGTCCCCTCGCGCCTGTTGTCCTTGACGACGGCACGGTTGGCGACGACGAAGCGGCTGTTCCTGTCCTTGAAGTAGAGATAGTCCGGCACCTCGTCGATCATGGCTTCGAGCCACATGGTGCGCTCGTTCTGCGCCACCGCCAGCGGGAAGAGCCGCGCCGCCTCGTCCAGCAGGCGCTGGCTGGCGGACATCAGGCGCGCCGTCGCTTCGACATCGTCGTTGCCAAGGTGGGACAGGTTCGTCGACATGGTTCCCTGCAAATCCAGAACATGCGGAAGGGCACGGCCATATGCCGCCCTTCGCGAACAACCCAAGCTACACCTTGAGTCGTTATCCAAACCTAAAGGAAACGAACGAAATGCCGCCGATTCAGGGCCCGGAACTGGACATATGACAACTTTTGCGGGCGCAGGCGTGCTGTCCCGTTCCGGCACAGAACCATCTGGCACGGTTCCTGCTCCACGGTCGGAAAGGAGCTTTCATGGTTAGCAGACGGTTGTTTCTTTCCGGCCTCGGTCTTGGCGCAGCAGGCGGCATCGCCGCTTCGGCGCGCGCCGAGACGCAGCGCCTGCCGGTGGTGGACGTGGACCTGCGCGGCAGCATCGACGCCTCGGCGCATGGCGTGCGCCCCGGCGCGGGCGACCGCAAGAGCAAGGCCTTCACAAAGCTGCTGAAGGACGCGGCCGCCAGCAACACGCCCGTCTTCCTGCCGCCCGGCGATTACGTGATCTCCAACCTCACCCTGCCCGACAACACGCGGCTGACGGGCGTGCCCGGCGCCACGCGCATCCTCTATGGCGGCGACGGCCATCTCTTCGCCGCCGACGGGGCAAGCCGCATCGAGCTTGCCAATCTCGTCATCGACGGAGCGAACCGCTGGCTCGACGATACGGTCGAGGGCCTCGTGCATCTTTCCAATGTCGCCAATGTCACCATCGAGAACTGCGAGATCCAGGGCTCGTCCAAGTGCGCCATCGGCCTGCAGCGCTCGGGCGGGCGCATCGAGCGCAACCGCCTGTCGGGTGCGGCCGAGCACGCGCTCTATGCCGTCGAGAGCCGCGAACTCTCCATCACCGGCAATCAGGTCTTCGACTGCGGCAATGGCGGCATCCTCGTGCACCGCTGGCAGAAAGGCCGCGACGGCACCATCGTCACCGGCAACCGCATCGCGCGCATCGCCGCGACGCGCGGCGGCACCGGCCAGTACGGCAATGGCATCAACGTCTTCCGCGCCGACGACGTGATGATCACCAACAACCACGTCTCGGGCTGCGCCTTCTCGGCCATCCGCGCCAATGCGGGCTCGAACGTCCAGATCGCCGGCAATACCTGCCTCGACAGCGGCGAGACCGCGATCTATTCCGAATTCGGCTTCACCGGCGCGGTGGTCAACGGCAACCTCGTCGACGGGGCGGCCAACGGCATTCTCATCGTCAATTTCAACGAGGGCGGACGGCTCGCCACGGTGACCGGCAACGTCATCCGCAATCTCCGCCTCGACGGCCCCTATGTGCATGACGGCGCGGGTTTCGGCTTCGGCATCGCGGTGGAGGCCGATACGGTCGTTTCCGGCAACACGGTGGAAAACGCGCCAAAATGGGGGCTGGTGCTCGGCTGGGGACCCTATATGCGCGGCCTCGTCGTCAGCGGCAATCTGGTGCGCGCCTGCCCGGTCGGCTGCGCGGTGAGCGTGGTGGAGGAGGCCGGCGCCGCCCTCATCTCCGGCAATGTCTTTTCCGAAACGCCGGAAGCCGCAATCGCCGGCTATCGCTGGAACGAACGCGTGACGGGCGACCTCGCCACGGAGAGCGCGGCCTATGCGCATCTGACGATCGAACGGAACCGGGCGGGCTGACCCGCCCCGGAATGCGCCTCTCCTTCCTGCCCGAACGGGGAGGCGTCATGGTGGATGGGGGAGCGGTCCAAAGCCGCCCCCTCATCCGCTGTCTCAGCCGCCATGGCCCTGATGGTCGCCGGAGGCGCCTTCGGCGGGCTTCGCGCCGGGCTTGGCGGACCCGATCTTGAAATCGACGTCGATCTTGCCGGCCTTCTCGAAGGTCAGCGTCGCCTTGAACGTCTCGCCTTCCTTCAGGGGATGCTTGATCTTCATGAACATCACGTGCAGGCCGCCGGACTTCAGATCGACCTTGGCGCCGGCCGGGATTTCGACGCCATCCGGCAGCTGGCGCATCTTCATCACATCGTTTTCCATGGCCATTTCATGGATCTGCACGTCGTCGGACACGTCCGGCGCGGCGATGGAGACGAGGCGGTCGGCCTCCGTGCCCTTGTTGGTGATGGTCATGAAGCCGCCGCCGACGGGTTGGCCGGGCAGCGTCGCCTTGGAGGCCGGGTGGTGGATTTCGAGCGCGCCGAGCGTGAAATCATGGGCGAAGGCGGCCGAGGCCGAGAGCGCCAGAACGGCGAGGGTTGCGAGCATGCGTTTCATGGGAGTTTCCCTTTCTTGCTGTCTGTTCAGGAGAAGACGCGCCGCAGCGGCGGCACGAAGCGGATGACGACCTGATCGAAGGCGATCATGGCGAGGATGGTGAGGCCCGTCAGCGGGAAAAGCGCACCGAAGACGACGGCGATGCCCCAGAGGCCGAGATAGAGACGCGTTTCGCGGGGAGCCGGCGGCACGCCGATGCGGCCCTTCGGCCGGCGCTTCCACCACATGACGACGCCCGACACGCTCATGGCGATGACGAGGAGGCAGGTGGAGAGCATGAGGAGCTGATTGAGCAGCCCCCATTCCTGCCCCTTGTGGATATTGACGCTCCACTCGATGGCCTTGCCGGTCGCCGGGTAATCGCCATAGGCGATATCGACGAGGCGTTCGCCGGAATACTGGTCGATATGGATCGTGCGCTCGTGCTTGAGGTCGGCCGGATAGATCGCGGCGGTGTAGACGCCCGTCTCGCCCGCGGGCGGCGAGACCTCGTAGCCGGGCAGCATGCCGGCGGCATCGGCGATCGTCACCGCATTGTCGAGGCCGATCGGCGGAAGGGCCGCTTGACCATCGGCCGGAAGGGTCGATTGCGGCACCGGCGCATTCTCCATCAGCCAGGAGGGCTTGGCGACGACGTCGGTGGTGATCAGCATGGAATGCGGCACCCGGTCCCAGAGCTGGGCGGGATAGCCCATGCCGTTCGCCGTCAGCGTCGCATTGAGTTTGGCGCCCCAGAAGCCGCTCCACAGCAGGCCGCTGAAGGCGAGGAACAGGATGACGACGCTGGCGAACAGGCCTGTCACGGCATGCAGGTCGCGCCAGAAGACGCGCCGGGCCGGCGTGCCGCGCACCGTCAGGACACCGCCGGTCTGGCTCCGCGGCCACCACAGATAGAGGCCCGTCAGCACCAGCACGATGGCAAAACCCGCGACGATCTCGATGATGCGCTCCCAGGACGTGCCGAAATAATCGAGGCTGTGCAGGTCCTCGACCACCTGGTTGAACTCTTCCTTCGCGCCGACCGTGTCGAGCACGGCGCCGTCATAGGGATCGACGAAGACCAGCCTATTGCCGGCCTCGGTGGACACCGTCACGCGGGCGGAGCGATCCGCCCCGGCCGGCGTGCGGTAAGAGGCGAGCGCCGAGCCCGGCACCGCCGCGACGGCCTTTTCCACCAGGGTGGAGGGCGGCAGAACCCGGTCGCCCACCGTCACGTAGTTGCGATAGCGGAAGAGGCTCGCATCGATTTCGTCGTTGAAGAGGTAGAGCCCGCCGGTGATGGCGAGACTGATCATGAAGGGCACGGCCAGCAGGCCGGCGAAGAAATGCCAGCGCCAGATGGCGCGGTAGAGGCGCTGGGCCAGCGCGGACGGTTCGGCGGCGGCGGAGGCCGGCGCGTCTGAAATCACGGACATGGGAAAGGGTCCTGTCGGTCTGAAATCGAGGCGCACGCCGGAAAACGGCGCACGGGCGAAAGATCAGGCGGACAGGAAGGGCGGCGCGCGCGGCGGCGCGCCGGGGCGGTCGCGGCGGGAGGCGAGCGCCTCCTCGACGAGCGGCAGGGGAGAGACGTGACGGAAGGCGAGGACCGCGCCGTCGAGATCGGCCGGCGCGGGCAGCAGCATGGCGCCGGCGATGCGGCAGGCCTCGCACTTGACGGGCGCGACGTGCCTCGCCTTGCCGTCGACCATGTCGTTGAGGCAGAGGTCCGCGATCGTGCCGTCGGGCAGCACATATTGGGCAAGCTCGAAGGCATCCGGCTGGGTGGCGACGGCGGGCCGGTGGGCGAAGCCGACGAACAGCAGGGCGACCGCGCAGAGAATGCGCAGGCAAGCGGCCCAGCGTGTCATGCCTCGTGTCATCGTTCGTCCCCATCCGCCTTTGCGGACACATCACCCGTAGGACCATGCCGGCGTCAGGTCAATGCGGCAAAACGGGCTCCATCAGCACAATTGATGGATCGATCGGGCGCATCCCCTACCACCGGACCCGGCCGCCGCCTATGGTGCCGGCGCTCCGCATCCTTTCGCCTTCGATAGCAGCGACGGGGGCGCGGCTGTTTGTTCTGCATCAAGCCCGGGCAAGACGGGCAGGAGGATCCATGCTCACCATCTACGGCGTCTACCGCTCCCGCGCCTCCCGCAACTACTGGCTGGCCGGCGAACTCGGCCTGCCCTTCGCCTCCGTGCCGGTCATCCAGGCCTACAGGCTGGAGGATGCGCAGGCTGCGGATGCGCCGCTCAACACGCAGTCGCCGGAGTTCCTCGCCGTCAACCCGACGGGCCTCATCCCCTGCATCGACGACGGCGGCTTCGTGATGACCGAATCGCTGGCGATCAACCTCTATCTCGCCCGCAAGCATGGTGGTCCCCTCTCCGGCCAGACCATCACGGAAGAGGCCGAGATGCTGCAATGGACGATGTGGGCGGCGACCGAGGTGGAGCCGCATTCCGTCAAGATCATCATGCTGCGCGACCCGGCCGTCCTCGCGAGCGAACAGGGGCGCATGACCATCCGCGCCGCCAACAAGGCGCTGAAGAAATGCTTCGAACGGTTCGACGCGCATCTGGCCGCCACCGGCCATGTCGTCGGCGACCGCTTCACCGTCGCCGACCTCAACCTTGCCGAGGTCTTCCGCTATGCCATGAGCCAGACGGCGCTGTTCGACGCGGCGCCCAACGTCAAGGCCTGGCTGGAGCGCTGCCAGGCGCGCCCCGCCTTCAAGGCGATGATGGAAGCGCGCTCGGGCGAGCCGGAATAACGGCGCCGGCAAAGCTGTCCATATCCTCGGCGATGGCCGCCCGCAGCCATTGCTTGAAGAGCGCGACCTTGCGCGGCTCCGGCGCGTCCGGGGCCGTGACGAAATAATAGCCCATGCCGGTTTCCACGCGGATGGGCACCGGCGCGACCAGCCGCCCCTCCTTCAGCGCCCAGGAAGCGAGCACCGGCCAGGCAAGCAGCACGCCCTGCCCCGCCAGCGCCGCGTCGAGGCAGAGCGAGGCATCGGAAAAGACGTGCCGGGCCCTGGGCGCCGGCACGTCGAGGCCCGCCGCCTTCAGCCAGTGCTCCCAGGTAAAGGCATCATTGCCATCGACGACCGCCGGCTGGTCGGCAAGGTCCTGCGGCGTCCGGATCTTTTCCGCCAGCGCCGGCGCGCAGACCGGGAACATGACCTGCGGGATCAGATACTCCGCCGCCACATCCGCCCAGCCGCCGGGGCCGACGCGAATGCCGAGATCGACATCGGACCGCGCCAGATCCACCAGCGTCGTCGTCGCCTCGATGCGCAGGCCGATATCGGGGTGCGCGGCGCTGAAGCGGTCGATGCGGTGGATGAGCCAGCGCGAGGCGAAGATCGGCGCGACGGAGATCGTCAGGATCGCATCGTCGCGGCGCTGCGTGGTGGCGACGGCCTCGGAAAGCTGGCGGAAGCCGGCGGAAAGGCGGGCGAGGAACGGCGCGCTCGACCCCGTCTCGCGCAGGCCCCGCGCGGTGCGCTCAAAGATCGCCCGGCCAAGCTGCTCCTCCGCCTTGATGACCTGCTGGCTGACCGCGCCGACGGTGACGCCAAGCTCCTCGGCGGCCGCCTGCAGCGAACCGAGCCGCCCCACCGCCTCCAGCGCGCGAAGCCCGTTCAGATGCACCCGATTGAGGTTCTTCATATAGATTTCCTATAGTCGCCGCCTGAACTACTCGATTGCGGAAAGGGCGCTTCGGCGCGATTATCAGGCACCGTCAATCGTAACGAAGCGGAAGGAGAAGGCAATGTTCAAGATTTTCTCCAGGCTGGCCACTCTTTTGCAGGCCGAAGCGGAGGCCGGGGACGCACCCGTCTGGATGCGCGATCCGCTGTCCCATCCCGATATCGAGGCGATGGATGCCCGTGCGCTCGGCGACCTGCCCTTCGGCCTGTTCCGCAGCCCCGCTCTTTGCGCCGACGCCGCCCCCAACGGGTGCCGCCCGGCCTGATCCTCCCTCCCAATGCCCGCCTTCCCGATGCCCGCCTTCCCGATGTAAGCTCGTCGGGGAGGAGGCTCCTTCATGGCTGACGACGACATCGACGCACTGCTCCTGCGCCTCCAGCGCCTTGCCGGCGACCTTGCGGGCGTGGAGACCGGCACGTCCTACGGCACGCCGGCTCTGAAGGTGGCGGGAAAACTGCTGGTGCGCATCAAGGATGCCGGGACGCTGGTGCTGACGGCGGCGCTGGACGAGAAGGAGCGCCTGATCGAGATGGCGCCGGAGATCTACTACGAGACCGATCACTACAAGGGCTGGCCGGCGCTGCTGGTGCGCGCGGGCGCCATCGGCGACGACGAATTGCAGCACCGCCTTGCCGAGGCATGGCAGGCCCGCGCGCCGGCGAAACTGCGCAAGCGGCGCGATTGACGGCAAGGCGTGACCTCCGGGGTCCCTTGGTGACCCTCTTGATGGCCTCTCCCCGCGAACGGGGAGAGGCCGTATGAGGAAAGGCGATCAGCCGCCCGACTGGTCCATATGCATGAATTCCCAGACATTGCCGCTGATATCCTGGAAGGAGCAGCCATACATGGGGCCGAACTCCATGTTCGGCTTCCATTCGCGCCCGCCCGCGGCCAGCGCCTTGGCCTTCATGTCGTCGACCTCCTGGCGGCTCGCGGCGGAGAAGCAGGTGAGCGCCTGCGTCTGCTGTTCGGGATCGCCGACCTTGCCGGTGACGAACTGCGCGAACTTCTCCTCCGTCAGGTGCATGACGAAGATGTTCTCGTCCACCACCATGCAGGCGGCGGTGTCGTCGCTGAACTGCTCGTTGAAGGTGAAGCCGAGCGCGCCGAAGAAGCGGCGGGTGGCCGGCAGGTCCTTGACGGGAAGGTTGACGAAGATCATGCGCATGGAAGTCTCCTGGTTCTCGTTGGCGATGCGGGTTTTTCCCGATCATACCACAAGGACGCGACAGGACGCCCCGTCCCGACATCGCCGACGAAAAAATCATGCGGCCGCCGCGCAGCCCGGCACATCTTCCAGCCGGTGCCAGACCGGAATGCCCCGCTCGCGGGCGATGCGCACGTCGTTGTCCGCGCCGCTGGAATCGCCCGGCAGCCGCAGCACGCCCTCGCAGAGCGCCAGAAGGCGATGGGCGACGGGATAGAAGATCTCCTCGTGCAGCGCGTCACCGATCGTCTTTCCGCCCGCCGCATGCCAGACGGGCAGCGCCACCCATTCGCCGATCATCGGCACGTGGCCGGCCTTGAACAGCGCATAGGACGGCGCCTCCAGCCGCTTCAGGTTCTCCGCCATTTTCACGGGGTCGTCCCCGGTGCCCGAGCGATACGGGCCGGCAATCAGGATCAACATGTCTTTTACTCCATACAGTTGCACGAATTATCCGGATTATTCTGGATATTTCACGATTATTCGTGTAGTTTCGTGCAGAGTCAAGACGGAGCCCGTTCATGCTGACCAGCCAGAGAAAAGCCCTCATCACCCAGCGCCTCGCCCGCGACGGCGAAATCGTCGCCAAGACGCTGGCGGGTGAACTGGACCTGTCGGAGGACACGATCCGGCGGGATCTGCGGGAAATGGCGGCGGAGGGGCTGTTGAAGCGGGTGCATGGCGGCGCGCTGCCGTTGTCGCCGCCGCTGCCGGACTTTGCCGCGCGCCAGACGCTGGCGACCGACGAGAAGGCGGCGCTCGGCGCCCGCGCGGCGGCGATGATCGAGCCGGGACAGGTGGTCTTCCTCGACGGCGGCACGACGACGGCGGCGCTTGCCCGCGCCCTGCCGCGCGGCTTTGCCTTCACCGTCGTCACGCACAGCCCGACGATCGCCTGCGAACTCGAGCGCCACCCCACCGCCGAGGTCGTGCTGGTCGGCGGCCGGCTCTACAAGCATTCCATGGTGACAGGCGGCGCGATGGCGCTGGACGCCATCGCCGGTCTCAAGGCCGATCTCTACTTCATGGGCGTGACGGCCGCCCATCCGACGCATGGGCTTTCCACCGGCGACATGGAAGAGGCCGCCACGAAGCGCGCCATCGCCGGCAATGCCGCCGCAACCTGGGTGCTGCTGACCACCGAAAAGCTCGGCCGCGCCTCCCCCTGGAAAATCCTGCCGCTGGCCGCCGCCGCCGGCCTCGTCGTGCCGAAAGGGCTGCCGGCGGAGACGCTCGCGCCCTATCGGGAACTCGGCGTCGACATCGTCGAGGCGTGATCAGGCCGTCAGCGCGTCCGTCACCCTGACATCGCCGACATGGATGCCGTTCCAGTTGGACATGGAGCGGTTGGCCTGGGCGAGCAGCGCGGCGTGAAGGTCCGGCTCGTCGGCGAAGAAGCGGGCGAGCGTCGCGGCCACCATGCTTTCGGCGGCGCGGGTGGCGCCGTCCTCGCATTTCAGCGCGATGGCGATGCCCTTTTCCGGAATGGCGGCGCAGAAGACGCCCTCGGCCCCCGTCTTGGCGAAGATGCGGCCGGGCGCGGTCTTCATCAGGCGCGTGCAGGCGCGCTTGGTGCCGGCGACGAAGAAGGGCTCGGCCATGCAGGCATCGATCAGGCGGCGCGCGGCTTTCGCGCGTTCGGGCGCAAGGCCGGTGCCCGTCGCCATCTTCGCAAAACCGTGGGCAAGGCTCTTCAGCGGCATCGCATAGGTCGGGATGGAGCAGCCGTCGACGCCGCAATTGTCGACCGCCAGCGCCGCCCCCGTCAGGCTTTCCATGACGCCGCGGATTTCGGCCTGCACGGGATGTTCGTAGCGCACATAGCCCTTGAGGCCCGTGCCGGCGTGGCAGGCGGTGCAGACGAAGCCGGCATGTTTGCCCGAGCAATTGTTGTGCAGCGCGCCGGGCTGGTCGAGACTGCGCGCCTGGCGGATCAGCACGGGCTGGTCGAAGGACCAGTGGGCGCCGCATTCCAGCACGCTCTCGTCGACACCGGCGGCGGCAAGCATGTCTCCGGCAAGGCGGACATGCTCCGGCTCGCCGCTGTGCGAGGAACAGGCGAGCGCCAGTTCCTTCGCGCCGAAGCCATAGGCATCGGCCGCGCCGCCTTCGACCAGCGGCAGGCCCTGCATCGCCTTGCAGGCCGAGCGCGGGAAGACGCCTGCCTCGATATCTCCCTGCGAAAACACCACCTTGCCGTCGCCATCGACCGCGACGACCATGCCGCGATGGCGGCTTTCCACGAGATTGCCACGGGTGACTTCGACAAGGACGGGGTTTGCCATGATCATGCCCTCAAATTTCCGCGTTCCGCTGCGGTATTATCCGGAATTCGCGCGCCTGCCCACTCGGTTTCGGAGAGCCCCCCGCATGAAATTGCTGCGAAACGTCCTTGTCCTCTTCCTCGTGCTCTATCTCATGCCGGCGCTCGCCTCGGCGGGCTACTGGTACATCAAGGACCGCCCGGCAAACTGGCGGGAGGCCGACTGGTCCTCCGCCGGCATCCTGCCGAAGCCGAAGGACATGCCGCAGGCGACGATCCACATCTTCTCCGCCGCGACCGGCGGCATGAAGGGCGCGGTGGCGAGCCACGCCTGGATCGTCACCAAGGAGGCGAACGCGCTCGCCTATAACCGCTACGACAAGGTGGGCTGGGGCAAGCCGGTGCGCCGCAACGCCTATGCGCCCGACGCCTACTGGTATTCCAACACGCCGCACGTGGTGGTGAGCGTCAGCGGCGAGCAGGCGGCCCGGCTGATCCCGAAGATCGAGAAGGCCATCGCCGCCTATCCCTATGCCACGCCCGGCGCCTACCGCATCTGGCCGGGGCCGAACTCCAACACCTTCGTCGCCCATGTGCTGCGCTCCGTGCCGGAACTCGGCGTCGTGCTGCCGCCCGACGCGGTGGGCCGCGACTACCTGCCGGACGGCAGGCTCTTCGCCCTGGACCCCGACGGCAAGGACGTGCATGCCACGCTCTACGGCCTGCTCGGCGTTTCCGCCGGGCTGCGCTCGGGGCTGGAACTGCACATCATGGGCCTCGTCGCCGGCGTCGACTTCCAGCGACCGGCGATCAAGATACCCGCCATCGGGCGGATCGGCATCTGAGGCCGCCCCTCAGAGATAATCCACCGTCATGGCAGCGATGCGGGCCGGGTCGGCGATCGATTCGATCCCGACGATCCGGTCGTCTTCCACATCCATGACGACGATGACCCGCAGTTCGCCGCCGAGAATGACGGCAAGCCCGAGCACACCATCGATGCGCGCGAGCCTTGCAGCGGTCGCCTTGCCCTTGAAGGTCGTCGCCACGGCCTCGGCCCCGTGGATTTCGGCGAGCGAACCGAGCCGCACCGCGTCGGCATCCGCATGGAAGACGACATCGGGATCGAGCACGGCGAGCAGGCCGGAGAAATCGCCGTCGCGCGAGGCCGCGAGAAAGGCGGCGACGACGCCCTTGCGGCGCTCGTAATCGGCCGACGGCGTTTCCGGCAGGCCCTGCACGCGGCGGCGGGCGCGGCTGGCGAGCTGGCGGGCGGCGACGGGGGAGCGGTCGACGATGCGGCCGATCTCCTCGAAGGGCACGTCGAACATGTCATGCAGCACGAAGGCGAGACGTTCGGCCGGCGCAAGGCGCTCCAGCACCACGAGAAGCGCAAGCCCGACGGAATCGGCCAGCGCCGCCTGCTCGTCCGCCAACGCGCCCGGGTCGGCATGCTGCGCTTCGCCGGCATCGCCCTCGATCGGTTCTTCGCCGCGGCGCGTACGGGCGCGCAGCATGTCGAGGCAGATGCGGCCGACGACGGTGGTCAGCCAACCGGCCGGATTGTCGACGCCCTCGCCCGCCCGCTCCAGCGCAGCCAGGCCTCCTGCACCATGTCCTCGGCCTCGGCGCGCGAGCCCAGCATGCGGTAGGCCAGGGCGCGCAGGCGGCCCCGCTCGGCCTCGAAACGCTCGGTCCAAAACTTTTTTTCGCTCATCAGTCACACTCCTTCGTCCAGCGGCGTCATGGCCATGACGAACGAAGCCGCACCGGTGTGACAGGGCTCGCAACCGTCGAAGCGAAAAACAGTGCAAGGAGCACCGAAATGCAATCCCGTATGAACAACATCGTTGCCGTTCTCCCCGATGTCATGGCCGCCATGGGCGCCCTCCAGGGCGCCGCGCAGAAGACCGGCCTGCCGGAAAAGACCGCCCATCTCGTGCAGCTTCGCGCCAGCCAGATCAACGGCTGCGGCTTCTGCGTCGATCTGCATCCGCGCATGATGAAGAAGGCTGGCGAGACGGACCGGCGCATTCTGTCCGTCGCCGCCTGGCGCGAGGCGCCGTTCTATACGGATGCAGAGCGCGCGGCGCTGGCCCTGACCGAGGCGCTGACGCGCATCGCCGACCGCGAGGAGCCGGTGCCGGATACCATCTGGAACGAGGCCGCCAGGCACTATGACGAAAAGACGCTGGCCGCTCTCGTCGTGGAGATCGCCGCGATCAACGTCTGGAACCGCTTCAACGTCGCGACCCGGCAGATCGCCGGCGAATGGACCCCGTAAGGCCGCCCCATCCGGCGCCGCTCGATCAAAAAGTCACGGCTTGAACTCCGGTTTGGGCCGTGCGACGTCTCTTCCACCTTCTTCAGCATACCAGGGCCGAAATCCATGTTCGAGAGCGCCGCCACCGCGAAGGAAGCCGCACCGCGGCTTTCCAGCCTCCTGTCCCGCGCCTATCTGTTCGGCACGCTGATGCTCGGCGGCGGCATCATGCTGCATGCGGTGGAGACCTACATCACGGCGACGCTGATGCCCTCCATCGTGCGCGACATCGGCGGCCTGCCGCTCTTCGCCTGGGCGACGACCATCTATGTCGCCGCCTCGGTGCTCGGCTCCACCTTCATCGCCGTGCGGCCGCCAGGCGTCACCCTCAACCGCTGCTACGTCTTCGGCGCGGCGCTGTTCGGTGTCGGCAGCCTCGTCTGCGCCATCGCGCCCAGCATGGAGACGGTGCTGATCGGCCGGGCGATCCAGGGGCTCGGCGCGGGCTTCCTCGTCGCGCTCGGCTATGCCTTCATCCGCTTCGTCTACCCCGAGACGCTGTGGAGCACGGCCTCCACGCTCTATGCCGCCGCCTGGGGCATCGCCACCTTCCTCGGGCCGACCATCGGCGGCATCTTCGCGGCCGGCAGCGCCTGGCGCGAGGCCTTCGCCCTGCTCGTTCCCATCTCGGTGCTCATGGCCGTCTGCGCGCCCCGGCTGCTGCCCTCCGGGGACGGCGAACGCGTGACGACGAAGACGCCCTTCCTGCAGATCCTGCTTCTCGTGGCGGCGGTCGTCATGCTGTCCTTCGCCAGTTCCGCCGAGACGCCGATCCTGCGCGGCCTTCTCGCCGGCGCGGCGGTCGTCGCCGTCGTCACGGCCGTCGCCATCGAGCGCAGCGCCGAGGCCCGCCTGCTGCCCGCCGGCACGATCCGCCTCTCCTCCCCGCTCGCCGGCGTCTATCTCGTCATGCTGCTCCTGCTGGTGACGATCTGCTCGGATGTCTACATTCCCTATTTCCTGCAGGTGCTGCATGGGGTGACACCGCTGGTCTCTGGCTATCTCGTGGCGCTGCTGGCGCTCGGCTGGACCATTGCCGCCTTCGTGACGGTGCGCTTCCAGGGCCGCAGCGCCAACCGCATCGTCGTCATCGGCGCGGTGGTGGAAACGGTGGCGACCGTGCTCCTGGTCTTCACGCTCGCCCGGCACAATCCGGATAGCGGCCTTGCCCTCCTGGCGCTTTCCACGCTCTTCATCTTCCTGATGGGCTTCGGCATCGGCATGGGCTGGGCGCATCTCGTCACCCATGTCATGCGCCTTGCGCCGGCAGGGGAAACCGACAAGGCCTCGGCCGCCATCACCACCATGCAGTCGCTGGGCGCCGCCTTCGGCGCGGCGCTCGCCGGCATCATCGTCAATTCGGCGGGGCTGGTGGAGCCGGGCGGCATCCCGGGCGCCGTCAGCGCGGCGCGCTGGCTCTACCTCCTGCTGGCCCTGCCCGCCGCGCTCGGCGTGCTGCTGGCCCTGCGCCTGCCGCGCGATTGAGGATTTGTTAACGCCGTCCGCCGGTCGCGATTGCGGGCCTGCCCCCTTCTGCCACAAAGGACCCCCATCATCCGCAGCACGCGGTGATTCTGTCCTGGGAGGAAATGGCGGGTGCGACGCAACGACAGGCAAGGCTGGCCGCAGGAGAGCGGCGTTGCGCATGTCGATGCGATCCTGCCGCTCGCGCTGATCCGCGACCGCGCCGCCACCGATCTCATCCTGTCCGGGCTCGACGCCTCCGGCGTCGCCTTCGCGCTGTTCTCGCCCGACGACGTGCTTTCCTATGGCTCGACCGCCTTTCGCACGCTCTTCGACGTGCAGCCGGGCGCCAGGACCTTCGCCGACATCATGCGCCACTGCCATGCCACCGGCATCGGTCCGCGCGTGACCATGGAGATCGAAGCCTTCCTGGCGATGGCCGGCGAACGGCGGCGCAGTCGTCCGCAGCGCACCTTCGAGATCGACGTCAGCGACGAGCGCTGGTTCCTCGTCAACGAGACGCTGCTGCCCGGCGGCTGGCTGTGGCACGTCTTCACCGACATCAGCATGCTGAAATCCAACGAGCGGGTGCTGCAACAGGCGCGCGACGCCGCGCAGCTTGCCGCCGATACCGACCCGCTCACCGGCCTGCTCAGCCGCCGCGCCGCAATGGAGCGGCTGGATGCGGAAATGCAGGCCGCCTTCCGCGAGGGCGCCGCGCTTTCGCTGGTGCTGATCGACCTCGACCATTTCAAAACGATCAACGACCGCTACGGCCATGCCCGCGGCGACGCGGTGCTGCGCCATTTCGCGGCCGCCGGCCGCCAGCAACTGCGCGGCGGCGACATCTTCGCCCGCATCGGCGGCGAGGAATTCATGATGCTGATGCCGGGCGCCGGCATGCCGGAGGCGGTGGCGACCGCCGAACGGCTGCGCAGCCACATCGCCGGCGAAGAAAACCGTGCCGGGCTCGGCTGCGCCTACACCATGTCGGCGGGCGTTGCGCAATTCTGCGGCACGCCGGCGGCCGATTTCTTCGAGCGCGCCGACCGGGCGCTCTACGCCTCCAAGCGCAGCGGGCGCAACCGTATCGAACGCGCCGACTGAGCCCTGCCCGTCCCGTCAGTCGAAGGTCAGGACGATCTTCCCGATATGGTCGCCGTGCTCCATCATGCGGTGGCCGGCCGCGGCCTCCCGGAATGGCAGCACCGCGTGCAGGACCGGGGCGATGCGCCCCTCCTCCAGAAGCGGCCAGACCTTTTCCAGAAGCGCGTCGCGGATCGCCTGCTTTTCGGCCGCCGTGCGCGGGCGCATGGCCGAGCCTGTGATGTGCAGGCGCTTGAGCATGATGGGCGCGAGGCTGACCTTTTCGGCGAAGGTGCCGCCGAGGAAGGCGATGATCGACAGGCGGCCATCGCGGGCGAGCGACTTCAGGTTCCGCTCGAAATAGGCCGCGCCGATCATGTCGAGAATGACGTCGACGCCAGCCTTGCCGGTCTCCTCGGCGATGACGGCGCAGAAATCCTCGCTGCGATAGTTGATGGCGCGGCTGGCGCCGAGGGAAAGGCAGGCCTCGCACTTGTCGGCCGTGCCCGCCGTCGCGAAGACGCGCGAGCCGAGCGCGGCGGCAAGCTGGATGGCCGTGGTGCCGATGCCGCTGGAGCCGCCATGGATCAGCACGCTTTCGCCGGACTTCAGGCCCGCCATCATGAAGAGGTTCGCCCACACGGTGAAGAACGTTTCGGGCAGCGCCGCCGCCTTCACCGCATCGTAATCCCTGGGGAAAGGCAGGGCCTGCGTCGCCGGCACCGTGCAATATTGCGCATAGCCGCCGCCATTGGCCAGCGCGCAGACCCGGTCACCGATCCGGTGGTCCGTGACGCCCTCACCCAGCGCCACCACCTCGCCGGCGATCTCCAGGCCGAGAATGGGGCTGGCATCGGGCGGCGGCGGATAGTCGCCCTTGCGCTGGAGCACATCCGGCCGGTTGATGCCGGCCGCCGCAACGCGCACGAGGATCTCGCCGCCGCGCGGCTGCGGCGTGTGCCCCTCCATCACCACGAGATTGTCCGGGCCGCCGTGTTCGGTGAGCCCGACATAGGACATGGTGGATGGAACGGTCATGGCTTGGCCTCCCGGCAGCGTTTCTTCAGCCCTGTTGCGCCGATTCTAGCGGAAAACGCGATTCATTTGAATCGCTTCCGGGCAGAACCTCACTCGCCGCCCGAAAAGACCAGCCCGCCGTCGCTCGCCTTGGCGTCGGCCTTGAGGGCGGCGATGCGGCTGCTGATCTGCCCCGCCTCCCCGATCACCTCGCCCTCCGGCAGCGTGAGCACGACGGCAGAGCAGCGCATCAGGGGAAAGCGCGTCTCGTGGCCGGCGCGGTCGCGGCCGCGGATTTCCCCGGCCAACCGGTCCTCCGGCGAATAGAGCGTGCGCACCTCGCGGGCGAAATCGGCGAGCAGCCGTTCCAGCATCTCCCGCACGTCAGGCGCGGGGCGGCCGCAAATGCCGGCGAAGAAATCGTCACCGCCGACATGGCCGACGAAGACATCCTCGCCGACGAATTCGCGCCGCAGGAGCGAGGCGAAGAGCGACAGGGCAAGGTCGCCCTTGTGGAAGCCGTAACGGTCGTTGAACGGCTTGAAATTGTCGAAGTCGAAGTAGCACAGGCAGCGAAGCTGGTCGCCGTCGAGCGCCTTGTCCTGCAGGTAGTCGCGCACCGAGCGGTTGCCGGGAAGACCGGTCAGCGGGTTCTGGTCCTCCGCCGTCTTCAGCCGCTTCTCGTTGATGATCTTCAGGAGCGAGGAGGCCGAGAGAATGCCGGCATAACGCAGGTTCTCCGTCAGGATCACGCATTCGTTGCCGCCCATGCCGGTGAAGACGTCGAGCAACTGTTCGGCCGGCGTATCGAGATCGGCGATGGGGGCCGTCGTGACGAAATGCGACAGGCTCTTCTGGTAGAGCTTGTTCTTCAGGAGGTCGCGGCCGAAGGGATGATAGCTCAGCTCCTTCACATGGTATTCGTGCAGGATGCCGCGCGGCTCGTCATTGGCGTTGAGCACCGGGAAAAAGGTGCGCTTGGGGTCGCGGCGGAAGAACTCGAAGACCGATTCCAGGCTTTCGTTCTCGCGCAGCACCGCCACCTGCTCGATCTCGCGGCGGATGAGGATGCTGTCCAGCGTGCGGGAATTGCGGCGCGTGCCGCCGGCGCGGGCGACCTGCGCATAGACCGGGCTCAGCGCCGAAAAATCCGTGACCGGGCGGGAGATGAACCAGCCCTGCACGAGATCGCAGCCCGCCTCGCGGCAGGCGACGAACTCCGCCTCCGTCTCCACCCCTTCGGCGATGACGCGGATGCCGAGCACATGGGCGGCGTTGACGGTGTTGCGCACCAGATGGCGCTTGCGGGCATCGGCCTCGATGCCGGAGATGAAGTGGCGGTCGATCTTGAGATAGTCGACCGGGTGATCGCAGAGCAATTTCAGGCCGTTATGGCCGACGCCGAAATCGTCGATGGCGAGCTTGAAGCCGGCAAGGCGCAGCTTGCGCACCAGCACGGCGAAATCCGGCAGCGTATCGTTGTCGAAGCGCTCGGAAATCTCGAAGCAGATGGACGAGGCCGGAATGCCGGCGCGCGTCAGATGCCCGACGAGGCGCTCGACGAGGTCGGCGCCCTCGGGCACGAGGCGGGAATCGAGATTGACGAAGAGCGTACGCGAGCGGAAATCCGGCAGCGCCGCGAAGGCCGCGATGGCGCGGCTGTTGACCATGTGCTCGAGCGCCAGAAGCTGGCCCGCCTCATGCGCCCGGTCGATGAGATCGAGCGGAGAGCGGAAGCCGAGGCGGTCGAAGCCGCGCATCAGCGACTCGTAGCCGAAGACCGCGCCCGTCGCCGCCTCCACGATGGGCTGGAACGCCGTCTCGATCACCAGCTTGGCGAGCGTGACGATCTCGCCGTCGCCGAAGCGTCGAAGGGCTAGCAGTTCGGCGGCGGACATGCAGTGGGCTCCAGGGCGTTTTCCAATGCCGCGAAGTCTCCGCCGTCATCCCTGAAGAAAGCGTTTCCCTGGCATGACAATTTCATGAAACTTCAACAACTACAAAGAGTTGAAAAAGATTTCACTCATATTGGAAGCGCCAGCATCAAGGCCCCGGCGCCGATCATGAAAACGGCGAGCCAATGGGCCGGCGAAAGCTGCTCGCCAAGGACCAGCACGGCGAAGACCGCGACGAGGACGACGCTGAGCTTGTCCACCGGCGCGACCTGCGCGGCCTTGCCGATCTTGAGGGCGCGGAAATAGCAGAGCCAGGACGCGCCGGTCGCCAGACCCGAGAGAACGAGGAAAAGCCAGCTTCTCGCCGAGACCGTGCCCGGCGCCTGCCAGGTGCCGGCAAGCGTCAGCATCAGACCGATGGCGGCGAGAATGACGAGGGTGCGCACGAAGGTGGCGAAGTCGGAATTGACACCGGCAATGCCGACCTTGGCGAAGATGGCGGTCAGCGCCGCGAAGACCGCCGAAGCGAGCGCCCAGACCTGCCAGGAGGCCAGGAGCGCCTTCACGCTGCACCTCCCGCGAGCATCAGGCGCGAGAGCCAGAGCCCCGCCGCCACGCCGGCGAGCGAAAGAACGACCGACGCGCCGACATAAAGCGCCGCCAGCCCCGCCTCGCCGCGCTCCCACAGCAGCGCCGCATCGAGCGAGAAGGCGGAAAAGGTGGTGAAGCCGCCGAGAACGCCCGTTGCCAGGAAAAGGCGTGCCTCCTGCGGCAGGTGTCCGCGAAAGGCGAAGATGCCGGCGACCAGCCCCATGACGAAGCAGCCGAGCACATTGATGGCGAGCGTGCCCGCGGGAAAGCCTGTGCCGAAGAGACGCGCCGCCAGCACGTTCACCCCGTGCCGGCCCGCACCGCCCAGCCCCGCGCCGAGAAAGACGATCAGATAGTTCATGTCCGTTGCCCTCACGTTCAGCGATCCGATTGTCCGGACAACAAAAAACCGCCCTCGGGCGGTCGCCAAACACGCTCCCGCCGTCGACGGCCATCGCTGGCCGGTCTGGCAGGAGCTATCAGCCGGTAAACGGCAGTTGTCGGGGAGCTCCATCCCCATCCCACAGCCGATTTCTAGGCGCTGGCGGGGCGGCTGTCAAACCGCTCAACGCTGCCGTTCGAGGATCGAGACGTAGTTGGCGACGGCGGCGCCGCCCATGTTGAAGAGACCGCCGAGCGTGGCGCCGGGGACCTGGATGCCGCCGGCCTCGCCGGCGAGCTGCATGGCGGTCAGCACATGCATGGAAACGCCCGTCGCGCCGATGGGATGACCCTTGGCCTTGAGCCCGCCGGACGGATTGACCGGGAGGCGGCCGTTCCTTGCGGTCTCGCCGGAAAGGGCGAGCCTGCCGCCCTCGCCGGGTTTTGCAAGGCCCATCGCCTCGTATTCGATGAGCTCGGCAATGGTGAAGCAGTCGTGGGTTTCGACGAAGGAGAGGTCGCCGAGCGTCGCGCCGGCCTCCGCGAGCGCCTGCCGCCAGGCCTCCGCGCAGCCCTCGAAACGCAGGATGTCGCGCTTCGACATGGGCAGGAAATCCTGCACATGGGCGCTCGCCCGGAAGGCGATGGCGCGCGGGGCGCTGGCGGCCGCGTCCGAGGACGCCAGAACGACGGCGGCCGCCCCATCGGAGACGAGCGAACAATCCGTGCGTTTCAGGGGGCCGGCGACGAAGGGGTTCTTCTCGCTCTCGGTGCGGCAGAAATCGAAGCCGAGGTCCTTCTGCATCTGGGCATAGGGATTGGCGACGCCGTTCCGGTGGTTCTTTGCGGCGATGGCGGCGAGCGCGTCGGACTGATCGCCATGGCGCTGGAAATAGGCCGAGGCGATACGGCCGAAGACGCCGGCAAAACCGGCAGGGGTGTCGCCGTCCTCCGGCAGATAGGAGGCTTTCAGGAGATTGGCGCCGATCTCGGCGGCGGGCGTCCTCGTCATCTGCTCGACGCCGACGACGAGCACGTATCGGGCGGCCCCGGCGCGAATGGCGCGGATACCCTGATGCACGGCGGCCGAGCCGGTGGCGCAGGCATTTTCCACCCGCGTCGCGGGCTTGAAGCGCAGCGCGTCGTCGGCCTGCAGCACGAGGCTGGCGGTGAAGTCCTGCGGCGAGAAGCCGGCGTTGAAATGACCGAGCACGATCTCGTCGATATCGCCCGCCGCCAGGCCCGCATGGGCGATGGCCTCGCGGGCCACGGTGACGATCAGGCTTTCGACCGTCTCGCCTTCGAGCTTGCCGAAACGCGTATGCGCCCAGCCGATGATGGAAACGTCCATGAGCAATCCTCCCGCCGCCATGATGGGACCGCGGCGGCGGGAGGTAAAGGGTGGAGATTACTTGCGCAGCGCGAAGCCGAAGGCGACGAGCGCCCAGCCCTGCATGGCAAGGTCGAAAGCGAGGAAGAGGCCGAGCAGCCAGAGGCTGTTCACCGGCCAGCCGAGAATGAAGACCACGCCGGCGAGCGCCGTGACGACGCCGCCGGCCATCAGCCAGCCCCAGCCGCTTTCCGGCCGCACGCGCCAGGCCGCGAAGATGCGGAAGACGCCGGCGACGAGCAGCGCGGCCGCCATCAGCAAGGTCAGCACGGCCGAGGTGAGCACCGGATTGACGAAGGCGAGCACGCCCGCGGCAAGATAGAGCAAGGCGCTCAGCGCCCAGGAAATCGTCTCCCGCCAGGCCTTGACCTGAAAGGCATGGGCGAGATGCACCGCACCGCCGACGATCATCAGCATGCCGACATAATAGACCGAGGCGACCGTCGCCATGAAGAGATTGGCGGCGGCAATGCCGCCGAAAGCAAGCAGGACGACGCCGAGGGCGACGAACCAGCCCCATTTCGCACGCACGTCGGAGAGAGGATTCATTCCGGGGGAGAGGACCATGATGCACCTCGAAAAATGAATGAAAACAAAGCCAGCCTAACATGAAACCGGCGGGCTTTGCGACAGCCGATTGTGGCCTGGCCCGGGCAGCAGATTTTTATTGATTGATCACTCAATTAAAAATATTCTTGACCAAAAGCAGGGGACGAGCATGCCGAAGGTTGGAATGGAGCCGGTGCGCCGCAAGGCGCTGGTGGACGCGACGCTCCGGGCGGTCGGCGACCATGGCTCGCTGACCGTGACCATGTCGGAAATCGCTCGCCATGCCGGCGTCTCCCCGGCCCTCGCGCATCACTATTTCGGCTCCAAGGAACAGCTCGTCATCGAGACGATCCGCAGCCTCTTGCGCCAGTTGCGCGCCGATGCGGTGGCGGCCCTCACGGCGGCGGCGACACCACGGGAGCGGCTTTCGGCCGTCATCCGCGTCAATTTCCAGGCGCACCAGTTCGCGCCGGAGACGGTGGCGGCCTGGCTTGCCTTCTATTCGGAGGCGCAGCGCTCGGAAGCCGTGCGGCGGCTGCTCGTCGTCTATGCGCGGCGGCTCAATTCCAACCTGCTTGCCAGCCTCAAGCAGCTTTGCCCGGCCGAGCGCGCCCGCGAGATCGCCGACGGGGCGGCCGCGATGATCGACGGGCTCTACCTGCGGCAGGGGCTGAAATCGGCGCCCGTCAGCATCGAGTCCTCGATCGCGCTGACGGAAGGCTACCTCAATGCCCAGCTTGCCGCCGTCGCAAGCGCCGCTTGCGCCGCCGCGGGCCGACGACCACCCGTCACACGGGCGCGATAGAGATTCCGGATACCTGTTTCATTCATTTCAAGGACCAGCCCGTGACCGCCAGCAAGCCGAACATCCTGATCATCATGGTCGACCAGCTCAACGGGACCTTTTTCCCCGACGGGCCGGCGGACTGGCTGCATGCGCCACACATGAAGACGCTCGCCGCGCGCTCGGCGCGGTTCCGCAACAACTATACGTCCTCGCCGCTCTGCGCGCCCGCCCGCGCCTCCTTCATGGCCGGCCAGTTGCCGAGCCGCACGCGGGTCTATGACAATGCGGCGGAATACGTTTCCTCCATCCCCACCTTCGCCCATCACCTGCGCCGCGCCGGCTATTACACGGCGCTGTCGGGCAAGATGCATTTCGTCGGGCCGGACCAGCTGCACGGTTTCGAGGAGCGGCTGACCACCGACATCTACCCCGCCGATTTCGGCTGGACGCCCGATTACCGCAAGCCGGGCGAGCGCATCGACTGGTGGTATCACAATATGGGTTCGGTGACGGGCGCGGGCGTGGCCGAGATCACCAACCAGATGGAATATGACGACGAGGTCGCCTTCCTCGCCAACCAGAAACTCTACCAGCTTTCCCGCGAGAACGACGACCAGTACCGCCGTCCCTGGTGCCTCACCGTCTCCTTCACCCATCCGCACGACCCCTATGTGGCGCGCCGGAAATTCTGGGACCTCTACGAGGATTGCGCGCATCTGACGCCCGAGGTCGGCATGCTGGAGGAGCAGGACCCGCATTCCGCCCGCATCCTGCATTCCTGCGACTATGCCAAGTTCGCCATCAGCGGCGAGGACGTGCGCCGCTCGCGCCAGGCCTATTTCGCCAATATCTCCTATCTCGACGAGAAGGTCGGCGAACTCGTCGACACGCTGACGCGCACGCGCATGCTGGACGAGACGCTGGTGCTCTTCTGCTCCGACCATGGCGACATGCTCGGCGAGCGCGGCCTGTGGTTCAAGATGAACTTCTTCGAGGGGTCGGCCCGCGTGCCGCTGATGGTTGCCGGCCCAGGCGTGACGCCCGGCCTGCATCTGGCGCCGACCTCCAATCTCGACGTGACGCCGACGCTCTGCGACCTCGCCGGCATCTCCATGGACGAGGTGATGCCCTGGACCGACGGGGAAAGCCTGCTGCCCGTCATCAACGGCGCGGAACGCACGACGCCGGTGCTGATGGAATATGCGGCCGAAGCCTCCTATGCGCCGCTCGTCGGTATTCGCGAAGGCAAGTGGAAATACATCCATTGCGAACTCGATCCCGAACAGCTCTACGATCTCGAGGCCGATCCGCAGGAACTGACGAACCTTGCGGCCTCCGACAATCCGGGGATCCGGGCGACACTGGATGCCTTCCGCCAGATGCGCGAGGCGCGCTGGGACATGGCCGCCTTCGACGCCGCCGTGCGCGAGAGCCAGGCGCGGCGCTGGGTGGTCTACGAGGCGCTGCGCAACGGCGCCTATTATCCATGGGACCACCAGCCGCTGCAGAAGGCATCCGAACGCTACATGCGCAACCACATGAACCTCGACAATCTCGAGGAATCCAAACGCTATCCGCGAGGAGAATGACATGAAAGCCCAACCGAAAGCCTCGCATTTCATCGACGGCGACTATGTCGAGGATACCGCCGGCACGCCCTTTGAGAGCCTCTATCCCGCCACCGGCGAGGTGATCGCGAAGCTCCATGCCGCAACGCCCGCCATCGTGGAAAAGGCCATCGCCTCCGCCAAGCGCGCGCAGAAGGAATGGGCGGCGATGAGCCCCACCGCGCGCGGCCGCATTCTCAAGCGCGCCGCCGAGATCATGCGCGAGAGGAACCGCGAACTTTCCGAACTGGAAACGCTCGACACCGGCAAGCCGATCCAGGAAACCATCGTCGCCGATCCGACCTCGGGCGCCGACGCCTTCGAATTCTTCGGCGGCATCGCGGCGGCGGGCCTGAACGGCGACTATATCCCGCTCGGGCAGGACTTCGCCTTCACCAAGCGCGTGCCGCTCGGCGTGTGCGTGGGCATCGGCGCCTGGAACTATCCGCAGCAGATCGCCTGCTGGAAGGGCGCGCCAGCGCTGGTCTGCGGCAATGCCATGGTCTTCAAGCCCTCGGAAAACACCCCGCTCGGCGCGCTGAAGATCGCGGAAATCCTCATCGAGGCCGGCCTGCCGAAGGGCCTCTACAACGTCATCCAGGGGGATCGTTCGACGGGGCCGCTGCTTGTCAACCACCCTGACATCGCCAAGGTCTCGCTGACCGGCTCCGTACCGACCGGCAAGAAGGTGGCGGGCGCCGCCGCGTCCGACCTCAAGCATGTCACGATGGAACTTGGCGGCAAGTCGCCGCTCATCGTCTTCGACGACGCCGACCTCGAAAGCGCCATCGGCGGGGCGATGCTCGGCAACTTCTATTCGACGGGCCAGGTCTGCTCCAACGGCACCCGCGTCTTCGTGCAGAAGGGCATCAAGCAGAAGTTCCTCGCCCGCCTCAAGGAGCGCACGGAGAAGATCCTGATCGGCGATCCGATGGACGAGGCGACGCAGCTCGGTCCGATGGTCTCGAAGGCCCAGCGCGACAAGGTTCTCGACTATATCGGCAAGGGCAAGGCCGAGGGCGCGACGCTTCTGACGGGCGGCGGCATTCCGAACGACGTTTCGGGTGAAGGCACCTATATCCAGCCGACCGTCTTCGCCGATGTCACCGACGACATGACCATCGCCCGCGAGGAGATCTTCGGGCCCGTCATGTGCGTGCTCGACTTCGACAGCGAGGGCGAGGTGATCGCCCGCGGCAACGCCACGGAATTCGGCCTGTCCGGCGGCGTCTTCACCGCCGACATCACCCGCGCGCACCGCGTCGTCGACCAGCTCGAAGCCGGCACGCTGTGGATCAACACCTACAACCTCTGCCCCGTGGAAATCCCCTTCGGCGGCTCCAAGCAGTCCGGTTTCGGGCGGGAAAACTCGCTGGCCGCACTGGAGCATTATTCGGAGCTGAAGACGGTCTATGTCTCCATGGGCAAGGTCGAGGCACCGTATTGAGGTAGGGGATTGCCCTCATCCGCCGTCGCGGCCTCTCTCGGGGAGAGGGCGGCCGCCGGATGAGGGCGCTTGCCGCAGGCAGGAATTCAGGGGGCAAACGCCATGCAGAACGCAGACTATATCATCATCGGCTCCGGCTCGGCCGGCTCGGCGCTGGCCTATCGTCTTTCGGAAGACGGCAAGCACACGGTCATGGTGCTGGAATATGGCGGCTCGGATATCGGGCCGTTCATCCAGATGCCGGCCGCGCTCGCCTGGCCGATGAGCATGAAGCGCTACAACTGGGGTTACCTCTCCGAGCCTGAGCCCAACCTCAACAACCGGCGCATCACCGCCCCGCGCGGCAAGGTGATCGGCGGCTCGTCCTCCATCAACGGCCTCGTCTATGTGCGCGGCCATGCAGAGGACTTCAACCGCTGGGAAGAGCTCGGCGCGCAGGGTTGGGCCTATGCAGACGTGCTGCCCTACTACAAGCGGCTGGAGACCTCGCTCGGCGGCGAAGCGGGCTGGCGCGGCACGAACGGGCCGCTGCATGTGCGGCGCGGGCCGGTGACGAACCCGCTCTTCCACGCCTTCATCCAGGCCGGCCAGCAGGCCGGCTTCGAGACGACGGACGATTACAACGGCTCCAAGCAGGAAGGTTTCGGCCTGATGGAGCAGACGATCTACAACGGGCGGCGCTGGTCGGCGGCCAATGCCTATCTGCGCCCGGCGATGAAGCGGCAGAACGTTTCCCTCGTGCGCTGCTTCGCGCGCAAGATCGTCATCGAGAACGGCCGCGCCGTCGGCGTCGAGATCGAGCGAAACGGCAAGATCGAGGTGGTGAAGGCGAACCGGGAAGTCGTCGTCTCGGCCTCCTCCTTCAACTCGCCGAAGCTGCTGATGCTTTCGGGCATCGGCCCGGCGCAACACCTCAAGGACATGGGCATCGCGGTGAAGGTGGACCGGCCGGGCGTCGGCGCCAACCTGCAGGACCATATGGAATTCTATTTCCAGCAGGTCTCCACCAAGCCGGTCTCGCTCTATTCTTGGCTGCCGTGGTTCTGGCAGGGCGTGGCGGGCGCGCAGTGGCTGCTGTCCAAGGGCGGGCTCGGCGCGTCCAACCAGTTCGAGGCCTGCGCCTTCCTGCGCTCGGCGGCCGGGCTGAAGCAGCCGGACATCCAGTATCACTTCCTGCCCGTCGCCATCTCCTATGACGGCAAGGCGGCGGCCAAGAGCCACGGCTTCCAGGTGCATGTCGGCTATAACCTGTCGAAGTCGCGCGGCAGCGTCACGCTGCGCTCGTCCGACCCTGGGGCCGATCCGATGATCCGCTTCAACTATATGAGCCACGAGGAAGACTGGGTGAAGTTCCGCCACTGCGTGCGTCTCACCCGCGAGATCTTCGGCCAGAAGGCCTTCGACGACTTCCGCGGGCCGGAAATCCAGCCCGGCGAGAGAGTGCAGACGGACGACGAGATCGACGCCTTCCTGCGCGAGCATCTGGAAAGCGCCTACCATCCCTGCGGCACCTGCCGCATGGGCGCGGCGGACGATCCGATGGCGGTGGTCGACCCGCAGACCCGCGTCATCGGCGTCGATGGCCTGCGCGTCGCGGATTCGTCCATCTTCCCGCATGTCACCTACGGCAACCTCAACGCCCCCTCGATCATGACGGGCGAAAAGGCCGCCGACCATATCCTCGGCAAACAACCCCTCGCCCGCTCCAACCAGGAGCCCTGGACGAACCCGCGGGCGGCGGTGAGCGATCGGTGACGGTCTCGCCGACCGATCCATCGCCAAGAGATCTCGCGATGACCCCGGCATAGTCATCGGGGCACGCCTGCTCTACGGAATCTTGTTGGTGTAATTGCCAACAGGATTGCTTGATGGTATAAACACCAACATGAAAGCGCGGCTGATCGTCAAGACCCGAAGACAGATCGGCGAGGCCATGTTCGCGGACCTCGTGATATGGCTGACGCCCGAACCGTTGCGCGGCAGCCATCACTCCTTCAAATACCGTCTGGCCTTCGTGGTCGATGGCGTCTGCGTGATGCGTTACGACAACGAGGCCGGCAAAGGGGACCACAAACATATCGGCGTCGAAGAACATTCCTATGTCTTTGAGTCCGTCGAGAAGCTGCTGCTGGACTTTGACGCAGACATGAAAGGATGGATCGATGGAAACGCTGACCGTGAAGATTGAAAGCATGAAGGATGTGATTGCTTCAGCAGTCGATGCCGCGAAGCGGGCGGAGGCGGGCGAGGCCTTTGAGGCTCGCTCCGTACTGTCGTTCGATTCATGGGAATCGATGCACCGGACGCTAGCGCCAAAACGAACCGAGATCGTCATGGCGATGGCCGGCCGGGGTTCCCTCACCGTGCGCGAGGTGGCGAAGCTGGTGAACCGCGATATCAAGAACGTTCATGGGGACCTGGACATGTTGGCGAAGAGCGGCGTGATCGACAAGACCGAGGGCGGCTTCGCCTTCCCCTACGACCGTATTCATGTCGAATTCGACATGGAGGCGGCCGCCTGATCTTATTGCCCGCAGGCAGCTTATTTTCTACTATTTTTATAGAATAATATCAAAGCGTTCCCCGGCGGCAGGATTTCTGCACCGGGGCTGAGATGGAGAGATATTTGCTCTTCGTCCCAAGGCTTTGGAAATCCGTTTTGCTGTCTCTCCCGTTTCGCCCCTGCGATAATCCGGCAAATTCTCGCAAAGGCTTGGAAACGGAATGACTGCTCTTACCGGAAACGGGATCGCGGAAGCCCTGAACGACAAACTGGCCGGTCTCGACCTTGCCGGGCGCCTGGCGCTTGTGGCGGAGCTTGGCGGGCGCGCCGTCTTCACCACCAGCCTCGGCATCGAGGACCAGGTCATCACCGCCGCCATCGGCACGGGGCGCCTTGCCATCGACGTCGCGACGCTGGAGACCGGCCGCCTCTTCAAGGAGACGGTCGACCTCATCGACGAGACCGAGGAACAGTACGGCATCACCATCACCCGCTATCATCCGGTGCAGGACGATATCGACGCTTATGCGGCGAAATACGGCCTCAACGGCTTCTACGAGAGCGTCGAGGCGCGGCATGCCTGTTGCGGCGTGCGCAAGCTGAAGCCGCTTGCGCGCGCGCTCGAAGGGGCATCCTTCTGGATCACGGGCCTGCGCCGCGGCCAGTCCGGCAACCGGGCGGATACGCCCTTCGCCGAATACGACGCCGACCGCAACCTCA
Source organism: Roseateles sp. XES5 (assembly GCF_020535545.1). Taxonomy (NCBI): domain Bacteria; kingdom Pseudomonadati; phylum Pseudomonadota; class Betaproteobacteria; order Burkholderiales; family Sphaerotilaceae; genus Roseateles; species Roseateles sp. XES5. The sequence continues at coordinate 699,648 of NZ_CP084752.1, forward strand.
TCAAGGTGAACCCCCTGGCCGACTGGGACATCGACCGCATCAAGGCCTATGTCACCGAAGAGGCCGTGCCGGTGAACCCGATGCACAAGCGCGGTTACCCGTCCATCGGCTGCGAGCCCTGTACGCGCGCCATCAAGCCGGGCGAGCCCGAGCGCGCCGGCCGCTGGTGGTGGGAAAACGACGAGAAGCGCGAATGCGGCCTGCACGTCGCGGAAGCCGCCGCCTCCCCCTCCCGGCCCCGAGCGTGGCCTGAACCGAACAGCCCTCCCAAGGCATCCCTATCTGGAGTGACGAGTTTAATGTCCGATATCCGTAACGAGGCGGAAGCCAAGCACAACGCGACGCCGAAGCCGCCGCTCGATCCGCACCTGAAGGCGCTGGAAAACGAGGCGATCCATATCTTCCGCGAGGTCGCCGCCGAATTCGAGCGTCCCGTCATGCTCTATTCGATCGGCAAGGACTCCTCCGTCCTGCTGCATCTCGCCCGCAAGGCCTTCTATCCCGGCCGCGTGCCCTTCCCGCTGCTGCACGTCAACACGGGCTGGAAGTTCGCCGAGATGATCGCCTTCCGCGACAATATCGTGAAGGAATACGATCTCGACCTCATCGAGCACGTCAACCCGCGCGGCGCGGCGGAGAATGTCACGCCCTTCTCTCATGGTTCGGCGCTCTATACCGACATCATGAAGACGGAATCGCTGCGCCAGGCGCTCGACGCCGGCAAGTACGACGCGGCCTTCGGCGGCGCACGCCGCGACGAGGAGGCCTCGCGCGCCAAGGAGCGCATCTACTCCTTCCGCACGCCCGACCACCGCTGGGACCCGCGCAACCAGCGCCCGGAACTGTGGAACGTCTATAACGGCATGGTCCGTCAGGGCGAGAGCGTGCGCGCCTTCCCGCTGTCCAACTGGACCGAGGTCGACATCTGGCGCTACATCCAGGCAGAAGACATCCCGATCGTGCCGCTCTATTTCGCCAAGAAGCGTCCCTATGTCGAGCGCGACGGCATGATGATCATGGCCGAGGATCCGCGCCTGGAACTGCTTCCCGGCGAAGTGAAGCAGGAAGGCGTCATCCGTTTCCGCACGCTCGGCTGCTTCCCGCTGACCGGCGCCATCCGCTCTACCGCCACGACGCTCGACGACATCATTGCCGAGCTGGAGACCGCGACCGTCTCCGAACGCCAGGGCCGCGCGATCGACCGCGACCAGTCCGGCTCCATGGAAAAGAAGAAACGCGAAGGGTATTTCTGAGATGACCGTTTCCGCCACTGCAACCGCCGAGGTTCTTGTGCCCGTCGAAGAACCGGCCCTTGGTCAGGCGCGGGCGATCCGCGATTCCCGCCCGCTTCGCCTCATCACCTGCGGCTCGGTCGACGACGGCAAGTCGACGCTGATCGGCCGCCTGCTCTGGGACACCAAGGCCGTCAAGGAAGACCAGGCCGCGACGCTCGAGCGTGACAGCTCCGGCAAGCAGAACGATCTCGGCCTGCCCGACTTCGCGCTGCTTCTCGACGGCCTGCAGGCCGAGCGAGAACAGGGCATCACCATCGACGTCGCCTATCGCTACTTCTCGACGGACCGCCGCTCCTTCATCGTCGCCGATACGCCCGGCCACGAGCAATATACCCGCAACATGGCGACCGGCGCTTCGACGGCCGATCTCGCCGTGCTGCTGGTCGATGCCCGCGCCGGCATCCTGGAGCAGACGCGCCGCCACGCTACCATCGCCTCGCTGATGGGCATTCGCCAGTTCGTGCTCGCGGTCAATAAGATCGACCTCACGGACTACGACCGCGCCCGCTTCGACCAGATCTCGCACGACTTCCGCGAATTCGCCCTGACGCTCGGCGTCAAGCAGATCACCGCCATTCCGATGTCGGCGCTGAAGGGCGAGAACGTCGTCTATGACGGCCGCGCCGCCATGCCCTGGTATGACGGCCCGACGCTGGTCGAGACGCTGGAAAAGGCCACCACCCGCTCCAACCAGACGGTCGGCTTCCGCCTGCCGGTGCAGCGCGTCTCCCGCCCCGGCGAGAGCTTCCGCGGCTATCAGGGCACCGTCGCCGGCGGCTCGGTCAAGCCGGGCGACTCGGTCGTCATCCTGCCCTCCGGCATGGTGGCGAACGTCACCAAGATCGTCACCTTCGACCTCGTGCGCAACGCGGCCGTCGCGGGCGATGCCATCACGCTGGTGCTCGACCGCCAGGTGGACGTGTCGCGCGGCGACATGATCGTCGCCATCGACAGCCAGCCCATGACCGGCCGCGGCTTCGACGCCCAGCTCGTCGCCCTGCAGCCCGAAGGCATCGAGCCCGGCAAGCGCTACTGGCTGAAGAGCGGCTCGCGCCGCCAGCGCGTCAGCATCGAGCCGGTGAGCCAGCTAGACCTGAAGACCTCCAAGTGGAACAGCGCCGAAAAGCTCGGCATGAACGCCATCGGCAAGGTGCACCTCACCTTCGACGAGCAGGCGATCTTCGACACCTACGAGCAGAACCGCACCACCGGCGCCTTCATCCTGATCGACCCCGACACCAACAACACGGTGGCCGGCGGCATGATCACCGGCCGTCGTTCGGAACTCGGCGGCATCCACAAGGACGACCAGCGCGTGCTGCTGTCGCTGCCCGCCGACCTCGCGGAAAAGATCATGGCGACCGAACTCTTCGCCAACCGCCGCCAGGACGTGGACGTGCGCCACACCAGCGCCGGCCGCGCCGCGGAAATCCTCGCGGATCTCGACGAATAGAACTTTCGGCAATCGGACGATGGATGGCGGCGCCCCTGTGGCGCCGCTTTTCGTTCTAGAGTTTGTCAGGGCAAATTGGGAACCGGTTTTCCCGAAAAGACAAACGAAAACAAAAGAATTTAGAGCCTGTCATCGGTACGCTTGCGGGGTCAGGAATTTCTGCAAGGATGCGGCCACCCATGCAGCCGGATGCCGACAATGCCCAAGCCCCCCACAGCCAACACCGTCATGGACTTTCCGAGCCTTGCCACCGCGCGCCTCCGGCTGCGGCAGGCCCGGCCGGAGGATTGCGGAGCCTTCCACGCCCTCCTCTCCTGCCCCGAGGTGACGCGCTTTTCCGACTGGCCGGACACGCCGAGCCGCCGCCAGGCCGAACGAGCGGTCAAATGGATGGGTGAGGTCTTCGCCAGGGGCAAGGGATGCGCGTGGATTATCGAGGACGGCGCGACGGCGACGCTGCTCGGCGCCATACGCTTCAACAGCCTCGACGCGCGGAACCGCAGTGCGGAGGTCGGCTATGAGCTGCATCCCGCCGCCTGGGGCAAGGGCTACATGAACGAAGCGCTGGAGGCGGTGGTGATCTGCGGTTTCGGGCCTTTCGGGCTCAACCGCATCGAGGCCTGGACCCTGCCGGGCAATCCCGCATCGGACCGGGTGCTGGAAAAGGCGGGCTTTCACTATGAAGGCACCCTTCGCCAGAAAGCCTGGTTCAAGGGTGCCTTTCATGATTTCAGGATGTTTTCGCGCCTTGCCGGCGCGTGAGGCGGCTCATCAGAAGAAGAAGTACCAGAGCAGGAGGACGAGGAAGAGCGGCACGCCCATCAGCCAGAGAATCAAAGCCCGAGCCATCGAAGTTTCCTTTCATCGTTGCGTTGAAGGGGAAATGTCCGGGCGGCAAATTTGTTCCATCGGCGGCCGGTCATGGAGGCCCTGGCGGACATCATCTTTCCTCGCCCTCGCGGCGGTTTTCCCGCGCGTCGTCGCTGCCGATATCGATCTTGGCGAGGATGAAAAGCACGCTGAAGCAGGCCGCCGTCGCCACCGCCGCGACGAACCAGTAGCCGAGCCCGACGGCAAGGCCGACCGCGCCGGCCAGCCACATGCCCGCCCCCGTCGTCAGCCCTTTCACCTTGCCGCGCGAAAAAACGATCATGCCGGCCGCCAGAAAGGCGACGCCCGAGGTCACGGCCTCGATGACGCGCAGCGGATCGATCCGCACCTGCTCGTCGGCAAAGCCCGCCATGTGAACGCTCTCGATGGACAGGAGCGCGAAGACGCAGGCCGACAGCGACACGAGGATATGGGTGCGAAGGCCTGCCGGATGATCGCGATATTCCCGCTCCGCGCCGATCACGGCGCCGAGCAGCACGGCGCCGATCATGCGTGCAAGCATGACCGGATAGGGCAGTTCCGTCTTTGCGACGAGGTCGGCGGCGATCTCTTCCATGGCCACCGAAACGGACGAGCCGCGCCACGGTTCCCGCCCGAAACCGGCGCGAAAGAAATTTTTCCCGGTGCACCAGCGTTTTGCGCAAGTTGGCGAATTTTTTTGATATTTTGCGCTTGTCGAAACGGAAAGCCTGTTCTATAGGAAGCGCCGCTGGTCCGGAGTGTAGCGCAGTCTGGTAGCGCACCACGTTCGGGACGTGGGGGTCGAGTGTTCGAATCACTCCACTCCGACCAGCCAAAATCCTCTTCCCGGAGGATCTTTCAGCCGCCCGAAAGGCTGACGTCTCCCACGCCCGGAAAGCTCCATTCCTGATCGCTTCAAGCGTTCCGAAGGCCGTGTCGCTCTGCCCGGATATGCCTCACATCAGCAGCACCAGCGGCGGGATGCCGAGGGCGAGCAGGCTGGCGAGGGTGGCGAGCGCGAAGCGCAGCAGCGTCCTGTCGTAATGCTGTTTCTGTCTTTCTGTCCGTACCGCCATTTTCGAGCCTCCTTGAACTCAATGGCCACACGACGATGAAGCAGGAAGCATGCCACCGGCGGACTGTTCCCCATTTGGGGAGGCCCGCCCTGGCGCCGGACCGTCGAACCGGCAACAGTATACACGTCCTGCGGGAGAAGTGTGCGCTTCAATAGTAAAGGAAGTGCTTAATGAACCCGGGCGTGCAGGCGGTTGCCTTCTGCCACCCTTTCCATGCCGGCACAGGCGAGGCGGTGAACGCGGCAAACTGTTGCAAATCCGCACGTTCCGCGCGTCTTCGGTTGGGATGGGTGCAAAGTTGGCACAGGGGCGATTCCCCTTTGACGCGTGCTGCGCTATGGCGAATCGAGGCTCAAGGCCCGAGTCGCCGGGAACGGCCGCACGAATTCGAGGAAATCACACCCATGAAGTCCCGCATTGCAATTCTGGCAGGCGTTGCGCTTGCTCTCGCCGGATGCACCACCGCAACCGTCGCCTCCAACCCGCTGCAGGCGCGCTGGAACGGCAAGACCGCCGGCAGCTTCTTCGCGGCCTATGGCCCGCCGATCTCCGACACGGCCAGCTCTGGCGGCACGACGCTCTACAAGTGGCGCGGCGGCTTTGCGAAGGGCAAGTCCTGCACGGTCGAGCTGAGCGTCAACGAGGCCTACAAGATCAACAACATTCGCGCCGTCGCCGACCGCGTCGACCCCAAGGGCGGCCCGACCCATTGCGAAAAGGTTCTCGACGCCGACGGCGAGAAGAAGTGATCGCCGGCTGAGACCGAACGTTCGAAAGCCGTGCGGAAACGCACGGCTTTTTTCTTGGAGGAGAGAATGGACGAAGACCGCCTCTATCACGATCCGGCGCTCGCCGATTTCTACGACCTCGAGAACGGCTGGGACCGCTCGCCGGACTTTGCCTTCTGCAAGGCGCTGGCGGCGGGGACGGCAAGCGTGCTGGACCTTGGCTGCGGTACGGGCGCGCTTGCCGTCGCGCTTTCCGGCGGCCGGCAGGTCGTCGGCGTCGATCCCGCCCCCGCCATGCTGGAGATTGCCCGGGCGAAACCCGGCGCCGAGGCCGTGGACTTCATCGAGGGCGATGCGCGCACGCTGCGGCTTTGCCGCCGCTTCGAACTCGTCGTGCTGACCGGCCACGCCTTCCAGGTGTTCCTGACCGAAGACGACCGCCGCGCGGTGCTTACCACCATCGCCGCGCATCTTGCCCCCGGCGGCCGTTTCATCTTCGACAGCCGCAACCCGGACTGCCGGGAATGGGAGGAATGGGGACCGAAGGAATCGCTGCGCGTCGTGGACCATCCCCGCTTCGGCGCGGTCGCGGCCTGGAACGATGTGGCCGAGGACCCGGCGACCGGCATCGTCACCTACGAGACCCACTACGAAATCCGCGCCACGGGCCAGCGGCTCTCCGCCGCCTCCCGCATCGCCTTTGCGCCGAAGGCCGAACTGGAGGCGCTGATCGCCGAGGCCGGGCTGAAAGTGGAGCGCTGGCTCGGCGACTGGGAGGGCAACGACTGGAAGCCGGGCGCGGGAGAACTCATTCCCCTCGGCACCCTCGCCTGACCTTAGTCGTCCTATTTCAGACGGCCGGGATCGTCGCGTGCCCGGAAGGAAGGAAGGCCGGCCGTTTCCGCGGCCGGCCTCCAATATCATCAGGCGTTCGCGCCGAGCCGGTCGCCAAGCGGTCGCCGGCATGCGCCGCCGCTTAGACGGATCGCATCAGCCCTCCATCGACGCGCAGGTTCTGGCCGGTGATGTAGCCGGCCCCCTCGGAGGCGAAGAAGGCGACGGTGGCGGCGATCTCCTCCATCGTGCCATAGCGCTTCATCGGCACGCTCTCGCGCCGCTCCTCCGTGCCCGGCAGGCTGTCGATCCAGCCCGGCAGCACATTGTTGATGCGCACATTGTCGGCGGCATAGCTATCGGCGAAGAGCTTCGTATAGGCGGCAAGGCCGGCGCGGAAGACGGCCGAGGTGGGGAACATCGGCGACGGCTCGAAGGCCCAGGCGGTGGAGATGTTGACGATCGAGCCGGACTTCTGCGCCTTCATGATGGGCGCCACCAGCCGCACGGGGCGGATGACGTTCATCAGGTAGGTGTCCATGCCCTTGTGCCAGTCCTCGTCGCTGATCGCGGTGATCTCGGCGCGCGGGCCATGGCCGGCGCTGTTGACGAGCACGTCGATGCGGCCCCACGTGGACATGGCGAGGTCGACGAGCGCCTTCAGGTCGTCGTTCGACTGGTTGGAGCCGGTGACGCCGAGACCGCCCAGTTCCCTCGCCAGCGCCTCGCCCTTGCCGGAGGACGACAGGATCGCGACATTGTACCCGTCCGCCGCCAGGCGCTGCGCCGCCGCCGCGCCCATGCCGCTGCCGCCCGCGGTGATGACGGCTACCTTGTTCGTGCTCATGCTCGTCTCCCGTCTGGTCTTTGCTTTCAAATAGAACCGGGCCTTGTGATAGCACCGGCCCTGCAGAAAAATCTCGCACAATCGTCGCGCCCTACCCCTCCGGCCGAAACCGGAAGGGCGATGGCAGAAAAAGCATGTCCAGCCGAAGCAGTATCGCTCCGGCTTTGGATCCTGCGGAAACCGGGCAGCTAGAGCGAGGGTGCGAAGGCGAGATTGACCGGCGCGACCCGATCGACCGGCGCGCCATTCGTCGCCTCGACCTCCCCGCCGACCGGCGCAAGCGTGACGTCGCGCACCCAGAGGCTGCCGGCGCCGCGCAGGTAGAAGCCGAAGCTGATGATCTCTGCGCTGTCGGGGATATCCAGCACGACGCGACGTTCGCACCAGTCCGTCGTGCCGCTCAGGACACCATCGGCCGTCCGGCGCTCCATGTTGTCGAAGCGCAGCGTGTCGTTCTGCCGGCCATCGACCCGCATCCACAGCGTGCCGCCACCGGCATCGCGCGTCCTCAGCCTTGCCGAGAGTTGCAGGCGCTGCCCGCGATAGGCCGTCGCCATCATGCTCTGCATCAAGGTGCCGAAACCATTGCCGATGCCGGCGAAGGCCGGATCGTCCGGCTCGTATTTGCACCGGATGAGAACCGCACCATGCGGCTCGCTCTGGTCGATGCCCATGTCATAGGCCTCGCTGCGCGAGCCGGAGGGCTGCCACCCGGCGGGAAGGTCAAGGGTCCTCTCCCGCGCCTCGATCTCAGCCGACAGCCGCATTCCAGTCGGCAAAGCCGAACTGGCGGGCGACAAGTTCGAGGCAGAGGCTGTGGGAGACGTCGATCGTCTGTTCGCCAAGGGCCTTGCGGAGGGCCTTGGCCATGATTTTTGCATCGCGATAGGTGCGCATAGTCCGATCCTGAAACGGGGCAAACGTTTATCAGAGCTCGCATTGCTGACAGGTTCACCCGCAGGGGTCAGACCATGGTTTTGGAAGGTGCATTCACCATGCCTTGCGGCGCGAGCGGCAGGCTGCACTGGCCCTGCGCGCAAGCTAGCGAGGGCGGCGCGATTCTGTCAATCGGCAAGGATGGGCGAAAGCCGGGACCGGGATTGCGGCCCGACGGCCCTGCCCCAGTCCGGCGACATCTTATGAGACGCACGCGAAACCGTTTCCGCGCGCGGCTCCTAACCGGCAAGCGCCCGAGGGCGCGCCGACCGATGCGGCCTCAGCCGCGCCGGGCCGCCTCGATGGCGGCGATGTCGATCTTCTTCATGCCCATCATCGCCTCGAAGGCGCGCTTTGCCTCGCCGCCGCCGCCGGCCATCGCCTCGGTCAGCGCGCGCGGCGTGATCTGCCAGGAGATGCCCCATTTGTCCTTGCACCAGCCGCAGACGCTTTCCTGGCCGCCATTGCCGACGATGGCGTTCCAGTAGCGGTCCGTCTCTTCCTGATCGTCCGTGGCGATCTGGAACGAGAAGGCCTCGCTGTGCTTGAACGTCGTGCCGCCGTTAAGGCCGATGCAGGCAACGCCCGCGACGGTGAATTCTACCGTCAGCACGTCGCCTTCCTTACCGGAGGGGAAGTCATCGGGCGCGCGGTGAACCGCGCCCACGGCGCTGTTGCGATGACGCGGTTGAAAACATCGAGCGATGTTGCCGCGAGAATGCTATTGATTTGAACAGCCGTACGCTCCTTTCGTCAGACCAAGAAGAGATGCTGTGGAAGGCTGCGGTTGTGGAGTCCGACCTTCCCTTAAAATCATGAATACCTTGATGTGTCCGGGGTCGAGCCGATCTGAAGTTGATTTCCGCCCACGAATAAATCGGGGAAGATGATTCGCGCAAAGGCACCGTTATGCAACTCCAATCGAGATTGTGAATGCACTTGACAACCCATGTGTCTAATGGCCAATGGGCGGTATTCTCAAGGCACGTGATCAGCAGCGAATATAGTAATCGCTGAATGTTAAAGCAAACACGATCTTTGTTTTAAGGTGCCGCAGCGCAGGGATATCCGTCCTCATGATAAAGAAAATTGGTAATAAAACGGAAACCGTGCTGGTTTCCATATTAATTTTCAGCGGCACCGAGAATATTGAAAGACTACTTTCAAATTTCCCGGAAAAAATTGATCGCATTTGTCATGAGATAGATCTCTCCGCTACAGTTGTAATTCGAAGCAATAATCCGTCTTTGGATTTAAATCCCATCAAAGAAACACTGGCGCGCTTCAGTAATTACTCCGATCGAATCTCGTTCGAGATTTTCGATGAGGGTTATAACTCCGGCTTTGGTTGCGGTCACAATTCGAATTTTCGCAGATATCCGCACGACTACATATTAGTACTGAATGACGACCTAGACTTTGAAGATCTGGACTGGATGAAGGTTGCGATCCGCCGCTTGCGAGATGAGTCTCGCTTAGCGATGATCGGAGATGTCTCAAACCCTAACGCCGTCAATCCGTTCTTTGGCAACGGAACATTTCCCTCACGCGACCTATACTTCAGCATGAAATACGCAGAAGCGTCAATTCTGTTGATACGGGGAAAAACATTTGAAGAAATTGGGATGTTCGATGAGACCATCAAGTGGGCCATGGGTGAGGATTCCGATCTCTCCTTCAAGGCCCAACAAGCTGGATATTATGTCGATTGGATGCCAATCCCACACGAGCATTTTCGCTCGACATCGTTCAATTCTCTCCCTTCTTTTGAAAAATCGTCGATCCTAGAACACAACCGCGCCCGACTTTTTGCAAAATGGGGAAATTCCTTCGATAGCGGCCGGATAGGCAAGTTCGAGGTTTTTGACGTTTACAGCGATGGATTGGGCGACATGTTCTGTGCCCTCCTCCATATTAGAGCTGAATACGATCGCCTTAATAGAGCGTCTCACGATCACATTGTAGTCAATGTCGCCAACGAATCGCTGGCTCGCCTTGTACTACCGGAGCATGCTCGCCTTACGTCCTACCGGGATATCAATGCACTGCGCTCGCAACTATCTAATGACATCGCCAGCATTAGATCCATCCGTGCGTTAAACTATGCCCTTCCCTATAATATTCACTCACTCCTAGCCGGCTCATTGAGCGCCCCGTTTGCTGATGAAGCTACACTGATCGATGTCCGCAGTCGCCTTAGAGTGGCCACATCGGACCGCTTGGTTGAGGGAGATTACTGCCTTCTACACTTGGAATTTGAGAGGGAAGGTCACCACGGTCGCGGCCCTTCGAGAGAATTGATCGAGAAGATCATCGCGGCGATTCCCGACATGAATTGTAAAATCGTTCTTGTGGGAAAGAACCAAACTGTCCGGGCTGAATATTTTTCTCATTGCCCAAATCCGGTCGTGGATCTTCAGGGCAAACTGTCGCTTTCCGAATTGGTATCAGCCATCTCGAATGCTCGCTTCTTCATCGGAATCGACTCATTTCCTTTCCATGTTGCACAAGTCTCGGGAGTTCCAAGCGTAGTCTTCTTCGGATCGGTCAGCCCACTCCTTCGGGTTCTTTATCCTGAATTAGTCTGGCCGCTTCTAGCAGATATTGACTGCCTTGGATGCTATCATGATCAACTTGAGCCCGGCATTCCTTTCTGCATGAAGATGACAGATCGCTGTACTTACGATATTTCCAGCGCGTCAATACTCAACTCCATTTCCGGCATGCTGAACGACAAGCCATACAACTGGTCTCCCGTTCGAACGAGGCTGGATCGCAAGCTGGCGCATTTCGTGGAGTACCAGAAGTTCCATCCCTCGGCAGGACGTCGCCTTTACGAAACCATCATTCCCAACCAGCAGGTCAGTGAACTCATTTATGAGCTAACCGATCGCATATCTCGTCTTCACACCAATTATTCGCAAGGCGCTTTCCTGGAACAGTTGCAGGAAGATAATGCACGCATGCGGTCACAGCTTGTAGAAGGCGTCGCGAAGCTGAACGCATACGAGGAGGTCCAGCCGATCCATTCACGCGATCCATCGAAGGTGCGGTCCGTGCCGTCGGCAGCGCTCATTTCAGGTCGGACGCGGTGTTCCGCAAACGAAGAAGGCGACGAAATCGTCTTTGCGAGTAGCCAGCACGATCCTCAGATTGAATTCGCGCCGGTCATTCTAAACGGTCCGACATTTGGCGTCACCATCACCGCTAGGGCTCAATCGAGGATATCGTTCAAGCTCTACTGGCGATCCGAGGGGGAGAATTTCGACGAAGGCCGCTGCTTTGCATTTATTGCCGATGAGCACCCCATTTCGCGCACCTGGTGGCACAGCGGCAAGATCGGCAAGCGTATTTACCTCCGTGTCGACCCTTGTGAGGGAACCGGCAACGTGAGCTTTAAGTTAAATTTTCTAGGTGACCTCGACGTGGAGACGATGCGCGCCATGCTTGTCGTTGGGACTGAGCCGAATATCTGGAATCGCCTTTGGGGGATTACGCGTAAACTCTTCCGACGGTAGCCATCCTCTGCAACCCGGCTGGAAACGTCCGACACATATCTTGTTTAGCCCTTTGACGCCGTGTAGAGAATTCATCGCGAGCATAGCGCAGCTCAGGTTGATTTGAAGAAGAAGAACTTGGAAAGTGTGATTTGAATGGACGTGTTGACCATCGATAGTTGGAAAGACAAAACGGTCTTCGTTCTCGGAGACGTAATGTTGGACCGGTTCATCTACGGAAACGTCGAACGCATCTCTCCTGAAGCACCCATCCCGGTACTGCATTACCGGAAAGAAGCCCAGATGCCGGGAGGCGCAGCCAACGTAGCTCGAAACATCGTGGCGCTAGGGGGGCGGGCCATCTTGGCAGGCATCGTTGGCACCGACGAAGCTGGTCGCGTCCTCGACAACGAATTGAACGAAAAGCAGGGTATAGAAGCCTATCTAATCAAAACCCAGCGCATCCCTACAATTGTTAAGACAAGGTTCGTTTCGGGCGGGCAGCAGATTATGCGCCTCGACGTGGAAATGCGTCTTCAGATGGATGTGGAGCTAGAAAACGAGATTTACGCGGCGTTCAAGGCTGTTTCGGAGAGGATAGACGCAGTAATTCTTTCAGACTATGCGAAAGGGTTACTTTCGGCGGCACTTGTAAAGCGAGTGATCGAATTTGCCCGTGAATGCGGTTTGCCCGTTGTTGTCGATCCCAAGACCGCCAATATCGATCATTTTTGCGGAGCCACAGTGATCACACCGAACGCGCTCGAAGCGGCGATGATCACCGGGATTAGGTGTATTTCGAACAAAGCCGCCCACCATGCGGCGCGCGACATTGCTACGCGTATTTCGGTCAGCGGCGTCATTGTGACTCGCGGCGCAGATGGGATGACGCTGTACGCGCCGGAAATGGGCGTAGCTGAAGCGCTTCATATTCCGGCAAATGCGTCGGAAGTATTCGACGTTTCGGGTGCCGGAGATACAGTGGTAGCAACTATTGCCCTGGCGCTTGTAGCTAATTGCGGCATAGCCGAAGCCGCAAAAATTGCAAATGTCGCGGCGGGCATTTCTATAGGCAAGCATGGAACCTCGGTAGTCTATCCGCATGAACTTCGTGGATCCGTCAGTGCTAGCAGCCACGCGAGTGACGGCAAAATCGTCGGCCATGTCGATGCGGCTGAAATCATAGGTGACTGGAAGCGGGCAGGACTCCGCGTCGGCTTTACCAATGGCTGCTACGACCTACTTCACCCGGGCCATATCAGCCTGCTCAGGAAGGCTAGAGCGGCCTGCGACAGGCTTGTTGTAGCGCTTAACACTGATGCTTCCGTGCGCAGGTTGAAGGGCGAGACGCGCCCTGTCCAGAACGAGATGGCCCGGGCGACAGTGATGGCCTCAGTCAACTCCGTCGATCTAGTGACGCTGTTCGACGAGGATACACCGTTGTCACTGATCCAGAAACTGAGACCCGATGTCCTCGTCAAGGGGGCCGACTACACGGTCGCGACAGTTGTCGGTTCCGACTACGTTATCAATAATGGCGGCGAAGTCGTGCTAATCCCATTGGAAGAAGGGCACAGCACAACTTCGATCATTGCCCGCTCGAAGACCGGCGCATCAGAGCGATAGACAGGTCGGCAAATTGCCGGAACATCTGCGCAGACAGCCAATGGAGTCAAAAGTATGTATGTCGTGACCGGTGGGGCAGGGTTTATCGGGTCGAATATTGCCGCCGCCCTCGATAACCGCGAAGAGGACGTCGTGATCGTCGATTGGTTGGGCAACAGCGATCACAAATGGCGGAATGTCGCCAAGCGAAGGTTGCGTGCAATCATACCGCCAGAGGATTGTTTCGGGTTCCTCCAGACGCATGCAAAGGCGATATCAGGAATCTACCATATGGGCGCGATCTCGGCCACGACTGAGACGGACGTCGATCTAATTGTCAGAAGCAACATCACCCTTTCCTCTAGTCTGTGGGATTTTGCGGTTGAGAACCAGATCGGTTTTGTCTACGCTTCATCTGCGGCTACTTATGGGGACGGTACTAACGGCTTCCATGACCGGTTCGACAACGAATATCTTGCCGGTTTGCGACCAATGAATGCCTACGGTTGGAGCAAGCACCTGTTTGATCGGATGGTCCTCAAGAAAATCGAGCGTGGTGAAGCAACACCGCCCGTATGGGCAGGCCTGAAATTCTTTAATGTCTACGGCCCCAATGAATATCACAAAGGCGCGCAGCGCAGTGTGGCAGCGCAACTTTATAATCAGATTCGTAGCGAAGGGCATGTGCGGTTGTTCCGTTCGGACAATCCCGACTACCCTGATGGTGGCCAATTGCGAGATTTCGTATGGGTAGGCGACTGCGTTGATGTTGCGCTCTGGCTGATGGCAAGTAGCAAACACAATTCCGGCCTGTACAATGTAGGTTCAGGAAAAGCTCGAAGCTTCCGAGATAAGGCGGAAATTGTGTTCCGAGAACTCGGCATTGCGCCGGATATCCGCTATGTCGATCTCCCTGAAAACCTTAAGGGAAAATACCAATACTACACCTGCGCCTCTATGAAGAGGTTGCACGATGCAGGCTACAGTAAGCCGATTACATCCTTGGAAAATGGACTCCGAAGCTATGTTCTCGATTATCTCGATAACACTGACCCATTCGTTTGAGGAAATTAGTACGACGTGAAATACCGCGATGATGCACTTGGAGCGCTATCGAAAGTATTATTTGCATGACTAGTGAAGATCGCTTGTTGCTGCGGCATGAAGCCGAGCGAGCTTCATCCTGGCTATCGGATGAGGCTCTTCCGTTGTGGTCGAATGTTGGTTTTGATCATGCAACTGGAAGCTTCCACGAACAAATAGATCTATCGCTGTCTCCCATCACGAATATACCATCCCGCGTAATGGTACAGGCGCGACAAATCTCAGTATTTTCCGCTGCCACACTCACGGGGCGCTTCAACGGGGCAGAGATTGCACTTATAGCCGTCCAGAACATGATCGCACGTTACGAGAGTGCCGATGGAAGACCGGGTTGGGTATTTTCGATTGATAGGGAGGCGGGAGCACTCAATTCGGTTCGCGATCTCTATGCGCATGCATTTGTGCTTTTTGCCTTGGCATGGGCTATTCGCTTGGAACAAAGACAAGCTTTTTTTGATGCCGCGGACAGGACGCTGCAGTTCCTCGATGCTCAGCTAAGCGATCCAACGGCGGGCGGTTTTTGGGACAGCCTGCCGCGGTTGGACAATCTCCGCCGTCAAAATCCACATATGCACCTCTTCGAAGCGTTCATCGCGCTTTACGAGGCAACCGGTGATCCGAAATTTCTGGAGCGCGGTCGAAAACTCCGCAACCTCGCCGTCGAACGGTTCTTGTCAGCCAATGACGGCGCGCTGCGAGAGTTTTTCTTCGACGATTGGACTGTTTCGCCAGCAAATGGCCAGGGTAGTGTCGAGCCCGGGCATCTGTTCGAGTGGTCTTGGCTTCTTCACCAATATCAGTCGGCCAGCGGCGAAGAGCAATCCGAGTCAATAGCAGCCATGATGCGGCTGGCCCGCCAAAGCGGTCTTGACGAGGCAACAGGGAGGATCGTTGATGAGATCGCCGAGGACGGATCAATAATAGCCTACACAAGCCGGTCCTGGCCGCATGCCGAGGCGCTTAAGGCACTAACTACGATCGCTTCCGATCATGGAGGTGGCGGCGATCTCGCCGTCGCCATGATCCTCCGACGACTGATGACTCGCTACTGTCCTCCTTCCCTGAAAGGTGGTTGGCACGACCAAATGGACGCAGATGACAACCCGATCCGTCCAAATATTCCAGCAAGCACGCTCTATCATCTTTATTTCGGAATAACGGCGGTGGAAGAGTTCCTGAGAACACCATGAACGCCGGCCATGTAAGGTCCAAGCTCAGAGATATCGGAATTTCCCCCATGACAAAAACTATATTTCTGGATCGCGACGGTACGATCATCATCGACAAAGGATATTTGCACGATCCGCTCCAAGTCGAACTGGAGGTTGGTGCAGCTCATGGTCTGATGCTCATGCAACAGGCAGGGTATCGACTTGTTGGAGTGACTAACCAGTCAGGCGTCGGACGCGGATATTTTTCCCTGGCGGAAGCCGAAGCTTGCAATCGTCGCGTCGACGAACTGCTGCTAGAGTACGGCGTTGAGATTAGCGCTTGGTTTATCTGCCCACACGCACCCGATGAGGCTTGCGATTGTCGTAAGCCGCTTCCAGGCCTCGTAAGGCAGGCGAGCGAAAAATTCTCGATCGACTACACGTCCTCCTTCGTTATCGGCGACAAGGATTCCGATGTCCTTCTTGCAGAGTCCAGCGGAATGCAAGGCCTGCTTGTTCTGACCGGATCAGGACACAGTCATGCTGACTGGGCGCGGGCGACCAAAACCCGTTCTTTCGACGGCTTGGAGGACGCAGCGAAGTACATTATTGCGCCAGTTAGATGAACAAGCACGCTGCGGAGAACCAGAATCGGTAAACTTCAGGCGTCATCGTTGACTTTCGATTAGAAGCTGCCAATAAGCCTCATATGCAGCGTCAAAAACTTCTCAATATTTATCCGAATGGCCGGCTCTCGAATTACGTTGCTCGGGATGAGTTCGACCCGTCAAAGCGTGAGACAATTCAAATGCTCGTGAGTGTTGTTATTTCAACGTACAATCGCTGCAAGTCGCTGAAGAATACCTTGGCGGCTCTCGAACTCCAGACGTATCGCGATTTTGAGGTAATTATCGTTAACGGCCCGTCGAACGATGGCACGGCTGAAGTCGTTGAAGATCGCTGGCCATCGGCCAAATTACTGCATATCACGGAAAGGAACCTGTCAAAATCGAGAAACGTCGGCATAGCGGCCGCGTCAGGTGAAATTATAGCGTTTATCGACGATGATGGTGTCGCATCACCTACCTGGCTCGAAGAGATCGTGGGGGCCTATGATGATCCTCTGGTCGGCGGCGTGGGCGGACTTGTCGTTGATGCAAATGGCGTAAAGTTGCAGTATCGGTATTCTCTGTGCGATCGCCTATGTGTCGGGGAATTTATATTCGGCGAACTTGCCCCTGATCGCCTTGCGGCGGCGCTGAAGCCGGGAGCGGATCCATTTCTCTATTTGCAAGGGACGAATTGTTCCTTTCGGCGCGATGCCCTAGCAAAAATAGGCGGATTCAACGAGCAAATTGAATACTACGGCGACGAATCCGACGTATGTATGCGATTGATAGATAGCGGCTATCGGCTGGTGCCGCTTGATGCCGCCAGCGTCATGCATAAATACGCTGCTAGCCATTCGCGAAATGCCGCCGGCTTCGTCTTCGACCCTTATACGACCATCAAGAATCACCATCTCTTTGCGCTAACAAACGGCAAGGCGACGCGACGCCCTGAGCAAATCTACCGTAATCTTGAATACTATATCCAGCTTTGCCGTGATGGTGCACGGTGGCACTTTGCCCGCTCGAACATCACGCGAGAGCAGCTTGACTTCTTCAACGCCCGCCTCGAAGCAGGAGTCAGAGCGGGCATCCTAGCTGCTCGTAGCCCGCGCCTCAGTTGCGATTTCCCTCCCGTGATCGCCGCTGAGTTTCAGCCTTTCGCTACGCGAAAGGCCTTGCAAGACGACCGTCCGAATGTGGTTCTACTTAGTCCCCGGCACCATGATAAGCTGCTTTCGGACCGCATTCTGGTATATGCTGAAAAGTTATCACAGCAGGGGGTCGTTGTGCATCTGGTCATTCGTGGCCAAGATCAGGACATGGTCGATTTCGACGATCGCGGCTATTACGTCCATCGAATCTGTTTCGATGAATTTGCCGAACTAGAGAGGCGATATTCCAGCTACCTGGCCGATAAGTTCGATGTGATGGCAAGTCGTCACCTGACACGCCTGAACGCGCCTTTCGACATCCGCCTGGTTGTCGTCTTCGAAGAACCAGGCTTCCCAAACGTGCTCGCAAGCATATACGATTGCCCAATCGTTAATGCCAATCCAGCCGGAACGCCGGTTGAGTTTTTCGATACGGATGTCGTTGTCAGACATTCCGCCGTTCTAGAACGAAGAGGCTCCACAGACGGTAGAGAAGCCTCAGAGCAGGCAACCGTCCGATCACCGCGTGAGCAGATCGATATAGCCGTGATGGACGCGGTCAGTTCGTCTCAGTATTCGGACGATCTACATGCTCTCAACGGTTTTCTGGACGAGGCCGAGCCCGAAGCTGCGCGCCTCAAGGCCGTCCGCAAGATTATGCTTGAAACGGATGCCGATTTCGTTCGCGGCGCCTTCGAGATTCTATACGACCGGATACCGGGAGCCACGGAATTCGATCATACGCCAACTCAGATGCTGCTGCGTTACGGCGGGAGAATCGAATTTTTGCGTCATCTGGTTGACTCGCCAGAATTCGAATTAAAACAGAACTACCAAGAGATTCGCCGCCAATTTGCATCCTTCGCGATCCGCATTAAGAGAGTGCCGGATCCAACTATCCAGCTTGGGGAAAAACTGGCTGCCGAGATATACACTAAACTCGGGAAACACCTTAAAGCCGACGACGCTCTCGAATTCATGACTGCATGCTATCAGCTCATTTTGGAACGCAACCCGGATGAGCATGCATTGTCGGTCGGTCCGAAATATCTAATCGGCACGGCTGGCGGCAGACTCGGCTACATAAGACGGATGGTGTGGTCCGAGGAATTTAACGGCCGCCCGAACAGCCTCTTCCTTCGCCGCGCACTTGCCAATTTTGAAGCACATGAGTCTGGTTTCATTGACGAAGTGTTGCAAGATGAGTTGATTCAATGCCAAGCTTTGCTTGAGAAGCTTATGAAATCGGCAGTCAAGGACAACGATCGAGCCTTCGTCACATTGCTCTACGAGGCAGTACTACATCGTTCACCCGATGACGCTGCAAAGGCTAGCTTTCACAAATTTATCGACGATGCCGGCGGGCGGGAGCGGCTTATCGAGCGATTGCTGAGCTCGCGAGAAGGTAAAGACTTCCCGCGCAATCACCAAATTTTGGCTCTGCTTGATAGAGCGAGCAAGACAACGGCAGATGCAAGCCGCCTTCTCCTAAAGCGACAGACATTCTTCATGAAGGATGCCTTACGGAAAGGCACTATACGCCTCTCGCGAGGAGGAGGTCTCGGCGATGTACTGATGTGCACCCCCGTTTTACGTGAAATCAAGAACCGTTATCCGAACCTACGCTTGGAATTCTATACAAAGTTCGGTGCACTTGTGCAGGGGTTGCCGTTTATTGACCATGTCGCTGACGTTTCTGAGGAGCCTGAGGATGTTATTCCTATGCTCTATGAAAAGGATGTTCCAACGAACAGGCATCTCGCAAGCATCTTCGCAGAACGTTGTGGTTTCCAGATCGATGACCTAACACCTCTTTGCTGGTTAGACCCTAAGGTCTTGGCGAAAACTTCGGAGAAGATATCCCATTTGCCACGGCCGGTGGTCGTTATCCAGCGGCAGGCAAGTGACTGGACACCCAACAAGAAATGGCCGATACGATACTGGGAAGAGTTGCTGTCTTGCCTGACCGAGATAGCCTTTGTCATCGAAGTCGGGGTAGGTGCGGCGGGCTGCGAAGCTCATCACAACTATCTTGACATGCGGGGCAAGACATCGTTGCAGGAGATGGCGGCGCTTATCAAACTGGCCGATGCTTTTGTCGGACCCGACTCCGGCCCGGCGCATATCGCAGCTGCTGTCGAGACGAAGGCCGTGGTGATCTCGGGTGGATATATCCATCCAAATTGCATCAGCTACAAAACGACGAGGTTGCTGAGTTCGGAGGTTCCATGCTTATCCTGCTGGCTGCAAACGCCCTGCCCGAATAATCTCATGTGTTTGGGAATGATTACCCCAGATGTTGTCATCGACAATGTCCGAGACATCCTTGCTACGCGCCCGCTCGTCGCGGGACTTGAGAAGCATGCGCGCGCCTAAGAGTCCGCTTCATAGATAGGGCCCGTCCTTTGCAGATTGACAGGAGAGTTTGGATTGTTGACACAGAACGAGAAAACCGAAGCCTTTATGGCGGATATGCTATCGTCTATTGAGGCCATCAAGGACAAACTGGCGCTTATACATTACAAGCAGATCGAAATAGAAGCGCTGTTGCTTGAGAAGCAGGATATAGCGGATCGCATTGCAGACATGAATTCCAAAGGGAGAGATGTTCATGGCAAGCCCGTACGATAAACTTCCCAGCATCGCATTCTGGCGCAAATCCGTTTCCTCCATTCCAGCCTTTGCTTTTGATCCGGTTTCGAACCCCACCTTTAAAATTCTCCCGGAGGACGTCATCGCGACAGCGGGAAGCTGCTTTGCCCAACATCTTTCCAAGGCATTGAATCGTGAAGGATATAATTACCTGATCGCTGACGAGGGGCAGGACAAGGAAGTGCCCGACGACAGCTACGGAGTCTTTTCCGCGCGATACGGGAATGTTTATACCGTGCGGCAGCTTTTGCAGCTTTTTCAGCGCGCGTTCGGCAGTCGAAATTTCGACCTTCCTGTCTGGAAAAACCGCAACGATCAGGTGGTCGATCCATTTCGCCCACAGGTGCAGTTCGGGGGGTTCGCTTCGCAAGAAGATATGCTTGCCGACCGCGAAAGGCATCTTTCTGCCGTACGCGGAATATTTCGCGACATGAACGTGCTGATTTTTACCCTTGGCCTGACGGAAGGATGGATCCATCGCCAATCCGGCGCGGTGCTGCCAATAGCTCCAGGGGTTTCTGGAGGCGATTGGAATCCAGAAGAATATGAATTTGTAAACTTCTCCGTCGCGCAAGTCTCAGCCGACCTTACTGACGTATTGTCCAGTATTCGCAATATTAACCCCTCGTGCCGCGTCATCCTAACGGTTTCTCCAGTCCCCCTGATTGCAACCTATTCGGGTAGTCACGTTGCCCCGGCGACGACGCTGAGCAAGTCTGTGCTACGGGTCGCAGCCGAAGAAGTGTCCGCGGCTATGCCTGGCGTCGACTACTTTCCTTCCTACGAAATCATCACATCAGCTGCCGCAGGTGGTCGGTATTTTGAGGACGACTTGCGAAACATCCGTGCCGAAGGCGTTGCTCATGTTATGCGGGTGTTCTTTCATCACTATGTCCGACAGAACGAGGACGGGCCTGTTCCAGTAGCTTCTGAAAGCTCCGAGATCTTGGTCGACCGCGCTGCGCGGATGATGAAGGTCGTCTGCGATGAGGAAGCTATTGAGGAGCAGCTCGCGCACATTTGAGCTGAATAGAGGCGGACACAATGCGTATTGGTATAATCGGAAACTGCCAGGTAGAGACGATAGCGCCTGTACTGAGGCTTCTTACCAGGAGTCTTGATATAGAAAGCCACCACAGCTGGAACATAAAATCGAACTTCAACAATCAAGAATCCTTGGAAGAATATATCAATGGCTTTGATATTTTCCTATGCCAAGATTTCTATGGTATAGATGGGTTCGATTCTTCTGCAATATGGGAAAATACAAAGGCAATCCGGTTTCCGACCTTCTATTTCGATGCCTTTCACCCTGATTGTGTGTATTTGTATAACCACGAAAAACAAACGGTGGTTCGCACAGATATGTCGCATTATAATTCGGGCTTGATTGCGTATCTCTATGTGAACGGTCTTACCGAGTCTGAAACCGTCAACGCTTTTCGTGCGAATATCTTTTCCGCCGCAGGCTTCCTTAATCGATGGCATCCAGCCTACACAGTGCTGGAACAGGAGTTCAAGGCGTGCAACCTGAGACTTGCCGACTTTATGCCTCGGTGGATGCGGCAAGGCCCTTTCATGCATAGCTGCAATCACCCCACTTTGAACGCGATCTACGATGTCTGTCTTTTTGTGCTACAACAAGCTGGAGCAACCACCACGAATGTGGAAAGACCAGGCAACTTCCTCCAAGATCCTTTGCTGCGTTATCCAGTGTGGCCTATTTATCCGGAGATTTCATCGCGGTACGGTTTCTCGGGAACGTATTGCTTCAAGGGTGAAAACTTAGATGGAACTTTGAAAAACTTGTTCGACCTACCACAGTTTGTCGAAAGAAGTTTCCATTACTACGCGGAAAATGAACTGACCAAAATTGATGATCCGATGTTTGTCAAATGGGACAACGACGGGCTAATCGCCACAATACGCGCTACGTGACGAGGCGGCGGCTATATAAGGCCGAAGGGAGTAAAGGGCGGAGTTAGCACGACCCGTTGTGGTCGAATTGCTTACCGTTAGAGCACGTCCCCGTTTAATCTGCTCCACATGTTGACTGAAGCGATAGGGGGCTCGGCAGGGGTAAAGAGTTATAGAACGGAACTGACGGCATTTCAGAGAGCAGATAAAGGTTCGTTCGCCCCTTGCCCGCATCAGCGCCTTGAGCTTTCAGAATGCGTTTTCGACTAGGTGTAAACTTGGGATTGTAGGCTGACAGGTTCGCCCTCGCCGCTTCAATGGCGTTGCACGCAACTACGACCTTATCGGCGGCAGGCCACCCTACCAATTTACCCCGCGCTATCAGCACATCAACCTGACGAAGGTTAGTCTTCTGCTTTACGTCGTTTCGCTGCCCACTTTTCAGCGCAGACCAAGCGCTGACTACACAACAGCAGGAGTACACTTGTGAGCGAACCGTCCGTAGCAGAGGCAACCAGCCGTATTTATGAATCGCTCCAGGCGGACAATGCCGACATCGATATGCATATCGCGGCGCTCAAGGCGGCGATGAAGCAGGCGGGGTTGAAAGAGGCGGTGTTCGATCCGGCGCGGCTGGCACATAACAATCGTTCCGGCAGGAAGCTCATGCAGGCTTATTTCCGCCAGCGTGGGGTGACGGTGACGTTCTCGGCGTGAAACCTTCCCGGCCCTGGAACCAGGGCCGCGATGCCGCCCACGGATTCCGGATGAACGCGAAAGCGCTGGAAAGCCGCGATTCTTCTTTGAAAATGGGAACGCTGGCTGGGGCGCCAGGATTCGAACCTGGGAATGCCGGTACCAAAAACCGGTGCCTTACCGCTTGGCGACGCCCCAACACGGCGGGAGCCTGATAGCAAAGCGGGAGGGCGTGGACAATGCTTAAGTTCCGCTTTGCCGCGATTATTCTCCGCCGGGGTCGCCGTTTTCCGGCCGGGCGGGCGGGCTTCGTGCTTGGCAGGCGCGGCGGGCGGGGCTAGGGTCCGGCCCAACCTGCCTTTTTTCAAGGAGCCGCCATGCCCCAGTTCCGCGCCCGCCCGCCCGCCGTGTCCACCGTTCTCCTCGATGATGCCGTGGTGCGCGTCACGCGCTGGGATTTCGAACCGGGGGCCGATACGGGCCATCATGTGCACGGGCTCGGCTATGTCGTGGTGCCGATGACGGATTGCGAATTCCTCATCGAGGAGGAGACGGGCGACCGGCGCGTGTCCACCAAGGCGGGCGCCGTCTACCGGCGCGAGGCGGGCGTTGCGCATAATGTGGTCAATGGCGGCGATGCGCCGATGAGCTTCATCGAGATCGAGTACAAGTGACCGCATCCGTGAGCGACGAGAAGGACGACAGCCCGCATTTCAACCTCGAGTTCCGCCCCGCCCATGGCGAGGCCGTGCCCGTGGCCGCGCGCGTGCAGCGCATCACGGTCAACAATCCCGGTCCCTTCACCTTCCACGGCACCAACAGCTATATCGTCGGCGACCGCTCTGTGGCGGTGATCGATCCCGGGCCGGAGGACGAGGCGCATTTCCGCGCGCTGATGGCCGCGCTCGCGGGCCGCGAGGTCACGCAT
The DNA here is from genome assembly GCF_020535545.1 of Roseateles sp. XES5. Taxonomy (NCBI): domain Bacteria; kingdom Pseudomonadati; phylum Pseudomonadota; class Betaproteobacteria; order Burkholderiales; family Sphaerotilaceae; genus Roseateles; species Roseateles sp. XES5. The sequence continues at coordinate 722,981 of NZ_CP084752.1, forward strand.
ATCGCCGTCAGCCACACCCATCGCGATCACTCGCCGCTCGCCCGCCGGCTGAAGGCGGAGACGGGCGCGATCATCGTCGCCGAAGGCCCGCACCGGGCCGCGCGGCCGCTCTATGCCGGCGAGCAGAACCCCTTCGCCGAAAGCTCGGATACGGATTTCGTGCCCGATATCGCGCTTGGCCATGGCGAGACGCTGGCCGGCGACGGCTGGGCGCTGACGGCGCTGCTGACGCCCGGCCACACCGCCAACCATGCGGCCTTCGCGCTCGACGGGCCTGACGGCATCGTCTTTTCCGCCGACCATGTCATGGCCTGGGCGACGACCATCGTCGCCCCGCCCGATGGCGCGATGGCGGATTACATGGCCTCGCTGGAACGGCTGCTGGAGCGGGACGACCGCCTCTATTTCCCCGGCCATGGCGGGCCGGTGGTCGAGCCCGCCTCGTTCCTGCGCGGGCTGCGCACCCACCGGCGCATGCGCGAGCGGGCGGTGCGCGAGCGCGTGCGCGCCGGAGACCGGCTGATCGCCGACATGGTGAAGGTGATCTACCGCGAGACCGATCCGCGCCTGCATGGCGCGGCGGCGCTGTCCGTGCTGGCGCATCTGGAAGATCTTGTCGGGCGCGGCGAGGTTGCCACCGAGGGACCGCCTTCGCTGAAGGGGCTCTATTTTCCCGCGCCGGGGTTTTAGAGCATGTCAGGTTCAGACATGCTCTCAATTCCTTTGTTTTCGTTTGTCTGTTCGGGAAAACCGGTTCCCACTTTTCCCTGACAAACTCTAGTCCCCGGCAATGCCGAGCAGTTCCGCGTCCAGCGCCTTGAGATAGCCTTCGACCAGCTCGGCGCCGATGCCGAGATCGTGCGGCCCGTAGCGGGAGGCGGCGCGCATGTCGACCAGCGTCGTCTCCGCCTCTTCGCGCAGGCGGATGACCACGTCGAAGCGGAAGCCGAAGACCGGTGAGCGCCATTCGCCCTGCAGGATCACGTCGCCCGGGCCGCCGATATGCGGCAGGATGGGCGTTTCCAGCGGCCTTGCCTCGGGGATCGGCACTTCGCCGAGCGGCTCGGCGCTGCCGGCCGCCTTGCCGGGATCGACCACCAGGTCCTCGAGATCGGCAAGGATATTGTCGAGGCCGTCCTCGGCGGTGATCGCAATGCCATAGGCGGCCGCCACCTTGCGCACGCCCTGATAGACGCGGTCGAGCGCGCCTTCGTAGCGCCGGCCGGATAGCGCGGGATAGGCGGCAAGCTGCACCTCGCGGTCGCGCGGCGTCACCACGCCGGCGCGCGGCAACCAGTCCTGCTCGGCGGAGGGCTGCGAAAGCCAGGGCGGCGCGGAAAGCGTATCCGTCGTCACGTCGTAGAGCGCCGGCTTGTAGAAATAGGAATAGGCGGCGGCGGCCGCGACGCCGAGCGGCAGCAACGCCAGCAGCAGCGCGATGAAGGAGGCCTTGCCGCCCCGCGCGCCGACATGCCAGAGCCGCACGAGACCGATGGAAGCCAGCAGCACGGCAAGCGCGGAAAGCGCGGCGGCAAAACCGGCGAGCACCAGGAAATGCGGCGTCGTCAACGGCCCGAAGCGGTGCGACAGCACCACGGCGACGAAGAGCAGGCAGGAAAACAGCGCGAGACGTCGCGCCCAATGGGCCGCGTGAGAAACAGGCCTCTCGTACTGGATCGTGATCGCCATGGCCTCACCGGATGCGCACGGCACCGCTGCCGCGCCCCATCCCTAGCGCAGGGCGGGGAACTTTTCCACCGGGATCGGCCTTGTGAGATCGAACGCCCCCAATCGCGTAAAAACCTTGCGTGCCGTAAATTTGCCACGCTCGTTAACGAGCCTTCGTAAACGGGGGTAGAACAAGGAGAAGACGATGTTGCCGACGCAGACGGCCGCCGACACACCTGTCGCCACCACGGCTGGCGAACCCGCCCTCCCCCTGGAGCTTCTCGAACTCGAACTTTCGCTCGACGGCTTTTCCGGCGACGTGGAGAATTTTGCCGAGGCAGTGCGCCAAGCCGCAACGCAGCTCGGCGGCGATTTCCTGTTCGACCTGCCGGCCTCCGGCCTTGCCGAGGATTGCCTGCGCATCGCGGCGCTGCGCGTGCCGAAGGGCGAAGACAATGTGCTGGAGGTGGTGTTCGCGCTGCTCGATGCCGAGGGTTCCACCATCCGCGTGGAAAACCCCGATGAGACGACGCAGGACCTGAAGCGCTTCGCGGAGGCCTTCGTCGGCGTGCTGGAACGCATCTGAGGCCTTGCCGAGGCAGGACGCCCGGCCTATTTGCAGGGCAGACACCCGTTCGCCCGGAGCCTTCCCGATGTTTGCACGACTAGCCGTCCTCGCCGCCACCGCCCTTTTGCTCGCCGGCTGCCAGAGCGCGGCCGAGATGCGCGCGGCGGATGAAAACCGCTGCGTTTCCTATGGCTTCCGCCCCGCCACCGACGCCTTTGCCGAATGCCTGCAGCGCATCGATCTCGACCGCCGGGCGCAGCTTCGCCAGGCGAGCAGCGAGGCGCTGTTCATGCCGTCGCCCGTCATCGTGGTGCGCGAGCGGCGGCACTGGCACTGAGGCCGTTCACGCGTCGCCCTTCGCTCAGGCCTTGCCGCTGAAGGCCGCCTGCGCCGCCGCAAGGCGCGCGATCGGCACGCGGAAGGGCGAGCAGGACACGTAGTCCAGCCCTGCCTCCTCGCAGAAATGGATCGAGGCCGGGTCGCCGCCATGTTCGCCGCAGATGCCGAGCTTCAGGTCGTTGCGCGTGCGCCGGCCGCGCTCGGCGGCGATGCGGATGAGTTCCCCCACGCCGTCGAAATCGAGCTGGACGAACGGATCCTGCTCGACGATGCCCTTCTGGATATAGGTCGACAGGAACGCCGAGGCGTCGTCGCGCGAAATGCCGAAGGTGGTCTGCGTCAGGTCGTTGGTGCCGAAGGAGAAGAATTCGGCCGATTCGGCGATGACATGGGCGCGCAGCGCGGCGCGCGGCAGCTCGATCATCGTGCCGGTGAGATAGTCGATGGCGACGCCGCTTTCGGCGATGACCGCCTTGGCCACCGCCTCGATGCGCGCCTTCACATAATCCAGCTCCGCCTTGAGGCCGACAAGCGGCACCATGATCTCGGGCTCGACCGCGGCGCCGGTCTTCCTGGCGGCTTCCACGGCCGCCTCGAAAATGGCGCGCGCCTGCATTTCGGCGATCTCCGGATAGGAGATGGCGAGGCGGCAGCCGCGATGGCCGAGCATGGGGTTGAACTCGTGCAGCGTATCGACCCGGCGGCGCAGCACCGTCTCGTCGATGGAAAGCGCGGCCGCGACCTCGGCGATCTCTTCGTCCGTCTTCGGCAGGAATTCATGCAGCGGCGGATCGAGCAGGCGGATCGTCACGGGCAGGCCGTGCATGATCTCGAAAAGCTCGACGAAGTCGGAGCGCTGCATGGGCAGCAGCTTGGCGAGCGCCGCCTTCCGGCCGGCTTCGTCTTCCGCCAGGATCATCTCGCGCATCACATTGATGCGGCTGCCCTCGAAGAACATGTGCTCGGTGCGGCAGAGGCCGATGCCTTCCGCGCCGAAGGAGCGCGCGGCGCGCGCATCCGCCGGCGTCTCGGCATTGGTGCGCACCTTCATGCGGCGCGTGCGGTCCGCCCATTCCATGATGCGGCCGAAATCGCCCGACAGTTCGGGCTGGAGCATGGGGATTTCGCCCTTCAGCACCTGGCCGGAAGAGCCGTCGATAGTGATGACGTCGCCCTTGCGCAGCGTCACGCCATGGGCGACCAGCAATTCGTTGCGCAGATCGACGCGCAGCGTGCCCGCGCCGGAAACGCAAGGCGTACCCATGCCGCGCGCGACGACCGCCGCGTGGCTGGTCATGCCGCCGCGCGTCGTCAGGATGCCTTCGGCGGCGTGCATGCCGTGAATGTCTTCCGGGCTCGTCTCGATGCGCACGAGAATGACCTTGCGGCCCTCCTCCTCCGCCTTCACGGCCTCTTCCGACGTGAAGACGATCTCGCCCGTCGCGGCGCCCGGCGAGGCCGGCAGGCCGGAGCCGATGACGTCGCGCCGCGCGCGCGGGTCGATGGTCGGGTGCAGCAGCTGGTCGAGCGAGGCGGGATCGATCCGCGCGACGGCCTCGCCCTCGCTGATCAGGCCTTCCGTCGCCATGTCGACGGCAATCTTCAGCGCGGCCTTGGCGGTGCGCTTGCCCGATCGGGTCTGCAGCATCCAGAGCGTGCCGCGCTCGATGGTGAATTCGAGGTCCTGCATGTCGCGGTAGTGCTGCTCCAGCCGGTCGCAGATGCCGCGGAATTCGGCGAAGGCCTCCGGCATCAGCTTTTCCAGCGACGGCCGGTCGGAGCCCGAGCCGATGCGCGCCTCCTCGGTGATGTTCTGCGGCGTGCGGATGCCGGCGACGACGTCCTCGCCCTGCGCATTGACGAGGAACTCGCCGTAAAGCTTGTTCTCGCCCGTCGAGGGGTTGCGCGTGAAGGCGACGCCCGTGGCCGAGGAATTGCCGAGATTGCCGAAGACCATGGCCTGGACGTTGACGGCGGTGCCCCAGACGGCGGGAATGTTGTGCAGCGTGCGGTAGGTGACGGCGCGGGCATTCATCCAGCTTGCGAAGACGGCGCCGATGGCGCCCCAGAGCTGGACTTCCGGATCCTGCGGGAATTCCTCGCCAAGCTCTTCCTGGATGACTTCCTTGTAGCGGGCGATGACGTGCTGCCACTCGACCGCCGACAGTTCGGTGTCCTGCTCATGGCCGAGCCGGCCCTTCTCGTCTTCCAGGATCTCCTCGAAGACCTCATGGTCGAGGCCCATGACGACGTCGCCATACATCTGGATGAAGCGGCGGTAGCTGTCCCAGGCAAAGCGCGCATCGCCGGCATCGTGGCCGAGCGCTTCGACCGTGCGGTCGTTGAGGCCGAGGTTCAGCACCGTGTCCATCATGCCGGGCATCGAGGCGCGCGCGCCGGAGCGCACGGAAAGCAGCAGTGGCTTGCTCATGTCGCCGAAGATGCGGCCGGTGATGGCCTCCATCTGGCGCAGGCCCGCGCGGACCTCGTCCTTCAGGCCGGCCGGAAGCACCCGGCCATTCTCGTAATAGTGGTTGCAGGCGGAGGTGACGATGGTGATGCCGGGCGGCACCGGCAGGCCGAGATTGCACATTTCGGCAAGGTTCGCGCCCTTGCCGCCGAGCAGATTGCGATCGCCCGCGCTTCCTTCGGCACGGCCTCCCCCGAAGGTGTAAACCCACTTCTCCATCGACGCCTCCCCAAACGTATCCGGGCAATCTACAGGAACTGCATCCCTTTGAAAACGCGGCACGACAGGTTTTTTGCTGCACTGCGTCAATTTTGCGACGGCGATGCAATATTATGACAAGACGATAAAGCCGCGCTCCCTTGCGGAAACACGGCCTCCTGCCTTGCCGCAGCGTCGCGGCTCAATTTTCCTGGATGGACAGGCCCTGCTGGTCCAGCCGGATCTCGACGCCGTCAGGCTGCTTTTCCTGCTGATAGGCGTAATAGGAAAACCCGGCCACCACGACGATGAGGGCGCCGATGATCATGTAAAGTGCGTTTCTGTTCACGTTTGGTCCCCGATTGCATTGGCTGCCTGCAGGAACTGGCAGGCGGCCTTTAATGCACCAGGGTCAGTTTTGTTCCTTCGCGCCGTCGTCCAGCATGTCCTGCAGCTTGTTGCGCAGGCTGTCATATTGCGGCTTGCCGACCGTGTCCTTCAGGCCATGGCTCGTCGCGTGGAAGCCGAGCGCCCGATAGGCCTCGAACTGCTCCTCGGAAAAGAACTGGTCGCCGGTCGATTCATGCGGGAAACGCGGATAACGTTTTTCGTAGTCGAGCACATAGGTGCTTTCGTCGCCCGTCATGGACGCCTTGATATAGAGGAGCACGCCCTCCTTCGCCGGCTTGAGCAGTCGCTTGTCCTCATAGAGCGCGGGATAGGAAATCTTGCCGATCACCGCATGGGCATGGGCCGGGGCCCTGTAGGACAGTACATCGGCCTTCTTCAATTCCGCCTGCCGCTTCAGCACGGCCTCGCGGATGGTGGCGACCGGCACCTCCATGCGGATGCCGAGATCGATGCGGGCGAAGCGCTCGACATCAACGAAGGAGGCGAAGGTCATGGCGGGGTCGGCTTCGGCGTCCGAAACGACGATCACGTCGCAGCGCCGCTTGAGAAGCTGGTAGAGCCCGAGATTGTCGATATGCCCGCCATCGGAGACGTAGACCTTCGGCGATTTCTCGTCGAGCAGCTTGAACATCTCGAAGAAGAGATAGGGAAGCCGCCAGTCCCCCGCCGAGACCTTGCGCTGGTCGCCGCCGACCACGAGGCGGTTCGGATTGCGCAGCCAGTAGGCAAGACGGATGTTGAGCAGGGCGAGCGTCGGCGCGATGAGGGCGATGCCCGCCCGGCCCATGGCGGAGGAGACGGCCGCGCCCGAGATCGCGACGGCCGTCGCAAGATCCAGCGACGGTTCCGCCTTCTGATAGTCCTCCGTCGACACGTATTGCGTGACCTCGGAGCCGACATGGCGCGGCGTGAAGGTGAAGAAGTCCGCGTCGCGCGCCCGCTTGTTATGCTCGGAATGCTGGATGTTGACGGCGGCGTTGATGATGAGCTGCGGGCGCAGCGGCTGCTCGACGCCGTCCTTCGTCACCGTCGCGAGATCCGTGAGGCGGTAGCTCTTCTCGCCGTTTCCAAGGTTGAAGGCGAAGTTCAGCCGGTCGCGATAGAGGCGATGGAGCGAGTTGGCGTTTTCCGTGAAGAGGCTGCCCACAAGGAACAGCACCATGAAGAGCGCCAGATAGTCCGTGGCGATCCGGTAGATGCCGAGGTCTGCGGTGCCGGTGTGGAGCGCGAGCCATCCGGCAAGATGCACGGCAAGGATCAGCAGGAAGAGAGAAGCCGCGACGGTCGAACGGCTGTCCTCCTGCCGCCAACCGCCGCCCTTCCACCAGGCTCCATTCAGCAGCGTCTCGCCGACAGGCCCGACCTTCGCCGACCAATGGGCGATGGCCAGCATGATCCACAGCGGCGGCAGCAGGAACCAGACGGCGCCGAGGCAATCCTGCACGGCGACGAAGACGGCGGGAATATCGCAGCCGTTCCTGGCGAGCGCGAGCACGGTCACCCAGAGATAGAGCACATAGATCAGCAGCGGCAGCGCGGCGGCGAGAAGCACGAGCGCGAGGCCGCTGACGAGCTTGTCGAAGCGGGCGCGCCACGGACCGTTCTTGTCGGCCGCCTGGATGTAGCCGACGAGCTTGCGCCAGAAGAAGGCGAGCATGACATTGCCGGTGACGAGCGTGAACACCGAGGTCTGGAACGAGAACCATCCCTTGAAGATGCCGCCGCCTTCCCGCCAAGCCACCAGCCGGTCGACGATGGGCACCTGCACCTCGCACAGGAAGACCGCAAGGATCACCAGCAGGAAAATCCCCGTCCGCCTCGCCCCTTTGGATCCCGGGTCCGATTGGTCGCTTTCGCTGCGCGCGGCCGACCGCACCAGCGCCCACCCGATGAGCCAGAGCAGAAGCACGATGGCGAGCAGCTTCGTCAGCACCAGCGAGGGTCCAAGATCGAGCATGCCCTTGAACGGCGTTCGCTCGAGGAGGGCATTGATCCAGGACACCTGAAGCGACGCCTTGGTCGGGTTGAAGAACAGCGTGACGGCGGCGGCAAGGAAGATCGCGGCGGCCACCATGACGGCGTTGACCGCAAGCCCCCGCAGGATGATCCCGAGCGAGACGATGAGATCGAACTTGCCTGTCGGCATCAGGTAGCGGCTCTTGTCGCGCAGCGCGCGCACATCGCCGTTGTCGCCGATCTCGTTCGCCCCCATGCCGAGGCGGTCCGTGCTGTCGTCCATGCCGAAGGGGAAGTCGCCGTTTCCGCGCTTGATGCCCGCGACCAGCGCCGCGCCGGTATAGCCGCCGCCCGATACGGTCGAGAGAAAGTCGATCCTGTCGAACACCTTGCGCACCTTGAGGGCCTGCAGCACGCCAAGGCTGAAGGCCGCCGAGCGGATGCCGCCGCCCGAAAGCGCAAGGCCCGTCTCGATCGGTTCGGCCTTTCGCCGGATCGCCGTCGTCTCCAGCGCGGAGGCCCCGGCAACCTCCCGGCGCTCTTCCAGGAAGACAGTGTTGAAATTCTGCGGCTGAACCTTGCGGCCGGCGTCCCGGGGCGTGTTCGAAACCCCTGCGCCCTGGTCTTCGTCCCGTGGATCGGCACCAGCAACGACATCGTCCGCCATGACACTCTCCCCAAAGTCGCCGATCGAAACGTCCCGAAAAAGGTATGCCAGCAGCTCAAAATTACAAGTTGTATTTTGAGTTTCCAGTCGCCAAAGAAGTCAGGGGCAACATGGCAGGGGCGCCGTCCCTAGACGGCTTCGCGCAGCTGCTCGGCGGTCTGCAAGTCCACCGACACCAGCTGCGAAACGCCCTGTTCGGCCATGGTGACGCCGAAGAGGCGGTTCATGCGCGCCATGGTGATGGGGTTGTGGGTGATGATGACGAAGCGGGTCTCGGTGGAGGCCGCCATTTCGTCCATCAGGTTGCAGTAGCGCTCGGTGTTGGCGTCGTCCAGCGGCGCGTCCACCTCGTCCAGCAGACAGAAGGGCGCCGGGTTCAGCATGAAGATGGCAAACACCAGGGCAATGGCGGTGAGCGCCTTCTCGCCGCCCGAGAGCAGGTGGATGGTGCTGTTCTTCTTGCCCGGCGGCTGGGCGAGGATTTCGAGGCCCGCATCGAGCGGGTCGTCGCTCTCGATCAGCTGCAGTTCCGCCGTGCCGCCGCCGAAGAGGTGGGTGAAGAGGCGCTGGAACTGCACGTTGACGACGTCGAAGGCGGCCAGCAGCCGCTCGCGGCCCTCGCGGTTGAGGCTCTGGATGGCCGAGCGCAGCTTGCGGATCGCCTCGATGATATCCTCGCGCTCGGTGACGATGGCGTCGAGTTTATCCGTCAGTTCCTTCTGCTCCTCCTCGGCGCGCAGGTTCACCGCGCCGAGCCGTTCGCGCTCGATACGCAGGCGGTCGAGGTCGCGTTCACGCTCGCGCGGATCGGGCAGCGGCGCATCGGCCGGGTGGCCGGTGAGGCGCAGGGCCTCGTGCGGGGCGCAGGACAGCGCCTCGCGGATGCGCGTCTCGCCCTCGATACGGCGCTCGCGGGCGGAGACGAGGCGTTCCTCGGCACGCCCGCGCGTCTCGCGGGATTCGGCAAGCTGCGACAGGGCCGTGGCGGCGAGGCGGTCGGCCTCGCGCTGGCGGTTCTCCGCCTCCTGCAGGGCATCGGCGGCCTCGCGGCGGGCAGCTTCCGCATTGGTAAGGCCGGTCAGGAGTTCGCGGCGCTTTTCCTCGATCTCGTCGGGGGCCTCGGCAAGCTCCTCCATTTCCTCGCGCGCTTCGCCCTCGCGCTCGCGCAGCGTCGCGATGTGGGTCTCGGCACTGGCGGCGCGGGTCTTCCAGGTCTCGCGCTCGGCGGCAATGGCCATCAGCCGGCGGCGGCGGTCGGCCATTTCGCGGGCAAGGCCGTCATGGGCGGCGCGGGCCTCGGCAAGCATCGCCCGGTCGGTCGCGACATCCATGGTGTGGGTGCGCAGGCGCAGCTCAAGGTCGGCAAGGTCAGGCGCGTCTTCCAGCGCGGCGCGGGCATCTTCCAGCGAGACGGCCGCCTCCTCCACCTGCACCTCGATCTGCGCGCGCGTTTCCGACAGCACGGCGCGGCGGCGGATGAGATCGCCGGAGGCGCGCTCGGCCGCTTCCAGCGCCTCCCGGGCCTCGGCCAGCGTGCGGCTGGCGGCGCGCTGCGCCTCGCGGGCGGCCTGCTGGCGCTGGCTTTCGGCGCGGATGGTTTCGGCGGCGCGGGCCAGATCGGCTTCTGCGGCAGACAGTTTCGCGCGGGCGTCTTCCGCCTCGGTCTCAAGCTCGGAAAGACGGTTCTTCTGTTCGAGGCGAAGGGCGGCGGCGCTCGGCGCATCCGAGCCGGTGACATGACCGTCCCAGCGGAAGACCGCACCCTCGCGGGTGACGAGCCGCTGGCCGGGCTTCAACCGCGGCAACAGGGCCAGCGCTTCGCCGACATCGCCGGCAATGCCGATCTGGGCAAGACGGCGGTGCAGGACCTTCGGCGCACGGACATGGGCGATCAGCGCGGGAACGCCATCCGGCAGGGCGGGATCGGCGGATGCGTCGCCGGCCTGCCGCCAGTGCACGGGCGCGTCGCTGTCGGCGGGCGAATCGAGATCGTCGCCAAGGGCTGCGCCAAGCGCAGTCTCGTAGCCGCGGTCGACATGCACATCCTCGACAACAGGCGCGAAGGAGCCACCGGCGGCGCCGGCCTCCAGCATGCGCCGGATGGTGCGGGCTTCCGTCTCGATGCCGGCAAGGTGGGCGCGAGCCGTATCGACGGGGCCGCGCAGGGTCGTTTCGGCAAAGCGGGCGTCTTCCAGCGCTTCTTCCACGGCGACGAGCATGTCGCCGGCCGCTTCCAGCGCCTCCTCGGCCGCCTGCACGGCGGCGCGGCGTTCTTCCGGATCGGGCAGCGCTGCAATACGCGCGTCCATCTCGTCCAGCTCGCGCGCCTGCGCGTCGAGCTGCTGGCCGAGCCGGAGATGGCGTTCGGCAAGGTCGCGGATCGCCTTTTCAAGCTGGTTGCGCACGGCCTGCGCCTCGGCGCGCTCGGCGGTGACGCCGGCAAGGGCGGCTTCGCTTTCGGCAAGTTTCGCGGCGGCCGCGTCCATGGTCTCGCGGGCGGCTTCGGCGCGTTCGTCGGCCTCGGCGAGGATGTCGCCGATCTCCTCCTCCTCGCCCGTCAGGCGTTCCAGCACCGCGGCATTGTCGGCCACCATGCGCTCCTCGCGCACGATATCCTCGGCAAGCTGGGCGAGACGGCGGGAAAGCTCGTCGCGGCGGCGCAGCAGCCGGGCGGAATCTTCCTCGAGCTGCGCGCGGGCGATCTGCAGGCGCTGCAGCACGGCGGCAAGCTTTGCCTCGTTCTCGCGCAGTTCCGGCAGCTTGAGGCTGGCGACGGCCTGGTCCTTGGCGGCCTGCATCTGGGCGTTCGCGCGCTCGGCGACGAGCGAGGTCGCCTGGTTGAGCTGGCTCTCCGCCTCGCCTTCCTGCTCCTTGGCCTGAACCCAGCGGATATGCAGCAGCATCGCCTCGTGGCGGCGGATATCGGCTGACAGCGCCTTGAAGCGGTTCGCCTGGCGCGACTGGCGCTTCAGGCTCTCGATCTGGCTTTCGAGCTGCGAGGTGACGTCGTCGAGCCGTTCGAGGTTGGTCTCGGCGGCGCGCAGGCGCAGCTCCGCCTCGTGGCGGCGGGAATGCAGGCCCGAAATGCCGGCCGCCTCTTCGAGAAGCTGGCGGCGGGCCTGCGGCTTTGCCTGGATGAGTTCGCCGATGCGGCCCTGCCCCACCATGGAGGGCGAGCGGGCGCCGGTGGAGGCGTCGGCGAAGAGAAGCTGCACGTCCTTGGCGCGCGCCTCCTTGCCGTTGATGCGGTAGACCGAACCGTTCTCGCGCTCGATGCGGCGCGTCACCTGGATCTCGTCCTCGCCGTTGAAGGCGGCGGGCGCGGTGCGGTCGGAATTGTCGAGATAAAGGCCGACCTCGGCGGTGTTGCGCGCCGGGCGGTTGCCCGAGCCGGAGAAGATGACGTCGTCCATGCCGGACGCGCGCATGTTCTTGTAGGAGTTTTCCCCCATCACCCAGCGCAACGCCTCGACGAGGTTCGACTTGCCGCAGCCGTTCGGCCCGACGACGCCGGTCAGGCCCCGCTCGATGACGAATTCGGTGGGCTCGACGAAGGACTTGAAGCCGAGGAGGCGGAGCTTGGTGAACCTCATGCCGCGCGCACGGGGCGAATGGAACCGCCCTCCTCTCGCCCGCCGGCCCTCTTCCCCTCAGGGGAAGAGATCGCATGGCAGGCGGTCAGCGCCGCCGCGCAATAAAAAGCGGGCGCACGGCTTCCGCCGTCGCCCGCCGAAAATCCGGTCGAAGGATCAGAGCATGCTGTCGATGAGGGCCGACATGGTGTCAACCGACATGTCTCCCGAATAGCGCTTGCCGTTGATGAGGAAGGTCGGCGTTGCGGCAACGCCGAATTCCTTGGCGCCGCGTTCGCGGACCGCGTTCACATCATCCAGAAGCTTCTGGTTCGTCAAGCAGGCCTGGAAGCTCTCCTGTGTAAAACCGGCGAGCTTGGACATCTGCATCAGCGCTTCGCGGCCGTCCTGCGCGGCGGCCCAGACTTCCTGCTGCTTCATCAGCATGGAGATCATCGGGAAATACTGCGCGGCTTCGGTGAGCTTCGTCGTGTCCTGCGGGTTGCAGCGCGCCAGCATGAAGGCGGCGGCAGCGCGCGGGTCGAACGGGAATTCGCGCACGATGAAGCGAACCTTGCCGCTGTCGACATACTTCGTCTTGATGGCGTCGAAGGTGTTGTTGTGGAAGGCCGCGCAGTGCGGGCAGGTCGTCGACATGTATTCGACGATGGTGACGGGGGCGTTTGCCTCGCCGAGCGCCATGTCCGGCAGCGCGCCGGGCTTCAGCACTTCGGCCATGTCCACGTCGCCCTCGGCGGCGGGAACTTCTGCCGCCGGCTTTTGGGCGGTTTCGGTTGCCGGCGTGGTCGTCGTGGCGGTCTCGGTGGTCGTCGCCGTCGAGGTGGCCGGCGTCGAGCTTGCGCCTTCGGTCGTCGTCTGGGTGGTTTCGGGAGCCTTGGCGGTCTCCTCCTTCTTCTCGTCGGAGCAGGCGGCCAGCGTCACGGCGAGCGCCGCAACGGCCGCGCCGGTCAGGAGGCGCTTCATCAGGCTCATTTCGGAAAGGGACATGGTCTCTCCTGTGGGAAGGGATAGGAATTCAAATCTCTGGCGCAATGGCGGGCGGGAACGACTTACATCTTTCCGCAATTGCTCTCGGCATCCCCGTTATACCTGCTTTGGGGCGGGAACAAGCGGTGTGAAGGCAAGTAACTTCAAAGAATTGTGACCGTTCGATGTTCCGGGCATTCCCACGCGAAGCGGCTTCGCTCCGGCGCCGGACCATGCGGAAAAACAGGAGACAGGAAAGCAATTCCGGTGGGCGGCGTTCACCGCGCTTGCGCTAGCGGCGCTTTCCGAGCACGGCCGTGCCGAGCCGTTTCAGCGCCGCCTTCAGCGCGTCGCCCTCGATGCCCTCGACGAGATGGTCGAGATGGCGCGCGGCCTCGCCCGTCAGCGGGCGGGGCTTCGGGCGGCGGCGCGGCTGGACGGCCACCGGCTTCTGCACGATCCGCACCTGGTTGATGGCGGGAAAGCCGAAGAAGCCGTTGATGCGCTGGATGATCTCGCCCTGCTGGTGGCTGAGGAAGAGCGCGCGGGCGCCCTCGCAGGCGATGGTCAGCACGCCCGGCTGGTGACCGCCGCCCTCACCCGCCATTTCGGAGGCGCGGCGCGGCCAGGAAATACGCTCGGGCCGCGTGCATTCGGCAAACTGCACCCCGGCGATCTCGTCCCAGGAGCCGAGCAGCATCGTGTTGATGCCGGCGCGCTTGGCCAGAACGGGATCGATGAGGCCGTTGGCCACTTCGCTGATCTGGACGATGCCGCGTCTTGACGCCTTGTTGTTCACGATTTACCCCTTACGGGAAAATATTCCTGCTTCACCCGCGAAGCACCTTGAAGATCGCGGATCACTCCGCCAGTTATAGAGCAATTCCAGCAAAAATGTGCAGCCGTTTTGCGCCCGCAACAGCGCCGCCGAAGAAGGTCCCGTCAGGCAGATCATGACCCAAGCCCACCGGACCCTGTCGCCCGCCGACCTGCTGCTTGCCTGGTACGACCGGCACCATCGCGACCTGCCCTGGCGGGTGAGCCCGCCCATGGCGGCGCGGGGCGAAACGCCCGATCCCTACCGCATCTGGCTGTCCGAGGTGATGCTGCAACAGACGACGGTGCAGGCCGTGAAGGCCTATTTCGCGCTCTTCACCGCCCGCTGGCCGACCGTCACGGATCTTGCGAAAGCGGACAACGAGGACGTGATGAAGTCCTGGGCGGGCCTCGGCTACTATGCCCGCGCCCGCAACCTCAAGAAATGCGCCGAAGCCGTCGCGTTCGAGTATGGCGGCGTGTTTCCCGATACGGAGGAAGGCCTGAAGGCCCTGCCCGGCATCGGCGACTATACCGCCGCGGCCATCGCCGCCATCGCCTTCAACCGCCGCAGCGCGGTGCTGGACGGCAATGTCGAGCGCGTCATCTCGCGCCTTCATGCCATCGAGACGCCCCTTCCCGCGGCCAAGCCCGAAATGCGCGCGCTCGTCGCGGCGATGACGCCCATGGACCGGCCGGGCGACTTCGCCCAGGCGATGATGGATCTCGGCGCGACGATCTGCACGCCGCGCCGGCCGGCCTGCGCGCTCTGTCCCTTCGATGCGGATTGCCGCGTGCTCGGCCGCGCCGACCCGGAGTCCTATCCGCGCAAGGCCGCGAAGAAGGAAAAGCCGGTGCGGCTCGGCGCCGCCTTCGTGGCGGAAGACGAGACCGGCGCCATCTTCCTGCGCAAGCGGGGCGACAGCGGCCTTCTCGGCGGCATGACGGAGGTGCCGGGCAGCGCCTGGACCGCCCGCATCGACGGCGAGACGAGCCCCGCCGCCGCGCCCTTTGCGGCCGACTGGCAGGCAAGCGGCACCGTCACCCATGTCTTCACCCATTTCGAGTTGCGCCTCACCGTCTACCGTTCCAAGGTGACGGGCTCGGCCGTTCCGGGCGACGGCTGGTGGCAGCCGAAGGCGACGCTCGACGGCGAGGCGTTGCCGACCGTCATGAAGAAGGCAATAAAACAGGCCATACCCGACGCATTTCAACCGGCGAGGAAAGCATGAGCAGCATCGACATCCGACACATCGTCTTCGACATCGGCAAGGTGCTGATCCACTACGATCCGCATATCCCCTTCTCGCGGCTCATCCCCGACGATGCCGAGCGCAACTGGTTCTTCGCCAATGTCTGCACTCACGACTGGAACCTGGAGCAGGATCGCGGCCGCAAGTGGGAAGACGCCGAGGCGCTGCTGATCGAGGCGCATCCCAACCGCATCGAACATATCCGCGCCTTCCGCAAATACTGGCACGAGATGGTCTCGCATGCCTATGTCGAGAGCGTCGCGATCATGGAAGCGCTGATCCAGGAAGGGCGCGACGTGACCATGCTGACCAATTTCGCGGCCGATACGTTCAAGGAAGCGCGCAAGCTCTTCCCCTTCCTCGACATGCCGCGCGGCGTGACGGTGTCGGGCGAAGTCGGCCTCATCAAGCCGGACCTTGCGATCTATGAAATGCACACCCGCGATTTCGGCCTGTCGCCGGCCCATACGCTGTTCATCGACGATTCGGCCGCCAATGTGGACGGGGCGCGGCAGGCCGGCTGGAACGCCGTGCTGTTCACCGATCCGGAAAAGCTGAAGAGCGACCTTGCGGCCCATGGCATCCCGCTCTGATCCCATGGGTTTCGACCCGGCCGAGGCGGTGCGCGACTACCACGCCGCCATTGCCGCGCTGGACTTCGACGCCATCGCGGGCTTCTTCGCCGAGGAGGCCGTCTATCGTTCGGCCGGCACCGGCGGCTCCATCGCGGGACGCGCGGCGATCCTTGCCGCCTTCCGCCGCTACTTCGCGGAATTTCCCGACCAGCGGGCGGAGGATTCGCTCATCGAGCGGGTCTCGCCCCATGCCGCCCGTTCGCTCTGGAGCCTCGTTGCGACCAGCCGGCATAACGGTGCGGTCTCCCGCCGCGCGGGAGAGGAGACCGTGACCTTCGATGCGGCGGGCCGCATCGTGCTCGTGGAGGTCCGGGACCTGGAAACCGAAACGCCCGGAGCCTTGTGAGCTCCGGGCGTTTTCGCATTTCCGGGACTGAAGGTACAAAAACCGGAAAAGCGACATCCGGCCTGCAGGGCCGGTTGATCGGCCGTAGCTTTCCGCAACGATTTCCGCTGCTTGGCCCGATATACTTGCACCATGAGACTAAGCGCCTGATGGTTAAGATCACCTGAATCTAATCCGGGAAATTTGCGCGCGCCGCATCCCCGAAAAGCCACAGCCCCCGGTGCAGGGAACACCGGAGGCCGCAGCTGGAGAAACGGTATGAAGCGGGGCGGCAGGCCTATTCGAGGCCGGCCATTTCCGAGCGGATGACGGCGCGCAGGGCATCGATCGGCTTCAGCTCGGCGCCATCGGCATAGTGCCAGAAGGTCCAGCCGTTGCAGGCATCCAGCCCCTGCACCTTCGCGCCGAGGCGATGGATGGAGCCGGCATCGTTGCCCGAGGCGAGCGTGCCGTCGGCCCGCACGATGGCGCTGTGGCGGCGGCGCGCGTCGGTCAGCACCGTGCCGGGCGCGATGAGGCCGCTTTCGATCAGCGTGTTGAAGGCGACGCGCGGTTCAGCCTTCTTGCCGCTCATGACGGAAAGGGTGCCGCTGCCGAGCGGTTCGACCGCATCGATGCGTTCGCGGGCCGCGTCGATATAGGCCTGCTCGCGCTCGATGCCGACGAAGTGGCGGCCGAGACGCTTGGCCACCGCGCCGGTCGTGCCGGAGCCGAAGAACGGATCGAGCACCACGTCGCCGGGCTTGGAAGAGGCCATGAGGATGCGGGCGAGCAGGGCTTCCGGCTTCTGCGTCGGATGCACCTTCTTGCCGTCCGCGTCCTTCAGCCGCTCGCCGCCGTTGCAGATCGGGAACAGCCAGTCCGAGCGCATCTGCACGTCGTCATTGGCCGCCTTCATGGCGTCGTAGTTGAAGGTGTAACCCTTGGCCTTGGGGTCGCGGGTCGCCCAGATCATCGTCTCGTGCGCGTTCTGGAAGCGGCGGCCCTTGAAGTTCGGCATCGGGTTGGCCTTGCGCCAGACGATGTCGTTGAGGATCCAGAAATTGAGATCCTGCAACGTCGCGCCGACGCGGAAGATGTTGTGGTAGGAGCCGATGACCCAGATGGTGCCGGAGGGCTTCAGCACGCGGCGGCAAGCGAGCAGCCAGGCGCGGGTGAAGGCGTCGTAGGCCTCGAACGAGGCGAACTGGTCCCATTCGTCATCGCAGGCGTCGACAAGGCTCTGGTCGGGGCGGTGCAGCGCGCCGCCGAGCTGGAGATTGTACGGCGGGTCGGCGAAGATGACGTCGACGGACTGGTCCGGCAGCGCTTCGAGCGCGGCGACGCAGTCACCCTTGATGATGGTGTCGAGCCAGCCGCTCTTGCGGGGCGAGCGGGAGACGTCTGCAAGCGAAAGAACAGATGGCATTTGATACTCGCTGATACGCTTACTCGGAACGGAACGTGATGGTGCTTATGGTTACCGAAGATGGTTACCAAAGGCTGAAGGCTTTGGAGAAAAAGCAAAAACCGTCCCGTTGCCGCACGCCGAGAATAGATGCCGCCCCCCGCCCGTTCCCTTGGAAACGCGCCGTTCACGACCGGTCGAGGCGGCCCTGACGAGGAGGAAGACCGTGCGATTTCCCGCCGCCCTGATGCTTGTGGCCAGCCTTTTCGCCGCCACGCAGACCGTTGCCGCCGACAAGACGATGATCGTGCTCGACGCCTCCGGCTCCATGTGGGGCCAGATCGACGGCAAGGCGAAGATCGACATCGCCCGCGAGACGCTGGGCACGGTGCTGCAATCGGTGCCCGCCGGCACCGAGCTTGGCCTGATGGTCTACGGTCATCGCGAGAAGGGCTCGTGCAGCGATATCGAGCTTGCGGTGCCGCCGGGCGCCGGCACGGAAAACGCCATCACCGCCTTCGTCAACGGGCTCAACCCGAAGGGCAAGACGCCGCTGACGCAATCGGTGGAACAGGCGGCCGACATCCTCAAATATACCGAGGACAAGGCGACGGTCGTGCTGGTCACCGACGGGCTGGAGACCTGCGAGGCCGACCCTTGCGCGCTGGCCTCGGCGCTGGAAAAGAAGGGCGTCGACTTCACCACCCATGTCGTCGGCTTCGGCCTGACGGCGGAGGAAGGCAAGCAGGTCGCCTGCCTTGCCGAAAACACCGGCGGCAAATATTTCCAGGCCTCCGACGCGGCCCAGCTCGTCGCGGCGCTGACGGAGACGGTGGCGGAAGCGCCGATGTCGAAACCGGCGCAGGAGGTGGCGGAGGCCGAGCCGGAACCGGAACCCGTCGCCGCCTTCAACGCGGAATTCGACAGCGTGCTTGCGGAAGGCGGTCCCTCGCTCGGCGACAACGACAACATCTTCTGGCAGGTCTACAAGGCGGACGCCAATGGCGCGCCGGCCGGCGACACCGTCGAAACCCAGTACAAGGGCGCCTTCTCCGGCACCTATCCGCCGGGCAAATATGTCGCCGTCGCGACGCTGCAAAGCGCGATCAAGCGTGAGGTTCCCTTCGAAGTGAAGGACGGCGCGGTGGCGAAGCCCTTCGTCAACTTCGATGCCGGCCTTCTGACGATCACGCCGAAGCGCACGCCTCAGGATGCGGAAGGCGACGCCAATGCGGCCATCGAGATCGCCTTCGGCGACTATTCGACGACCTATTACGGCACGGCGAAATTCTATGCCTCGGCCGGCGACGTAACGCTGAAGGGCAAGATCGGCCCTGCCAGCGTCGAAGAGACCGTGACCATCAAGGCCGGCGAGACGGTTGAGCGCGACCTCGTCATCGGCTCGGGCACCGTGCTCAACAAGGCGATCTATGCCGAAGGCGGGCCGGCGGTCGATTCGGGCGACGTGTTCTTCGAGGTGGTCGAGGCCAAGAAGAACATCGACGGGACGCGCAAGAGCATCACCTATAGCTACGGCACCGGCACGAAGCTCGACGTGCCGCCGGGCGACCATGTGATGACGGCAAAGCTCGGCTCGACGACGGCGGAAATGCCCTTCTCCATCAAGGCGGGCGAGACGACGGAGATCACCGTCAACCTCAATGCCGGCGTGCTGGCGATCACCGCGCCGGGCGCGAACTTCATCGAGATCCTCAGCGCCGCGAAGGACATCCAGGGCAACCGGAAATCGCTGTCCTACGCTTACGCCACCGAATGGCAGGATACGCTGCCGCCGGGCGACTATGTCGTCGCCGTCAAATACGAGGGCGACACCGCGCCCAAGGAAGCGACCGCCACCGTGAAGGCCGGCGAGCGCGCGGAAGTGACGGTGCAGTAGCAACGGCAACGGCCCGCTCGCGCGGGCCGTCCCATTTCATGCGGCGTGGAAGGTGCGGCTGTCCTGCGGCGCCTCATCGCGGTCGTTGAGGCCATAGTCCCTGATAACGCTGGCGATGCGCAGCCGGTAGGCGTCGAAGACGCCGTTGCGGCCGAGGGACTGGGCGGCGCGGTGTTCCTCGGTGGTTCGCCAGGCCTTCACCGCCGCCTCGTCGCGCCAGAAGGAGAGCGACAGCAGGCGGGTCGGATCCGTCAGGCTGCGGAAACGCTCGATGGACAGGAAGCCGTCGATGCCCGACAGCAGCGGGCCGAGATCGCGCGCCGTGTCGAGATAGAGGTCCATGCGGCCGGGGGCCGGCACCACCTCGAAGATCACCGCGATCATGGCGTCACCGCCGGCGCATGGGGCAGCGAGACGTTCTTCAGAAAGATGCGATCCTCCCTCAGGATGAAGCGTTCCCGGCGCGAGAAGTCATAGTTCTCCCGGCCGAGCGGATCGGCGGCGAGCCGGGCGCGGTAGGCCTCATAGGCGGCAAGGCTCTCGATGTTGTAGACGCCGTAGGCCGTCGTCGCGGAGCCCTCGTGCGGGCCGAAATAGCCGATGAGATCGGCGCCGCAGCGCGGGATGACCTGCCCCCAGTTGCGGGCATAGGTCGCAAAGGCGTCCTTCCTGAAAGGGTCGATCTCGTAGCGGATGAAGCAGGTGATCATCGTTTTCTCCTTGTCTGTCGTCCTGTCTCTGCACCGCTTTTCCCACATTGCCGGACGCGAATGCTTCGGCTATCATCGAAGTATGAAAGAAGGACCGGACATTTCCCAGATCGGCGCGCTGATCGGCGATCCCGCCCGCGCCAACATGCTGACCGCGCTGATGGGCGGGCAGGCGCTGACGGCGACCGAGCTTGCCGGCGCGGCGGGCGTGACGCTGCAGACGGCGAGCGCCCATCTCGCCAAGCTCGAGGCCGGCGGCCTGATTGCCCAGCGCAAGCAGGGCCGGCACCGCTATTTCGGGCTCGCCGACGACGAGGTGGGGCTGCTGCTGGAGGGGATCATGGGCTTTGCGGCAAACCGCGGCCTGCTGCGCACCCGCCCCGGCCCGAAGGATCCGGCGCTGCGCAAGGCGCGCGTCTGCTACAACCACCTGGCCGGCGACTATGGCGTGCGTCTCCTCGACCGGCTGGTCGCCGACGGCGACGTGACGCTGGATGGCGAGGAGGCCGCGCTGACGCCCTCAGGCGAAACGCGCATTGCCGCCCTCGGCATCGACGTGCCGGCCCTCAAGGCCCAGCGCCGGCCGCTCTGCCGCACCTGCCTCGACTGGAGCGAGCGCCGCTCGCACCTTGCCGGCTCGCTCGGCGAGGCCCTGCTCGCCCGCTTCATCGCCAACGGCTGGGCGAAGCGCGAGAAGGACAGCCGCGCCATCCGCTTCACCGGAGAAGGCGAGCGAACGTTCATGGCGCTGTTTCCGTAAGAGGACGCCGGCCGTTTCCCGCCCGAAAACCGCCGCCGCATAGCTCTTCTCCCGAATCCGCAATTGTCCCGCGGGCCCCTTTCGTGTAGGGAACCGGCGGCTTTACGGGCGCGTATGCGCCCTCCCTCTCCCGCAGTTCCGGACCCACGGCCTTGCCGGTCGCGTCCGTGAACCGGCCCCTAGGAAAGACAGGCGTTCATGAACGGTTTCGATCTCATCATCTTCGACTGCGACGGCGTTCTGGTCGATTCGGAAATCATCGCGGCGGAAGTGGAATCGGCGCTGCTGACGGATGCCGGCTATCCGATCAGCGTGGAAGAAATGGGCGAGCGTTTTGCCGGCATGACCTGGCACAACATCCTCCTCGCGGTCGAGCGCGAGGCCGCCATTCCGCTCTCCGCCACCCTGCTCGACAAGTCGGAAAAGCTGCTCGACGCGCGCCTTGCCCAGGAGGTGAAGGTGATCGACGGCGTGAAGGCCATGCTCTCGCGCATCCGCAAGCCCTATTGCATCTGCTCGAATTCCGCCGCGCACCGTCTCGACATGATGCTGACCAAGGTCGGCCTGCGCGAGGTCTTCGGTCCCTATGTCTATTCCGCCAAGGACCTCGGCGCGGACCGCGTCAAGCCGAAGCCGGACATCTTCCTGCACGGCGCCAAGCAGTTCGGCGCAGACCCGGCCCGCACGCTGGTCATCGAGGATTCCGTGCATGGCATCGCCGGCGCCCGCGCCGCCGGCATGCGCGTCGTCGGCTTTACCGGCGCTTCGCACACCTATCCCTCGCACGCCGACCGCCTGACGGAAGCGGGCGCGGAGACCGTCATCTCGCGCATGAGCGAACTGCCCGGCACCATCGCCGCCCTGGCGGAGTGGCAGGAAGCCATCTGACCTTTTTTCCTTCCGGAAAACACAAAGGCCGCGGAGATCTCTTCCGCGGCCTTTGTGTTCTGGGCTGATCGGCCCGTTATTTTTTCTTCTTCTTCACCGGCCCGTCCTCGAAGCCGACATAGACCTTGATGAAGCCGCCCGAGCCGCCGGGCACCGTGATGTTGCTTCTCGTGTAGACGAACTGGGTGCCGGTGCCATCGGCCGGGATCGTCACCGGGAACTGCTCCAGCTCCGAATAGAGCGGCGTGCTGCCGTCGAGCACCGCGACGCGGATCGGCACGTTGACCGTGCCGCCGGCGCCGGCCGGGCCGACCACGAGGCGGCCCTGAACCATGACCGTCATGACGAGCTGGCTTTCGTTCAGCACGCACTGGCGCGTCGTGTCGGCGAGCGTCACCTGATAGGCGAGGCTCTGCGGATCGTCCTTGGCGCCCTTGCCGTAGCGCTTCAGAACGGCCGTGCTTTCGCGCAGGAAGACCTGCGGGCACGACCCCTGCACCACGGCGACCTGGGTCTTCTGCTGATGCGCCGTCTCGACGCCGGACGGATCGCTCGTCACGCCGAGATCGGCGGGCTTGTCGGTCTGGCTGCAGCCGGCGACGACGGCGAGAAGGGAGATGCCGAGAAAGCGGCGGATGGTCATTCCAAACACGTTACGTTCTACCCCTGCGATCAGGCCCCGCCTCCGGCGTGCAAGCCTTTCGGAACTCGTTTTACGGGCCTTTTCACGACCCTAGGCGATGGTCTATAGCAGCGGCGCGGCGAAAAATCGATTGTCGAATGAAACCGCCCGCAGAATTTCGGAGAGGCCTGCCCGGCACCGGGCGGGCAGGACGCAACGGCATTGCCACGATCCGCCGCAAAAAGACCTGCGGCATGCGTGGCCTTTCGGGTAGGGTCGGAAGCACGATGGCAGGAAAGCGACCGAGCGACCGGCGAACGGTTCCCCACCCCGGATCCAGGCCCAATAAATCCGGGCCCAACAAATACAGGCCCAACAAATCCAAGGACGTGTGAACGTGGACTATGTTTCGACGCGGGGCGAAGCCCCTTCCCTCGGTTTCTCCGACGCGCTTCTGGCGGGCCTTGCCCGGGACGGCGGCCTCTATGTGCCGCGCGAATGGCCGACCTTCTCCAAGAAGGACATCCGCGCCCTGCGCGGCAAATCCTACCAGGAGATCGCCTTCACGGTTCTGCTGCCCTTCGTCGAGGGCGACATTCCCGCCGACAAGTTCCGGGCGATGATCGACGAGGCCTATGCCACCTTCCGCCATCCGGCCATCGCGCCGCTCGTGCAGACCGGGCCGAACGCCTTCGTCATGGAGCTCTTCCACGGCACGACGCTCGCCTTCAAGGACGTGGCGATGCAGCTTCTCGCCCGCCTGATGGACCATGCGCTGGCCGCGCGCGGCGAGCGCGCCACCATCGTCGGCGCCACGTCGGGCGATACCGGGGGCGCGGCCATCGACGCCTTTGCCGGGCGTGAACGCACCGACATCTTCATCCTCTTCCCGGAAGGCAAGGTCTCGCCGGTGCAGCAGCGCCAGATGACCACCTCGACGGAAAAGAACGTGCATGCCCTCGCCATCAAGGGCAATTTCGACGACTGCCAGAACCTCGTCAAAGCGATGTTCAACGACACGAAGTTCCGTGACGGGGTGAAGCTTTCGGGCGTCAACTCGATCAACTGGGCGCGCATCATGGCCCAGATCGTCTATTACTTCACGACCGCCGTCGCGCTCGGCGGGCCGGACCGGAAGATCTCCTTCACCGTGCCGACCGGCAATTTCGGCGACATCTTCGCCGGTTACGCCGCAAAGCGCATGGGCCTGCCGATCGACAAGCTGGTGATCGCCACCAACGAGAACGACATTCTCTCCCGCACGCTCAAGACCGGCCGCTACGAGATGAAGGACGTCAAGGCGACGACCTCGCCGTCGATGGACATCCAGATCTCCTCCAACTTCGAACGCCTGCTGTTCGAGGCCCATGGCCGCGATGCCGGTGCCGTGCGCCGCGCCATGGCGAGCCTCAAGCAGTCGAACGCCTTCGATATCGCCGACAGCGCGCTGAAGGCGATCCGCAAGGAGTTCCGCGCCGGCCGCGCCTCGGAAAAGGACGTCGCGAAAACCATCAAGCAGACCCTTGCCGACACCGGCTATCTGCTCGATCCGCATTCGGCCATCGGCGTCTTCGTCGCCGCCAAGCACGAGAAGCCGGGCGCGCCCATGGTGACGCTCGCGACCGCCCATCCGGCGAAATTCCCCGCCGCAGTAAAATCGGCATGCGGTATTGACCCGGCGCTTCCGACGTGGCTTGCTGACCTCATGCAAAGGGAGGAGCGGTTCGACATCCTCGAAGCCGAGCTCGATGCGGTGGAAGCCTTCATCGGGAAACATACACGGGTTCGAGGCTAGAATCGCAGAAAGTGCGTCTGATGAAAGTTGAGTGCACCCGGCTCGCGTCCGGGTTGACCGTGGTGACCGAAAACATGCCGCATCTCGAGAGCGTCGCTCTCGGCGTGTGGATCAAGTCAGGGTCACGCAACGAAACCACGGACGAGCACGGCATCGCCCACCTTCTGGAACACATGGCCTTCAAGGGCACCGATCGTCGCTCGGCCCGCCAGATCGCCGAGGAAATCGAAAATGTCGGCGGCGAAGTCAACGCCGCCACCTCGACGGAAACCACCTCCTACTACGCCCGCGTCCTCAAGGATCACGTCCCGCTCGCGGTCGACATCCTCGCCGACATCCTGACGGAATCCGTCTTCGACGAGGAAGAGCTTCGCCGCGAAAAGCACGTCATCCTGCAGGAAATCGGCGCGGCGAACGACACGCCCGACGACGTGGTCTTCGACAAGTTCTCCGAGGTCGCCTATCGCGACCAGATCATCGGCCGCGCCATTCTCGGCACGCCGGAAACGGTGCTGTCCTTCTCGCCCGGCGAAATCCGCAGCTATCTCGACCGCAACTACACGACGGACCGCATGTTCGTCGTGGCGGCCGGCGCGGTGAACCACGACGAGTTCGTGCGCCAGGTCGAGGAGCGCTTCTCCAGCCTGCCGACCGCGCCCAAGGTGTCGCCCGTCTTCGAGCCCGCCCGCTATACCGGCGGCGACATCAGAGAGACGCGCGACCTGATGGATGCGCAGGTCCTGCTCGGCTTCGAGGGCAAGGCCTATCACGCCCGCGACTTCTACTGTTCGCAGATCCTCGCCAACATCCTCGGCGGCGGCATGTCTTCCCGCCTCTTCCAGGAAGTGCGCGAGCATCGGGGCCTGTGTTATTCGATCTATGCCTTCCACTGGGGCTTTTCGGACACCGGCATCTTCGGCATCCATGCCGCGACCGGCGGCGAGAACCTGCCCGAGCTGATGCCCGTCATCTTCGACGAGCTGAAGAAGTCCTCGGAGACGATCCACCAGCAGGAAATCGAGCGCGCCCGCGCCCAGATCCGCGCCCAGCTTCTGATGGGCCAGGAAAGCCCGGCCGCCCGCGCCGGCCAGATCGCCCGCCAGATGATGCTCTACGGCCGCCCCATCCCCAACGAGGAACTGATGGACCGCCTTGCCGGCATCACCATCGAACGCCTGACGGACCTCGCCGGGCGCCTGTTCTTCGACACGGTCCCGACCATCTCGGCCATCGGCCCGCTGGAACACCTCGTCTCGGCGGGGGATATTACACGCTCGCTGTCGCGCGGCGCCGTGCCGGAGCGCGCGGCGAGCTGAGGCAACAGCACCCGCGGCGGGTGGCGGATGTACTGCCGCCCTCGCGGATGCCCGTCTTTCCTGTTTGCCGTCACGCCTGCCGAAACCCTGCAGCACTCCTGTCGCACAAGACGTTGTGCACGCGATCACCGGCGCCGAATGCCGGCTGTTCCCGTGATGCAACCGAACAGCCTGGCTCCTTGTGGGAGCGCGAGGCCTGCGAGAACCCATAAGAACAGTTCATCCCCTATTAATAACGATATCAACCGGTTGCCGGTTTGAGCGATGGCTCTCGAATTTTTACGTGGCGTTATGAACTGCAATCCATCGTTGCGTCATCTGAACGGTGAAACAAGGATGACGACATGCATTACGAAATCAGCGGACCTTTCAAAGCTGCCGACCTTTTCACGTTGAAGGCGCATGTCCGCAAAGGCGTCGTCGTGCCTGACTATGCCAATGTTCGGGCGGTGCCCCGGGTTGGGAAAGACGACCCTCGCTTTTCCGGCACGGGCATCTACGGCGTCATGTGTGGAGGCAAGCTCATCTATGTCGGGATCTTTACCGGACTGGGCTCGACGCTCTTTGCCGGCTCGGTCGTCCACGAGCGCTGGAGAAAGCACCTGACATTTTTCACCATGCGTTCGCCGGAATGTGCGGCTTCGCCTCGGAACCTTCGCCGTATTCTTGCGGAACTGAAAGGCACGCCTGTCGCGGCCATCGCGGAACTGGTGGGGAATGATCCCTTCACCATCGAAGACCTGCGGAACCGGAAAATCGGCTTTGCGACCGGCACGTCGACGCAGTTCAACAAGGTGCGTTTCGCGACGGAAAACTGGAACATCTTCCAGCCGGGCAACGAGAAAGAAATGCTTGAGCAGATCAGTTTCGTCTATGCGCGTTTTCTTCCCGAGACCGCGGGTTTGCTCGGCTCCGCCTCAAGGAAGGAGGCCTACGATTTCGTGAAGAGCGAATGGCTCGAGACACGGGAAAGGCGCCTTTTCGAAAAGTTTCAGCCGGCGTGCAACAGCCAGACGATCGTGCCCAACAAGGACATCGACGTCGAAACCTTCCTTTCGGCGCTCGCGGTCGAAATGGGACTTCCGCTTCTTCCGAGAAGCAGCGCCATCGCCGCTTAGAGTCTCGGTGCACGCCCACAGCCGCGCCCCTGGCGGTGCCGTCCCGAAAGGAACGGCCCGACGGGATGCGAAGGACAGCCCAAAAAACAAAACCCGCCTTGCGGCGGGTTGCTTGGTCTGGACCGGGGAGGAACGGTCCGACAGGCAGAAGGGATGACCGGACTGGCGCGACCGTTTCGGGCGCGTCGATATCATCCCTGTCGCGAGGGGCCTCAGCCCCAAGCCCTATCCGATCAGCCGAAAACGACCATGCCCTTGACGGCAGCCTGGATGTTCGAGCGGGAGATGCCGAGGTCCTGCAGGGCGCGGTCATCGAGAGCGCCGAGTTCACGGACAGCGCGACGGTCGGCAGCGTTCTTCTTAAGCTTGGCGAAGATGTTCATGGGTCAATTCCTTCGTGTTTCTCTTGCGTTGAGAGATAGATAGTCGATCCCTTCGCCGGGGAAAATGCATAAGCTCACACCGCTGGCATGCGTGCCGTGCATAGGACCAATAGAGGACCAATTTGCGCCATTTGACGCCGACGAGCCTCTCGGCATAGTCTCGCTGCAAGGAGCCCGTCACGGGGGCGCATGCGGAGTGGACTGAATGGCACGGTCGGTTTTTCGGTTTCTGTCCCGGCAGTCCGACACCGTGGAACTGGCCGACGCCGGGTACCTGCTTCGCCTTCCCCGCTTCCAGGATTATCGCCAGTGGTTTGCACTCCGCTCGGAAAGCCGGCGGTTCCTGGAGCCGTGGGAACCGACATGGCGGGGGGACGAGCTGACGGAAAGCGCGTTCCGGGCGCGGGTTCTGCGCAATGAACAGGAATTTGCGTCCGGGCAGGCGGTGCCGCTTTTCGTCTTCTCGCGCGAGGAGAAAACGCTGCTCGGCGGGCTGACCGTCGGCTATATCAGGCGCGGGGCGGCGCAATGCTGCATGATCGGCTACTGGATGGGCGAGCGGCATGCCGGCCGGGGGCACATGTTCGGTGCGCTGAAGTTGACTATACCCTATATCTTTTCGGGCCTTCAGTTGCACCGTATCGAGGCAGCCTGTATTCCAGACAATACAAGAAGCATCCGTCTCCTTGAAAAGGCCGGCTTTCGGCAGGAAGGCTACCTTCGGGAGTATCTGAAGATAAACGGGGAGTGGCGCGACCACGTGATGTTCTCGCTTCTGGCAGCCGACAGGCCGTCGTGAGCGACACGAGGAACGCGGCAGGACTGGGCAGACCTAAGGACAATGCACTTTCAATGACGTCTTCCTTTGTGCCGCAAACGCTGCGTGCCAGCCGGCTGCTCGCTTTCATGCTCCTGGCGGCGATGCTGTTCGTCGCCCTTCTTTCCGGGCGCGCCTTCGCGGTCGAGCCGGTGAAGATCTCCCGTGACGACACCGCGCTGGACCTGACCGCCACCACGGAAATCTATACGGGCCGGGGCGAGGCCTTCCAGGTGTCCACCGCCCCCGGCACGGACGGCATCGTGCGCCGCATCGAGGTGCGCGCCACCTCCGACGAGCATCAGGGCGACTGGGCCGTCTTCGCGCTCGCCAACGTTTCGGAAGAGCAGATCGACCGCCTGATCGTCGCCCCGCATTTCCGCCTCGTGGAATCGAAGCTCTTCTGGCCGGACCTCGGCGCCAAGCGCATCATCTCGATCACCCCGAGCGAAGGCTTCGCGCTCGACCGGCAGCAGAGCGAGGAGGCAGACGTCTTCCGCATCACGCTCAACCCCGGCACGGTCGTCACCTTCGTCGCGGAACTGGCGACGCCCGACCTGCCGCAGATCTATCTCTGGGCGCCGGACGCCTACAAGGACACCGTCAACGCCTTCACGCTCTATCGCGGCATCGTGCTCGGCATCGCCGGCCTGCTCGCGGTGTTCCTCACCATTCTCTTCGTCGTGAAGGGCACCTCCATGCTGCCGGCGACGGCGGCGCTCGCCTGGGCGGTGCTCGGCTATATCTGCGTCGATTTCGGCTTCCTGTCCAAGCTCATCTCGATCACGGCCGGCGACGAACGCATATGGCGCGCGGGAACGGAGGTTTTCCTTGCCGCCGGCCTCGTCGTCTTCCTCTTCACCTATCTGAACCTCAATCGCTGGCACGCGCATCTTTCCTACGCGACGCTCGCCTGGATCCTCGGCCTCGGCCTGCTTTTCGGCGTCGCGATCTACGATCCGCCGATCGCCTCGGGCATCGCCCGCCTTTCCTTCGCGCTGACCGGCACGGTCGGCATCGTGCTCATCGCCTATCTCGGCTTCAACCGCTACGACCGCGCCATCCTGCTGGTGCCAGCCTGGGCGCTGATCCTCGTCTGGCTGTTCGGCGCCTGGCTGACGGTGACGGGCCAGCTCAACAACGACATCATCCAGCCGGCGCTCGGCGGCGGCCTCGTCCTCATCGTGCTGCTCATCGGCTTCACGGTGATGCAGCATGCCTTCGCGGGCGGCGCCTATAGCCAGGGCCTGTTCTCCGACCTCGAGCGCCAGTCGCTGGCGCTGACGGGTTCGGGCGACACCGTGTGGGACTGGGACGTGGCGCGCGACCGCGTCGTCACCATTCCCGACATTTCCATCCAGCTCGGCCTTGCGCCGGGCGTCATGCACGGCCCGGCCCGCAACTGGCTACCGCGCCTCCACCCCGATGACCGCGACCGCTTCCGCGCGACGCTCGACGTGCTCCTGGAGCACCGCAAGGGCCGGCTCAACCATCAGTTCCGCGTGCGCGCCGAGGACGGCCACTACCACTGGCTCTCCATCCGCGCCCGTCCCGTGCTCGGCGCGAACGGCGAAATCATCCGCTGTGTCGGCACGATCATCGACATCACCGAACAGCGCAACTCCGTCGACCGGCTGCTGCAGGACGCCCTGCACGACAACCTGACAGGCCTGCCGAACCGCCAGGTCTTCCTCGACCGGCTGCAGGCGATCCTGTCGCTGACCGCCAGCTCCGACAATGTGCGCCCGACGGTGCTGACCATCGACATCGACCGCTACAAGCAGGTCAACGATGCGCTCGGCATCGCCGCCGGCGACAATATCCTCATCGCGCTGACCCGGCGCCTGCGCCGCCTGCTGAAACCGCAGGACACGCTGGCGCGCCTTTCGGGCGACCAGTTCGGCCTCATCCTGATGTCGGAACGCGACCCGGCGAAGGTCGCCGATTTCGCCGACGCGGTCAGCAAGGCGATCATGGTGCCGATCAATTTCGGCGGCCGCGAGATCATCCTGACGGCCTCCATCGGCCTCGTATCCTGGGTCGACCAGCAGGAGGACGCGCCGGGCCTGCTCAACGACGCGGAGCTTGCCATGTACCGGGCCAAGAAGGCCGGCGGCAACCGCGTCGAGCCCTTCCGCCCCGCCTTCCGCACCTTCGGCGCGGATCGCCTGCAGATCGAGACGGACCTGCGCCGCGCCATCGAGCGCAAGGAACTGTCCCTCGTCTACCAGCCGATCGTCCGCCTGCAGGATGCCGAGATCGCCGGCTTCGAGGCGCTGATGCGCTGGGATCATCCCAAGCGCGGCAACATCTCGCCGGCCGAATTCATTCCCATCGCGGAAGCCTCCGATCTCATCAACCAGCTCGGCCTCTTCGCCTTCGACAAGGCGTCGAGCGACCTGATGGACTGGCAGCTCCAGACCGGCGATCTTCCCGTCTTCGTCTCGGTGAACCTGTCCAGCGCCCAGCTTCTCAACAACGAGCTTTACAACGACGTGCGCGCCGCGCTCGCGCGCACCCGCTGCGAGCCGCAGAAGATCAAGCTGGAACTCACCGAATCCGTGGTGATGGAAAACCCCGAACAGGCACGCCTGATCCTCAACAAGCTGAAGGACGTGGGTCTCGGCCTGGCGCTCGACGACTTCGGCACGGGCCATTCCTCGCTCTCCTATCTCACCCGCTTCCCCTTCGACACGATCAAGATCGACAAGTCGCTGGTGCGCGATGGCTCGGACAAGCGCAGCGTGCTGCTGCGCTCGGTCGTCTCCATGGCGCGGGAGCTGGAAATGAAGGTCGTCGCCGAGGGCATCGAGTCGGAAGAGGACGCCATCGAACTCGGCAATATGGGCTGCGAATTCGGCCAGAGCTATCTCTTCGGCCCGCCCATCGGCTACGATTCCGTGCTGCGGCTGCTGAAGGAACGCTTCCCGCTGATGAAGCGGGCGTAGACGCGTCGAGAGTAAGGCCGGTGGAGGGAGATGCCTATTGGCTTCCCCCTGCCGCTCGCACCAGCCGATTGATGAAATCCAGCTTCTCCACCACCGGCGGGGGCAGGACGAAGGGGTAGCTGTCGGGCTGGCCCATCGAGCGCTGGATGGCGTTCATGGCGACGGAGAGCGGGATCCAGGCTTCGACGAGGCGGCCGGCATTCGGCGCGCGATAGGGGTCGAATGTGACTTCGGCTTCCAGTTCCTCGTGCCCCTTCGGATCGGTGTTGAGGCCAAAGGCGCGGGCGGTTTCCAGCGTATCGACGATGTGGAAGAAATGCGCCCAGCATTCGGCGAAGTCCTCCGCCGGATGGCAGCTCGCATAGGTGCTGATGAACCGCTCCTGCCAGTCGGGCGGCGGGCCCTGTTCGTAATTGCGCTGGAGCGCGGCGGCGTAGTCTTCGCGCTCATCGCCGAAGAGACGGCGCGCCTCCTCCAGCGTCGGCGCGTCGCGGATCAACCGGGCCCAGTAGAAATGGCCGATCTCGTGGCGGAAATGGCCGAGCAACGTGCGATAGGGTTCATCCATCGAGACACGCACGCTCTCACGCACCGCGTCTTCGGCCTCGGCGGCGCGCAGGCTGACGAGGCCGTCTTCATGGCCCGTCATGGCGGCAGCGAGGATATTGCCGCCGGCGTCCACCTCATCGGCCAGAAAATCGAAGACGAGGCCGCCGGATGGGTCTTCCCCGCGGGTCGGATGCGGCAATCCCCAGCGCAGGATCGAATAGAAGAGATGGCGCTGCGCCGCGCCGATGCGGCGCCAGCGCTCCAGCCCCTGCGGATCGGTGGTCGGCACGATGCGGTTGTGGCGGCAGGCCGCGCAGAAGGCGTGGGGGCTGTCGGTCGGCAGCAGCCAGTTGCAGACATCCTGCGTGGCGTTTTCGCAGAAGCGATAGACGCCCTCGCCCGGCGCGATCGTCCAGAAGCCCTCGCCTTCCGGCGTCAGCGCATGCAGCGTGACGTCCTCGGCGAGAAAACCGAGCGTGGAGCCGCAGCGCACGCAGAGCCGGTTGTCGAAATGGATGGTCTGGCCGCAGGTCCTGCAGGTGAAGAGCTTCATGGCACCCCCGGATGGCAACGTGGCTTCCTGCAAATACCCGCATCGGCCACCGCCGATACGGGTATCGTTCCTTCAAGAAGGACAAATGACGCGGCGAAGGCGTTCGTCCCGCCGTCAGAGGCGGTCGACCGCGCCCTTCACGGCATCCTTGGCCTTGCCGACCGTCTTCTGGGTCTTGCCCTTGGTTTCCTGCATTGCGCCTTCGGCGCGCAGCTTGGGGCTGCCGGCTGCCTTGCCGGCCGCCTGCTTGGCCTTGCCCGCCAGTTCGTTGGCCGTGCCCTTGATCTTGTCGCTCGTGCTACCCACCATCGTACTCCTGTCGTTCGTGGCGTGCTCATTCACGCGGCGAGACAACGGACAACGCGCCGACTGGTTCCATGACGTAAAGATGAAATCGCGCGCCCGCGATCAGGCGTGGCCGGCCTCGGTGGAGAGCATGGCCGGCGTGATGCCCATGAGGCCGAGAGCGCGCTCGTACTTGCTGTCGAGGTTGGTGTCGAAGATCAGTTCTTCCTGCGCCGGGCAGGTCAGCCAGCCGTTGGCGCCGATCTCGCTTTCGATCTGCCCCGCGCCCCAGCCGGCATAGCCGAGCATCATCAGCCCGCGCTGCGGGCCACGCCCGCGGGAAATGGCGCGCACGATATCCAGCGTCGCCGTCAGGCAGATGTCGTCGCTGACGGGGATGGAGGATTCGGACAGGTAGTCGTCCGAATGGAGGACGAAGCCACGGCCGCTTTCCACCGGCCCGCCGCAGCGGATGGGGAAATCCAGCGTCGAGCCCGGCAGGCGGATCACCTCGTCCTCGCCGAGAAGGTCGAGATGCAGCAAAACGTCGGAAAAACTCAGTTGCTGCGCCCGGTTGATGACGAAGCCCATCGCGCCGTCTTCCGAATGGGCGCAGATATAGACGACGGTGCGGGCGAAATTGGCGTCGGCCATCCCCGGCATGGCGATCAGGAACTGACCGTCAAGGAAGCCGCGTTCTCGCTCGTTTTTCAGAACCGACAGAGCCATAATGCCCTCAGCCTATCAATTCGCCGCCAAATGAAAAGCGTTCTTTTCACCCCGATGCAGCGTGAAGCGTGCGCAAAGACCTGTGGCGAGCGGGCCGCCGATCAAGCTTTTATGATTGCGCCGTGCGGTTTTGTTGCTGGAAACGGCGGGGCGGCAGCGCTAGATGTGGGAGCATGAAACGCCTGCAAACCGCTGCCATCGCGCTGCTTTTCCTCTCTTCCGCCGCCAGCGCCGCGACATCCTCCTGGGTCGAGACCGAGGGCGGCGACGTGCGCCTTGTCGCCCTGCCCGCGGCGGCCGACGGTTCGGTGCGCGCCATGCTCGATATCCGCCTGCATGACGGCTGGAAGACCTATTGGCGCGATCCCGGCGGCAGCGGCATTCCGCCGTCCATCACCCTGACCGGCGCGAATCTCGTCTCGATCGGCTTTCCCGCGCCCCGGCGGCTCGGCGATGTGGAAAACCACTATATCGGCTATGACAGGCCGGTGCGCCTGCCGCTGACCCTCGGCAATGCGGCGGGTGGGGCGATCACCGCCAAGGTCTTCCTCGGCGTATGCAAGAACCTGTGCATTCCCGTGCAGGCGGAGCTTTCCGTCGATACGAGCGGCGAGAGCTTTGCAAATCCCCTCGAGGAAGCGGCGATCGCCGCGGCCGAGGCGAGCCTGCCGCACGGCGCGGACGACGGTTTCAAGCCGCTCTCCGGCCACTTCGCGGCGGACGGCATGAGCGTCACGGTGCGCTTCGAGGCGCCGGGCGATACGCCCCTGCCCGATGTGTTCCTCTCCAGCGCCTCGTCCTTCGAATTCGGCGCGGCCGGCCCCGTGCGGCGCGAGGGCGCCGCCTTCGTCGCCGAGGTGCCGGTGCTGCACCGGCCCAAGGTCTTCGACCTGACCAAAAACCCGATCAGCCTGACGGTGCGCGCCGGCGAGAAGACGATGGAAAGCCCGCTTGCCATCGACTAGCGCTCCCCTATAGTTCCGCCGCAAGCCATTCCGCTGTCATACAGGAGAGACGCCGTGACCATTGCCGTTGGAGACAAGCTGCCCGACCTCAAGCTGAAGGAACGCACGCCGGACGGTCCCGCCGATATCTCGACCGAGGACCTTTTCAAGGGCAAGCGCGTCGTGCTCTTCGCCGTTCCGGGCGCCTTCACGCCCACCTGCTCGCTGAACCACCTGCCGGGTTATCTGGAAAACCGCGATGCGATCCTCGCCAAGGGCGTCGACGACATCGCCGTCGTCGCCGTCAACGACCACCATGTCATGGGCGCCTGGGCGACCTCGACGGGCGGAGCGGGCAAGCTGCGCTTCCTCGCCGACTGGGACGCCGGCTTCACCAAGGCGCTCGGCATGGACATCGACCTGTCCGCCGGCACGCTGGGCGTGCGGTCCAAGCGCTATTCTATGCTGGTCGAGGACGGCGTGGTGAAGACGCTGAACATCGAGGAAAGCCCGGGCCAGGCGACCGTTTCGGGCGCGGCCGCGATGATCGAGCAGCTTTGAGACTGCGCTAAGCCGGCCCTTCGAGGCGGGGCGGGTCTCGCCCCCTCTGCCCTGCCGGGCATCTCCCCCTCAAGGGGGAGATTGGATGGAGCGCCGCCTCACATCCCTTTGACATTCCAGATCAAGCACCGTCAGCGCCACGTGCCGATCCCCTCTCCTTGAGCGGAGATTGGACGACGCAGCGCCTCGCACTCCTTTGACGTTCCAGATCAGCGCTGTCATTGCCACTTGCCGATCTCCCCCCTTGAGGGGGAGATGCCCGGCAGGGCAGAGGGGGGCAGCAGCGCACCGAAACGCCCGGAATGGAGCTACCGCCCTACCCCTTCTTGAACGGCGCCATGCCCTTGCGGGCCAGTTCGTCCGCGCGTTCGTTTTCCGGATGTCCGGCATGGCCCTTGACCCAGTGCCATTCGACCTTGTGGCGCAGGCGCGCCTCGTCGAGCGCCTGCCAGAGGTCGCCGTTCTTCACCGGCTTCTTGTCGGCGGTCTTCCAGCCGTTCTTCTTCCAGCCGAAGATCCACTTGGAAATGCCGTCCATGACGTATTTCGAGTCGGTGTAGAGATCGACCTCGCAGGCCGTCTTCAGCGCGCCGAGGGCCGAGACGGCGGCGGTCAGTTCCATGCGGTTGTTCGTCGTCACCGCCTCGCCGCCGCAAAGGTCCTTCTCCACCTCGCCATAGCGCAGCACCGCGCCCCAGCCGCCGGGTCCCGGATTGCCCGAGCAGGCACCGTCCGTAAAGATATCGACATGCTTCATCGCGACAGCCCGTAATCCGCGGCGGTCTCGACCTGGCGGTGGAAGCGCAGCTTGCGCAGATATTCGAGCGGGTCCTTCTTGACCACCAGCGCGCCCGGCGGCGTCATCAGCCAGTCGTAGAGCCGCGTCAGGAAGAAGCGCAAGGCCGAGCCGCGCGAGAGCAGCGGCAGGGCGGCGGCTTCCTCGGCCGTCAGCGGACGCACGCTCTCGTAACCGGCCAGCAGCGCCATGCCCTTGGTGAGGTTGAACGAGCCGTCCTTCTCGAAGCACCAGGCATTGAGACAGGTGGCGACGTCATAGGCGAGGAAATCGTTGCAGGCGAAATAGAAGTCGATGAGGCCCGAAAGCGCGTCGCCGATGAAGAAGACGTTGTCGGGGAAGAGATCGGCATGGATGACGCCCGACGGCAGGGTCTTCGGCCAATTGGCTTCGAGGAAGGCAAGCTCGCCGCCGATCTCGCCCTGCAGGCCCGCTTCCACCTCGTCGGCGCGGTCGGCCGACTTGCCCCACAGCGGCCGCCAGCCATCGACCGTGAGCGCGTTCCTGCGGGTGATGGCGAAGCCTTCGCCGGCCAGGTGCATTTCGGCAAGCGCCTTGCCGACCTCGCGGCAGTGCTTCGCCGCGGGCTTCCTCAGCCACATGCCTTCGAGGAAGGAGATCATCGCGGCCGGGCGGCCGGAGAGTTCGCCAAGCAGCGCGCCGTCGTTGCGCGGCAGCGGCAGCGGGCAGGACAGGCCGCGCTCGGCAAGATGGTGCATCAGGCCAAGGAAGAACGGCAGGTCGTTGCGGTCGACGCGCTTTTCGTAGAGCGTCAGGATGAAGGCGCCCTTGGTGGTGTGCAGCAGGAAGTTGGAGTTCTCCACGCCCTCGGCGATGCCCTTGTAGGAGAGCAGCGTGCCCGCGTCATAGGCGGCGAGGAAGCGGGAAAGATCGTCTTCGGTGATATCGGTATAGACGGCCACGGCGGGGTCTCAGGCTTGCATGGATCGGATCGGTGGTCGGATGGTGTCATCCCCTCCGGCCGGCGGGCCGGAAAGGGGTACGGCGCGGCAAATGCCTAGTCCCCATTCACAAAGGCCATGTCGGCTGAGGTGAGTTCGATATTGCGCAGTTCGCGGTTGACGAGGAAGTGCTCGTTTTCCTCGACCGTATCGGCAAGCTCCACCACGGCGTTGTAGCGCGCGCGGAAGGCTTCGATGATCTCGTTGACGATGACCTCGGGCGCGGAGGCGCCGGCCGAGAGGCCGACGGTCCTGATGTCGCCGATGGTTTCCCAGTCGATCTCGGCGGCGCGCTGGACGAGCACGGACTTCGTCGCGCCGGCGCGCAGCGCCACTTCGACGAGGCGCTTGGAATTGGACGAGTTCGGCGCGCCGACGATGAGGAAGAGATCGCAGCCGGGCGCGGCCTGCTTGACGGCCTCCTGCCGGTTGGTGGTGGCGTAGCAGATCGAATCGGCCGCGGGGGCCGTGAGATTGGGGAAGCGCTCGTGCAGGCGCTTGATCACGCCGGCCGTATCGTCGACCGACAATGTCGTCTGGGTGACGAAGCCGAGATTGTCCGGGTCGGGCGGCATGTATCTGTCGGCATCCTCGACGGTCTCGACCAGGTCGACCGAGCCCTCCGGCAACTGGCCCATGGTGCCGATCACTTCCGGGTGGCCGGCATGGCCGATCAGCACGACATGGCGGCCGAGGCGCTGGTGGCGCATCGCCTGCTTGTGCACCTTGGAGACCAGCGGGCAGGTCGCGTCGAGATAGAAGAGATTGCGCGCCTCGGCATCGGCCGGCACGGATTTGGGCACGCCATGGGCGGAGAAGACGACCGGCTGCTGGCGGTGCTCGTCCGGGATCTCGTCGAGTTCCTCGACGAAGATCGCGCCCTTGGCCTCGAGGCCTTCCACCACATAGGTGTTGTGCACGATCTCGTGGCGCACATAGATGGGCGCCCCGAACTTGAGCAGGGCCCGCTCCACGATCTCGATCGCGCGGTCCACGCCGGCGCAGAAACCGCGCGGGCCGCAGAGCCTGATGGTCAAATCCGGTCGGTTCTCAGTCATGCGCATCGGTTATCCGGCAATGAGGACGGCAGCAAGGGCGATGGCCGCGGGAAGCGCCTGGATGACGAAAATCTTCCGCGAGGCCGTTGCGCCCCCATATAGGCCGGCGACCACGACCGCGCCAAGGAAAAACAATTTGATCTGCCAGGCGAAGGCCGGATCGGGATGGAGGAGCGACCAGAAGAGGCCGGCGGCAAGGAAGCCGTTGTAGAGCCCCTGGTTGGCGGCGAGCACCTTTGTCGCCTCCGCCTGGGCCGGCGTCATGCCGAAGGCCCGAAGACCCTTCGGCGTCGTCCAGAGAACCATTTCCAGGACGAGGATATAGACATGTTCGAGCGCGATGAGCGCGACGAGAATGGTTGCGAGCGCCTGCATGCCTTGCCCTCCGTTGCCATCCTCTTTCCTACGGCATTTCAGGGCGCCGGGCGACCGCCTTTTCGCCGGAAGAGCGCATAGAGGGCGACGCCCACCAGCGCGGCGGCAAGGCCGTACCAGGTGACGGCATATTGCAGGTGGTTGTTCGGCAGGTCGAACTGGGTGACCGCGCCGATCGGCAGACCCTTGGGGTTCGGCGCTTCGCCCGCGTCGACGAAGAAGGGCACGAGCCTTTCCGCCGGAATGCCGGTGCTGGAGGCCATCGTGTCGAGGTCCTTCCAGTAGAAGATGTTCTTGGCGAGATCGTTCTCCGGCACGATGGAGGATGGCTTTTCGGCAAGGCGGGCGCGGGCAAGGCCCGTCACGGTCTGCTCGCCGGTCAACTGGCCCTGCTTGCGCATTTCCGGTTCCTTCGCCTCGAAGGGCGTGAAGCCCCGGTTGACGAAGAGGAAGCGGCCGTCGGCAAGCTGGAGCGGCGTATAGACATGGTAGCCGGTCTGGCCGCGCCAGGTGGCGAAGAAATGCCGCTCCCTGTTGTTGGCGAAGACGCCCGAAACGGTGACGGGGCGGTATTCGATATCCTCGCCCTTCGCCGCCATCGCCTCGATCTCGGCGAGGGAAACGGGCGGCGCGGCGCGGCGCTCCGTCATGTCCGCGAGCAGTTGTTCCTTCCAGTAAAGGCGCTGCACCTGCCAGGTGCCGAGGGACAGCAGGATGGCGAGCGCGATGAAGAAGGCGACGACGGCCACGACCGTCTTGCCCCTTCCCCCGCGCGGCCGGTGGCTTGCCGGCACCTCAGCCACGGTCGATCTCTCCGGGCCGGGCATTGTTGCGGTACTGCAGGGCGATCAGCAGGCTCTTGAGGACGCGCGTCAGCGCCAGGCCCAGCACGATGACCAGCGGGATCCAGAGCATGAAATGCACCCAGAGCGGCGGGTTGATGTTCACTTCCGTCCACAGCGCCGCGCCGACGACGATGAAGCCGACGATCAGGAGCACGAAGACGACGGGGCCGTCACCCGAATCGGCGAAAGAATAGTCGAGGCCGCAATTGGCGCAGGCCGGCTTCACCTTCAGCAGCCCGTCATACAGCTTGCCCTGGCCGCAGCGCGGGCAGCAGCCGCGCAGGCCGGCGCTGAAAGGGTCGACGGGGGGATAGAGGGCCTTGTCGTCGTCCATGGTCGTCTTCCATTGCCTGTCGCCGCAGGCTTGGCTGCGGCCTGTTGTGTTCCGGGCGCTGCGCGCGGCCGCGGGCTGGTCCGATCCTATATGCCCCACCCCGCCGGCGTCCAACCGAAAGGTCGCGACAAAGCGCCCCAAAGAAAAACGGCCGCATCGCTGCGGCCGTTCGGAAGTCTCGTTCGGCGGATCAGCCGTGAACCGGCGCGCCCCAGCCACCCCAGATGTAGATGGAGAAGAACAGGAACAGCCAGACGACGTCGACGAAGTGCCAGTACCAGGCGGCCGCCTCGAAGCCGAAGTGCTGCTTCGGGGTGAAGTCGCCGCGCATGGCGCGGATGAGGCAGACGATTAGGAAGATCGTGCCGACCAGAACGTGGAAGCCGTGGAAACCGGTCGCCATGAAGAAGGTCGCGCCGTAGATCGATTCCTTGAAGGCGAAGGGAGCGTGGGCGTATTCGTAACCCTGAACGAAGGAGAACAGGACGCCGAGAACAACCGTCAGCGCAAGGCCGTTGACGAGGCCCTTGCGATCGTTGTGCAGGAGCGCGTGGTGCGCCCAGGTCACGCAGGTGCCCGAGAGCAGCAGGATGACCGTGTTGTAGAGCGGCAGGTGCCACGGATCGAGCACTTCGATGCCCTTCGGCGGCCAGACGCCACCGGTGAACTCGGTGCGCGCAGCCTGGATGGCTTCGCCCGGGAAGAGGCTGGCGTCGAAGAAGGCCCAGAACCAGGCGACGAAGAACATCACTTCCGAAGCGATGAACATGATCATGCCGTAGCGCAGGTGCAGCGAGACGACGCGGGTGTGGTGGCCCTCATGGGCTTCCTTCACCGTGTCCGCCCACCAGGCGTACATCGTGTAGAGCGTGATCACGAGGCCGATGAAGAAGATCCACGGCGTGGCGAGATTGACGCCGAACAGGTGGAACGCGCCGCCCGACAGGTAGCGCATGTAGCCGATGCCGCCCAACGCCAGCACGAAGGCGCCGATGGACGCGAGCAGCGGCCACGGGCTCGGGTCGATGATGTGGTAGTCGTGTTTCTTCTGATGCGCATCGGCCATGTGACTTATCCCCGAATGTATCGCGTTCCGTTCCCGGCATAGCCGGAAACGCATGTATTTCAAAGCTTGTTCGCGTCGTCCGTCTTGCTATCCGCAGCCGAAGCCACCGGCTTCGACGCCTCATGCGGATAGAAGGTGTAGGACAGCGTGATCGTGTGGATGCCCTTCGTCTCGACCGGATTGACGATCTCCGGATCGACGAAGAACACGACGGGCATTTCCAGTTCCTCGCCCGGCTTCAGCGTGGTTTCGGTGAAGCAGAAGCACTGGACCTTGTTGAAATAGGCGCCGGCGGCCTGCGGCGTGACGTTGAACGTCGCCTGGCCGGTCGTCGGCGTGGAGGCGTTGTTGCGCGCCTTGTAGAGAATCTGCACGGTCTCGCCGATCTTCAGCTCGACCTCGCGCTGCACCGGTTCGAAGGACCAGGGCAGGCCCGGGCCGACATTGGCGTCGAAGCGCACCTTGATCTTGCGGTCGAGGATGACGTCGGACGCCTGCTCGACGCGCTGCGTCGTGCCGCCGTAGCCGGTGACCTTGCAGAACATTTCGTAGAGCGGCACGGCGGCATAGGCCATGCCGACCATGCCGATGACGAAGGAACAGCAGATGGCGACGATGACGCCGTTGCCGAGGCCGCTCTTTTCGATCTTCTTCTCCGCGCTCATGCGCCACCCACCCTTCCGCCGCCGAACTTCACGACCGTGACGGCATAGAACAGAATGACGAGACCCATGAGCACCACGCCGAGCGCGATGTTGCGGCCGCGGCGGGCCTTCTTCTGGCTTTCAGTGAGACTTACGGTTTCCATTACAGCACCCATCCGAACGACGCGATCAAGTGGTCGAGCATCAGCCCGGAGAAGACAGCGAACAGGTACAGGATGGAGAAGGCGAAAAGCTTCTTGGCCGGCACCATCGCGCGGTCGCCCTCCGGCATGCGCAACACGCCGACAGAGTACCACACGAAACAGAGGCCGAGCGCTGCGGCAAAGAGACCATAACCGAGGCTGGCGAAGCCGAGGAAAGTCGGCACGACGGCGATGACGGCGGTCAGCACCGCGTAGATCAGGATCTGCACCTTCGTGGTGGCTTCGCCCGAGACGTTCGGCAGCATCGGTACGCCGACGGCGTCGTAGTCGCGCATCTTGAAGAGCGCGAGCGCCCAGAAATGCGCCGGGGTCCACAGGAAGGTGATGAGGAAGAGCACCACACTCTCGATGGAAACGCCGCCGGTGACGCAGGCCCAGCCGATCATCGGCGGGAAGGCGCCGGCCGCGCCGCCGATGACGATGTTCTGCGGCGTCGAGCGCTTGAGCCACATCGTGTAGATGACGGCGTAGAAGAAGATGGTGAAGGCCAAAAGGCCGGCGGACAGCCAGTTGACCGCAAGCCCGAGGATGGCGACCGAGAAGGCCGAGAGCGTCAGGCCGAAGGCGAGCGCTTCCTGCGGGCGGATGCGGCCGGAGGGAATGGGACGCTTGGCGGTGCGGGTCATGACCGCATCGATGTCGGCGTCGTACCACATGTTGAGGGCACCGGACGCGCCGGCGCCCACGGCGATACAGAGGATCGCGATGGCGCCGATGAGTGGATTGATCGTGCCGGGCGCGACGACGAGGCCGGCAAAGGCCGTGAAGACGACGAGCGACATGACGCGCGGCTTCAGGAGTTCGAAGAAATCACGCGGCGACGCTTCGGAGAGATAGACCTCGCCGCCGCCCGGAACCGTTTCGTGATGCTCGATGACCGCCATGTTCTTTCCGCTCGTTGCTTCGCGGAGACGAACCTCCGCGTTCCGTCTCCTCCGTCATCCTCGGCCCCGCAGTGCCGGGGACGAGGATGACGGAGGCTGGTGTGCCGGCTTTCCGGCCACCGGCCTCCGCCGGTCTTCTGTCAGTGCTGAGGCCGCCGTTTCCGGCGGCCCCGATCCTTGCCAGATCTTACTTGATCTTCGGGAGCTGTTCCCACTGGTGGAACGGCGGCGGCGAAGACAGCTGCCATTCCAGGGTATTCGCACCCTCGCCCCACGGATTGTCGCCGGCGACGCGCTTCTTGGCGAAGGCTTCGAAGACGCCGAAGAGGAAGATCAGAACCGCGACGGCCGAGATATACGAGCCGTAGGAGGAAACCGCGTTCCAGCCGGCGAAGGCATCCGGATAGTCGATGTAGCGACGCGGCATGCCGGCCAGGCCCAGGAAGTGCATGGGGAAGAAGGTGATGTTGAAGAAGATCAGCGAGCCCCAGAAGTGGATCTTGCCGCGGGTCTCGGAATACATCACACCGGTCCACTTGGGGCCCCAGTAGTACACGCCGGCGAAGAGCGCGTACAGGGAGCCGGCCACCAGCACATAGTGGAAGTGGGCCACCACGTAGTAGGTGTCCTGCAGCTGGATGTCGATGGGCGCCATGGCCAGGATCAGGCCGGTGAAGCCACCCATGGTGAACACGAAGATGAAGCCCACGGCCCAGAGCATGGGCACTTCAAAGGTCATGGAACCGCGCCACATGGTGGCCAGCCAGTTGAAGATCTTCACGCCGGTGGGCACCGCGATCAGCATGGTCGCGTACATGAAGAAGAGCTGACCCGTCACCGGCATGCCGGTGGCGAACATATGGTGGGCCCAGACGATGAAGGACAGGATGGCGATGGAGGCCGTGGCGTACACCATGGAGGCGTAGCCGAACAGGCGCTTGCGGGCGAAGGCCGGCACGATCTGGCTCACGATGCCGAAGGCCGGCAGGATCATGATGTAGACCTCGGGGTGACCGAAGAACCAGAAGATGTGCTGGTACATCACCGGGTCGCCGCCGCCGGCCGGGCTGAAGAAACTGGTGCCGAAGTGGCGGTCGGTCAGCGTCATGGTGATGGCACCGGCCAGCACCGGCATCACGGCGATCAGCAGATAGGCGGTGATCAGCCAGGTCCAGGCGAACATCGGCATCTTCATCAGCGTCATGCCCGGCGCGCGCATGTTCAGGATGGTGACGATGATGTTGATCGAGCCGAGGATCGAGGATGCGCCGGCGATGTGCAGGCCGAGGATCACGAAGTCCATGGCGGGGCCGGGCTGGCCGGAGGTCGAGAACGGCGGATAGATCGTCCAGCCGCCACCCGCGCCATAGGCGCCTGCCGGACCTTCGACGAACATCGAGAGGAGAACGAGCAGGAAGGCCGGGATGATCAGCCAGAAGGAGATGTTGTTCATGCGCGGGAACGCCATGTCCGGGGCGCCGATCATGATCGGCACCATCCAGTTGGCGAAGCCGCCGATCAGCGCCGGCATGACCATGAAGAAGATCATGATCAGGGCGTGCGCCGTCGTGAAGACGTTGAACATGTGCTTGCCGCCGTCGATGGCGGCATCGCCTTCGAAGCCGTAGACCATCTGGGCAAGGCCGTGGAAGATCTGGATGCCCGGCTCCTGCAGCTCCATGCGCATCACCACCGACAGCGTACCGCCGATGATGCCCGCACAGATCGCGAAGATCAGGTAGAGGGTGCCGATGTCCTTGTGGTTGGTCGACAGGAACCAACGCTGGAAGAAGGTGAGCGGCTTGTGTTCGTGGTGATCGTGGTGATCGCCGTGGGCAGCGGATGTTCCGGCCATGGATCTGACTCCCTAGGTATTACTGCGCGGCGTTCTGGGCGACGTCTACGGACTTGGCCGCACCGTCGACAGACGCCATCAGGGCCTTGTTTGCCTCGCCGACATTCGTCGCGGCGGCAGCAAGCCAGGTATCGAACTTCTCTTGCGAGACGACGCGGACGGCGATCGGCATGAACGCGTGGTCCTTGCCGCAGAGCTCGGAACACTGGCCGTAGAACAGGCCTTCACGGTCGGCCTTGAACCAGGTTTCGTTCAGGCGGCCCGGAACGGCGTCGATCTTGATGCCGAAGGACGGCATTGCGAAGGCGTGGATCACGTCGGCGGCGGTGACGAGGAGACGGACATGCTTGCCGACCGGAACGACGATCTCGTTGTCGACGGTGAGCAGGCGCGGGTAGACCGCCTTGTCTTCCTTGCCGGCAGCGGCGCGATCGGCGTCGGCCAGAAGCAGGCTGTCGAAGGAAACCGGCTTGTCGGCCGTCTGGTATTCATAACCCCAGTACCACTGGTAACCGGTGGCCTTGATCGTCATTTCCGGCTCTTCCGTCGGCGCGAGCTGCTTGGTGAGAAGCTGGAAGGAGGGAACGGCGAGGAAGAGGAGAACGATGACCGGGCCGAGCGTCCAGGCGACTTCGATCGCGGTGTTGTGGCTGGTCTTCGACGGAACCGGGTTCGCGCTTTCGCGGAACTTCACGACGACGACGATGAGAAGAGCAAGGACGAACAGCGTGATCGGGACGATGAACCACAGTGTGTAGTGCTCGAACCAGCTGATCTCTTCCATGATCGAGGTGGCGGCGGGCTGGAGGCCCTTCTGCCACGGCATCGGCTGGTCAGCGAAGGCGGTCGAAGCAAAGAGCAGACAGCCGATGGCGGCCAGAACTGCAAAAGCTTTGTTTTTCACAACGTATCTCCCCAAGGCGTTTGATTGGGATCAAACAGACGCGCAGAATCCCTGCTATACTGAGGCCTTAAAACCACAGATTTATGCTCGCCGCAACAGCCATGGACAATTGCTGATGCGGCATTTTTGCATAAACGCAAGGCTGGCCACACGTTCGCGCGCATACCGGCTTCCCGGCGGGGGATGAAGGCGAGCAACGGACAGGCTTCCAGCCCCGGAAATACAGCCGGTTGACGCCAGTCGCACCGCCCTGCGCGCGCCGGTCTTTCCCGCAGCATTAACGGCCGCCCGCGACGACCGCGGCCTGTGGAATCCTGTTCATAGGGTCGCGCCTCCCCGTCCGCCGGGCCGGCGCCCTTTTCTCCACCGCGGATCTCTTCTTTCTTCTCCGGCGGTTTCTCGGCGCTCACCGGC
Source organism: Roseateles sp. XES5 (assembly GCF_020535545.1). Taxonomy (NCBI): domain Bacteria; kingdom Pseudomonadati; phylum Pseudomonadota; class Betaproteobacteria; order Burkholderiales; family Sphaerotilaceae; genus Roseateles; species Roseateles sp. XES5. The sequence continues at coordinate 767,490 of NZ_CP084752.1, forward strand.
CGGCCCCTGCCCGGCTCCCGAGGCAGGCAAGCGGGCACACCCGCGCCTGCGTTCCGCCTTGCCTCCTCTTTACGGCAAAGATCGCCAGGCGCCGTCCAATTTCGGCCCCATAGGGCTGGAATGTAGCCGTCCGGGCTTTTCATTCTTTCCGTCAGGCTTAAAGAATAGCCCGATGATTCGTCTTTTCGAGGTGGTTATGGGCCTTTGGTCTTCCTTTAAGCCGCTCCTGGCAGCGTCGGTCGCTGCCGCGGCAATGGTCGGGATGGGAACGGCGACGGCATCGGCACAGCAGCCGGGCACGGTGAAATCGAACCACGGCGCCTGGTCCATCGTCTGCGACCAGCCGGCCGGCGCGTCCGGGGAACAGTGCGCGCTGATGCAGAACGTGCTTGCCGAAGACCGGCCGGAACTCGGCCTTTCCGTCGTCGTGCTGAAGACCGCCGACCGCAAGGCCAAGATCCTGCGCGTGCTCGCCCCCCTCGGCGTGCTGCTACCTAACGGTCTCGGCCTCAATGTCGACGGCAAGGATATCGGCCGCGCCTATTTCGTGCGCTGCTTCTCCGATGGCTGCTATGCCGAAGTCGTGCTCGAGGACGAGCTGCTGAAGACCTTCCGCTCCGGCGCGACGGCCACCTTCATCGTCTTCCAGTCCCCCGAAGAGGGCATCGGCATCCCCGTCGACCTCAAGGGCTTCGGCGAGGGCTACGACGCGCTGCCGTAAACGGGCCCGGCCGTCCCCGAACCGGCCGGGTTTTGCCGCCGGAAGACAAGTCCAAACTTGCCGTTGCCGCCTGCCGTCTCTACATGGGAGGTCACTCGACAAGCAGCAGCGCGGAGCCTCCCATGAACACCGACCTCCTTTCCCTCTTCGATGCCGACGAGGCGTCCGTGCAGGCGGCGCTTCGGGAAACGCTCAAGGGCGCGGACGATGGCGAGCTCTTTCTGGAGCACGCGCAGGCGGAATCGCTGTCCTTCGACAACGGGCGCTTGAAGGGCGGCAGCTTCAACACCGATCAGGGCTTTGGCCTGCGCGCCGTTGCCGGCGAGGCGGTCGGCTACGCCCATTCGGGCGAGATGACGCTGTCCGCGCTGAAGCGGGCGGCGGACGCGGCCGGCGCGGTGACGCGCGGCTATTCCGGCGACTATGCCGACGCGCCCCAGGGCACCAATCGCCGGCTCTATACCGAGGAAAACCCGATCGGCGTACCCACCTTCGAACAGAAGGTGGCGCTGCTGACCGAGATCGACGCCTATCTGCGCGGCAAGGATGCGAAGGTGCGGCAGGTCACGGCCTCGATCGCCGCTAGCTGGCAGGTCGTCAACATCCTGCGCGCCGACGGGCACCGCGTCACCGACGTGCGGCCGATGACGCGCATCAATGTCTCCGTGGTCGTCGGCCAGGGCGACCGGCAGGAAACCGGCAGCTACGGCATCGGCGGGCGCACGACCTTCGACGCCTTCCTCACCGAGGAAAGCTGGCGCTCCGGCGCGGACGAGGCGCTGCGCCAGGCGCTCGTCAATCTCGACGCCGTCGAGGCCCCGGCGGGCGAGATGACCGTGGTGCTGGGCCCGGGCTGGCCCGGCGTGCTGCTGCACGAGGCCGTGGGCCATGGCCTGGAGGGCGACTTCAACCGCAAGGGCTCCAGCACCTTCTCGGGCCGCATCGGCCAGCGCGTGGCCGCCAAGGGCGTCACGGTGCTGGACGACGGCACCATCCCCGACCGCCGCGGCTCGCTCAATATCGACGACGAGGGCGCGCCCAGCCAGCGCAATGTGCTGATCGAGGACGGCATCCTGCGCGGCTACATCCAGGACGCCATGAATGCGCGCCTGATGGGTGTGGCGCCCACTGGCAACGGCCGGCGCGAGAGCTACGCCCACCTGCCCATGCCGCGCATGACCAACACCTATATGCTGGGTGGCGACAAAGATCCGCAGGAAATCATTGCCAGCATCAAGAAGGGCCTGTACGCCAGCAACTTCGGCGGCGGTCAGGTGGATATCACATCCGGCAAGTTTGTCTTCTCCGCCAGCGAAGCCTTCTGGGTGGAGAACGGCAAGATCCAGTACCCGGTCAAGGGCGCAACCCTGATCGGCAACGGCCCCGACGCGCTGACCCGCGTCTCCATGATCGGCAACGATATGCGCCTGGACACGGGCGTGGGCGTGTGCGGCAAGGAGGGGCAGAGCGTGCCCGTGGGCGTGGGTCAGCCCACGCTGCGCATCGACGGGCTGACGGTCGGGGGCACGAAGACGTAAGCCGCAAGGCCCCTCGCCCGCCTGCCGCAGCGGGCCGGGTTTCAGCCCGAATCGTCCCCGGCACGCAGCCGCTCCAGCAGCCATTCCCGGAAGGCGCGCGCCTGCGGCGACAGGCGCTTGAAGCTGCGGGCGACCAGCCAGTAGGCGCCGTCGTGGATGGAAAGGTCGAAGGGCTGGATCAGGCGGCCGGCGGCAAGATCGGCGGCGGCATAGAGCCTGTCGACCAGCGCGACGCCGTGGCCGTGCAGCGCGGCCTGCAGCACGAGATTGCCCTCGGTATAGATCTGCGCGCGCCCCGGCGCCGTCTCGGGCAGGCCCGCGGCGGCAAACCAGCGCTGCCAGGCGCTGCGGTTGTCCTCGTGCAGCAGCGTATGGGCGAGAAGCCCGGCCGGCTCGGTGAGCGGCGGCCCCTCGGCCAGAAGGCAGGGCGCGATGACGGGTATCATCTCCACCTCCGCCAGCCGGTCCGCCTCGATGCGCGGCCAGGCTTTTGCATCCAGCCCGTAGCGGATGGCGATTTCCGCCTGATGGGTGCGGAACTCGATGACGCGTGGATCGGCATCGACCACGACGTCGATATCCGGGTGGCTGGAATGGAAGTCGTCGAGATTGGGCACCAGCCAGCAGGCGGCAAAGCCGGGCACGGCGCTGATCTCCAGCAGCCCTCCCCCTGCCGGCCGCGAATGTCCGCTAGACTGGCATCCATCGCGTCGAAGGAGCGGGAGAGCACGGCGAGCAAGGCCTGCCCGGCCGTCGTCAGCCGGACGGCGCGGTGATGGCGCTCGAAGAGCGGCTTGCCGAGATCGGCCTCCAGCTCCTTCACCTGCCGGCTGACGGCGGCCTGCGACACGGCAAGCTCGTCGGCGGCCAGCGTGAAGCTGCCGAGCCGGCCCGCCGCCTCGAAGGTCCTCAGTGCCGTCAAGGGCAACCGTCCGCGCTTCATCGCATAACCTCAAGTCATCTGAAATCGACGATAAACTCGTTTGAGGAACGGTGGCAAGCGGGCGGACACTCCATGCAGGTTCAACACCCCATGGAGGACTGCACCATGTTCGACAGCATCAACACCATCGTCATGGAGGTCGTGCGCCTCGTGACCTTCCAGACGGGGCGGGCCGCCCCGCCGCGCCACAGGAAAGCCGTTGTTAACTCCTCGGATACCGACCGGGTGCGATAACGGCCGCACGACATCATGAGGAAAGACGAAGACGACATGCCGATCCGCAGCGTCATGCGACAGGGGCTGAAGCGCGCCGTGATCACGGGCGGGCTGGAGTTCGCGCATTTTGCCGGCCGGGCCGGGCTCATGGCGTCGGCCCGCGGCATGGGCGCGATCTTCACGCTGCACCATGTGCGCCCCAAGACGCCACAGACCTTCGATCCCAATGCGCATCTGGAGATCACGCCGGAATTCCTGGATGCGGCCATCGCGCATCTGAAGGAAGAGGGCTACCAGTTCGTGGCCCTTGCCGACATGGCGGCGCGCCTTGCCATTGCGCGCGCCGGCGAGCGCTTCGCCGCCTTCACCCTCGACGACGGCTACCGCAACAATGCGGTGCACGCCCAGCCCGTCTTCACCCGGCACAAGGTGCCGTTCACGGTTTTCATCTCGCCCGGCCTTGCCTGCAAGACGCATGGCATCTGGTGGGAAACGCTGACGGAACTTCTGCGTGTCGCGCCGCATCTGGAATTCGATTTCGGCTCCGGCCCGGTCACCCTGCCACTCGCCACGCCCTTCCAGAAGCAGGCCGCCTACAGCCGCTTCACGCGGTTCATCCAGGCGGACATGGAAGAGACCGTCGCCATCGAGAAACTCGACGCGGCGGCGAAGGCCCATGGCATCGACCCGCTCATGATCACCGAGCGGCTGGTGATGCGCGAACCGGAACTGAAGAGCCTCGTGCTCAATCCGCTCGCCGCCATCGGCGGCCATACGGTGAGCCACCGCGCGCTGGCGCGCCTCAGCGATGCGGACGCGCGCCGCGAGATGGACGAATCCGCCGAACGCATCGCCGCCATTACCGGCCATCGGCCGGACACCTTCGCCTATCCCTATGGCGACCGCGCCGCCGTCTCGCTGCGCGAGCACCGGCTGGCCCGCGACCTCGGCTTCCGCGTCGCCGTGACCACGGAACCCGGCACCCTCTCGGCGCGCTCCTTCGACGCGCCGACGGCCCTGCCCCGCATCTCGCTGAACGGGCTCTACCAGAAGCCGAAATATGTCGGCGCGCTTGCCTCGGGCATCCCGTTCAAACTGATGCGCCGATAGCGTTCAGAAGAGCCTCCCCGGCCTGCCGGAAAAGGTCCCGGCAGGAGGATAAGGGCAGCGCCCCTCTTTCCGGTTACGGATACATCCGCACCTTCTCCCATCCCCTGCCGTCTTCCGCCCGGCGGAACTCCATGCGGTCGTGCAGGCGGAAGGGGCGGTCGTGCCAGAACTCGATGGAGACGGGCTTCAGGCGGAAGCCGGACCAGTGCGGCGGGCGGGGGATTTCGCCGATGGCGTAGCGCGCGGTGTATTCGGCGACCGCCTTTTCCAGCGCGAAGCGGCTTTCGAGCGGGCGCGACTGCTTGGAGGCCCAGGCGCCGATGCGGCTGCCGCGCGGACGCGAGGCGTAATATTCGTCGGCCTCGGCATCCGTGACGATCTCGATCTCGCCGCGCACCCGCACCTGCCGGCGCAGGGATTTCCAGTGGAAGCACATGGCCGCCTTGCGCGCGCCGAGCAGTTCCACGCCCTTGCGGCTCTCGAAATTGGTATAGAAGACGAAGCCCCGCTCGTCGAAACCCTTCAGGAGAACCATGCGCACATTGGGCAGGCCCGTCTCGTCGACGGTGGCCAGCGCCAGCGCATTGGCGTCGTTGGGTTCGCTCTTGCCGGCGTCCGCCAGCCAGGTCGCGAACAGGGCATAGGGTTCGTTTTCCTCGGTGAAGTCACCGCTTGTTAACGCATTTTCGCTCATATTCGATTCAATGCCGATCTATCTAGCTGTATGAGGCAGTCTGGAGTGAAAGTCATATCAAAGACGCGACCGGAGACAAAGACATACTGGACGCGCTGCCTTGGGGTCGCCGCGGTCATGATGTCCGGTGCGTTTCTCTCAGGCTGCATGAGCGGTCTCGACCTGTTTTCCGACAGTAATATCGACAAGACGGTGCGCACCAGCACCGTGCCGAACGGCAACACGGAACGTCTGACCGACGAGATCACCGTGCGTAATGCCGTGTCCTCGGCGGACATCCTGCGGACCGGCGGAAGCCCCATTCCCTGGGCGAATTCCGCCTCGGGCAGCGCGGGCGTCATCAGCAGCATCGCGGAGAACCAGGACGCGGCCGGCCGCACCTGCCGCGACTTCATCACGACGAAGCATTCCTACCAGGGCATTGCCAATTTCGCGGGCCGCACCTGCCTCGGCAATTCCGGCGAATGGCTGCTCCTGGCCTTCGACAAGCAAGGATAACACTTTCTAAACCCTGATCCGTAACAGGCGATTAGGACGTTTCTCACTATCCTAGGCGGCAAAACGGCAACGGGTGGAAGTTATGCGTGACCCCTATTCGGTTCTCGGCGTGAAGAAGAACGCCGGGCAGGAGGAAATCAAGGCCGCCTGGCGCTCGCTGGCGAAGGCCGTCCATCCTGACCAGAACCACGACGACCCCCTCGCCACCGTCCGCTTCACCGAGGCCGGCCGCGCCTACGATCTCCTGCGCGATCCCGAAAAACGCAGCCGCTACGACCGCCAGCAGCGCGAGGCCGAGCTTCGCCGCATGGAGCAGATGCGCCGCCAGCAGGCCGAGCGCAAGGCGACGGCCAGCCCGCCGCCGCGCATGTCCAACGAAGACGCGGAGGACATGATCGCCCGCATCTTCGGCATCGATTCCCGCGGCCAGCCGGCCGACGCCAAGGCGCAGGCCCGCCCGCAGCCCCAGGCCCAAAGCCAAAGCCAGACTCAGACTCAGGCAGGCGCCGCCCCGGCGCAGGATGCACGCAAGTCCATGGACGATGCGAGCACCGAGGAAACCATGCCGGCCCGCGGCACCGCGCCGGGCGCCGCCATCATCTCCGCCATCATCCGCCGCATCCGCGGCAGCCGCGCCAGAATCGACAAGGCGCCGGATCTCGTCGCCGACGTCACCGTCACGGTCGAGGACATTCTCAACCGAGTGCGCCCGACCATCGAGACGCCCGAGGGCCAGACGATCCGCGTGCCGGTCGGCGCGGGCACGACGGAGGGCCAGGTGATCCGTCTCAAGGAGGCCGGCCACCGCATCGAGAACCTGAGGCGGGGCGATGCCGTCGTCACCGTGCGCGTTGCGCCCGGCCGCTTCCGCGTCGACGGTTTCGACCTCAGGATGGACCTGCCCGTCACCATCGAGAATGCCGTGCTCGGCTGCGAGACGACCATCGAGGGGCCGCTCGGTCCCCTCTCCGTCACGGTCCCCGCCTGGTCCGGTTCCGACCAGACGATCCGCATCGAGGGCGAAGGCCTTCTCAAGGAGAATGGCGAACGAGGCGACCTCATCGCGGAAATCCGCCTCCTCCTGTGGGAGAAGCCGGACGCCAAGATGATCGACCTGATGCGGTCGTTGCGCGAAGGGCTGTACCTTTAATCGATTTATGACGCTCCCGTGAAACATGCACCCAATGTTACGGATGCTAACAGTTCCTGAACCCCCGCGCGCTTGAACCGCATTGCCGCCTATGCCATAGGCAATTTCGACTTGTTTCACGCAGTTCCGATTGCGAGGCCGCTGCCGTGCCTTGCGGGGAATTGCCCTAGATATCAGGGGGCAAACCATGGTTCAGGCATCTGGTCTGATGCAGGGAAAGCGCGGCGTCATCATGGGCGTCGCCAACAACCGGTCCATCGCCTGGGGCATCGCCAAGGCTATTCATGCACAGGGCGGCGAAATCGCCTTCACCTACCAGGGCGATGCGCTGAAGAAGCGCGTCGAGCCGCTCGCCGCCGAAATCGGCGCGGTTCTGGCCGGTGACTGCGACGTCTCGGACGAAGCGTCCATCGACGCCGTCTTCGACAATATCGAAAAGCTCTGGGGCAAGATCGACTTCGTCGTGCACGCCATCGGCTTTTCCGACAAGGACGAACTGACGGGCCGCTATGTCGACACGACGCCCGGCAACTTCGCCAAGACGATGCAGATCTCGGTCTATTCCTTCACGTCGGTCGCCCGCCGTGCGGAAAAGCTGATGACCGACGGCGGCTCCATGCTGACGCTGACCTATTACGGCGCCGAGAAGGTCATGCCGAACTACAACGTCATGGGCGTCGCCAAGGCCGCGCTCGAGGCGAGCGTGAAGTATCTCGCCGTCGACCTCGGCCCGAAGAACATCCGCGTCAACGCCGTTTCGGCCGGCCCGATCAAGACGCTCGCGGCCTCCGGCATCGGCGACTTCCGCTATATCCTCAAGTGGAACGAGTACAACGCGCCGCTGCGCCGCACCGTCACCATCGAGGAAGTGGGCGATGTCGGCCTCTACCTCCTGTCGGACCTGTCGCGCTCCGTCACCGGCGAGACGCACCATGCCGACAGCGGCTACCATGTCATCGGCATGAAGGCCGTGGACGCGCCGGACATTTCCGTCATCAAGGACTGATACCCCAAGGACCCTGCCTTGCTCATCTACATGATCCGCCACGGCCAGACCGCGTGGAATGCAGAGGGCAGACTGCAAGGCCAGAAGGACATTCCGCTCAACGATACCGGTCGCCGCCAGGCGGCCGGCAATGGCGACGCCCTCAAGGGCATTCTCGGCGCGACCGTCTCCGATTTCGACTTCGTGGCAAGCCCGCTCGGGCGCACGCGCGAGACTATGGAAATCCTGCGCCGCGCCATGGGCCTCGACCCCCTCGCCTACCGCACCGATCCGCGCCTCGTCGAACTCTCCTTCGGCGACTGGGAAGGCCATACGCTGGCCGAGCTGAAGGCCCTTGCGCCGGAACGGGTGGACGAGCGCTCCCATGCGAAATGGAACTTCATTCCACCCGGCGATGCGGCGGAAAGCTACGAGATCCTCTCCTGGCGCATCGGATCCTTCCTCGGCGACGTGTCGCGGCCGACCGTCTGCGTCAGCCACGGCGGCGTCTTCCGCGCGGCCTTCCGGCTTCATGGCATGGATGAGGAAGAAGCGGCCAACACGCCCATCCATCAGGACCGCATCCTGCGGATCGACGGCACGGGGATGCACTGGCTGTGAGACCGTGGCGGGAGCCTATCGGCCCTGCCGGGCAGAGGGGCTCTCCCGGCGCATTCGGTCTTACTGAAGAACTTCGAGATCGTTGATGACGCGCTTGCCGTCGACTTCGGTGTAGAACACCAGAACCTTCACGCCCGGCTCCAAGCCGTCGAAATTGAACTCTTCCGGCGCCTGGTACTTCTTGCCGTCATCGAGCGACAGGCTGAGGTTCGTCGTGTCCACATTGGTGATCACGGCCTCGACATCGGCGCTTTCGGCGGAGGCGGCGAGCGGTGAAAGGAAAACGGCCGTGGCCATCAGCGCGGCGATCAGCAGTCGCATCATACGAACCCCTGGAAATGAATCAGTCTTTTTGCTGGTCACGTCAGATGCCCCCCAAATATGGCGAAATTCGCCCGCGTTGCCGTCGTGGATGCAATGGATGGCGGGAAAGCACCGGTGAATCAAGGCGCGCCGCCGCGTCATCCCCCGGATTGTCGGACAATTGAAAGCCGATCCTGTCCGCAAGCAACCCTATCCGCACCGGCCCAGCGGGCGGAAATGCAAGTATTTCAGTTGCTTATAAATGCAATTTTAAGGAAGCCTCCCTTACGGTTTCGTCACAACCGAGGACACCCTTCTTGTCAGTGACAGACGCCATCAGCCGCCATCTGGCGTCCATCGCAGAGTGGGCGCGGCCGTCACTCATCCCGGCGGCCATTGCCGGTTGCGTCATCCTGACGGGCAGCATCCTCTACGAGCGGCAGAACGAGGTCGTCTATCGCAACGAATTGCAGACCCACGTTTCGGGCGATCTCGCGCTGGTCGGCGCGCGCCTCCAGAGCGAGGTGAACAGCAACGTGGCGGCGCTGCGCAGCGTCGCCAACATGTTCGCCGTTGCGCCCGAACAGGCGACGCTGCAGTTCAACGTCTTCGCCCGCAAGCTGATGCTGCAGAACACCCATTTCCGCCGCGTCGGCGTCGCGCCCGCCGGAAAGGTGACGCAGGCCTTCCCGCTCGACGGCAACCAGCACTATCTCGGCACCGACTTCAACCGCTTCCCCTCCTTCCGGAGCGCCGCGCAGGCGGACCGTTCGCGCGGACGACCGCTGATGTTCGGCCCGGTCGAATTCGCCAAGGGCGGACGCGGCTTCAACCTCTTCATGCCGGTCTTCACCAATGTCGACGCACGGTATTATTTCTGGGGTTACATCGACGGGCTGATCGACGCGCGCAAGCTCTTCACCGATGCCGGCCTGATCGACCCCGACCACCATGCGCGGCCCGGCATGACGCAGCACGAAGCCGACATCGAATTAGCCATCCGCGATGTCAGCGTTCCCGACAACATCGTCGACCCGTTCTTCGGCAGGGCCGAGATCTTCGAGAACGAACCGGTCGTACAGGTGCTCGACTTTCCCGGCGGACGCTGGGAACTGGCGGCGGTGCCGTCCAGGGGCTGGCATCACCCGCCGGAGAACCGCGCGCAGATCCGCCTGATGATCGCCATCGCCGCGCTCGTCATCATCGTTCCGATCTTCCTGACCGGCAGCCTCGTCAGCGAGCGCCAGCGCAACATCGCCCGGCTGAAGGCGCGCGAGCGGCAGGTCAAGTCGCTCTCCCAGCGCCTCGACATCGCGCTCGACGCCTCCAAGATCGGCATCTGGGAAATCGAGCTTGCGACGGGCGCGCGCAACTGGGATCCGCAGATGCACCGCCTGCACGGCTTTGCGGAAAACCAGACACCGAACGACATGGAATGGCGCTCCGTGCTCCATCCCGACGACGTCGCCATCGCCAAGGCCGAAATGGACATGATCCGCGCCGGCGGCAACGACTACAAGTCGCAGTACCGCATCCTCATGCCCGACGGCAGCTGGCACTATATCCGCAATGTCGGCTCGCGCCTCATCGGCCCGAACGGCGAGGAAAAGCTGACCGGCATCAGCTGGGACGTCACCGAGGACGTGCTGCTCAACCAGGCGCTCAAGAGCGCAAAGGAACACGCGGAAGTTCAGAACACCGCGCTTGCCAAGCTCACCCGCCGCCTCGACCTCGCGCTCGATTCCTACCAGTGCGGTCTCTGGGAGGCCGACCTTGCGGACGGCGTGACGCTGTGGGACGAGCGCATGCACCAGCTCTACGGCCTTGCCTATACGGACGGCATCGTCTCGCACGAGGCCTGGCTCGACGTCATCCATCCCGATGACCGCGAGGCGACGCTGGAAAACGTCAATCACTGCATCGCGCATGATCTGCCCTATGTGCAGGAGGCGCGCATCGTGCTGCCGGGCGGCGCCGTCCGGCATGTGCGCTCGGTCGGCAAGATCCACCACGGCCAAGACGGCAGCCGCAAGCTGATCGGGATCGCCTTCGACGTCACCGAGGACGTGATCCTCAAGGAAAACCTGAAGGCCGCCAAGGAACAGGCCGACGCCAAGAATGTCGAACTGGAACAGGCCAAGACGCGCATCGAGCACAATGCGCTGCACGATCCGCTGACGGGGCTCGGCAACCGCCGCAAGCTCGACGACGAGCTGACGGGCATCGCCGAACTCAGCGAGATGATGGATGTGCACGTCGGCATCCTGCATATCGACCTCGACCGCTTCAAGCAGATCAACGACTCCCTGGGCCACCCCGCCGGCGACGAGCTGCTCGTGCATGCATCGCAGGTGCTGCGCGCCTCCACCCGCAAGGGCGACCTCATCGCCCGCATCGGCGGCGACGAATTCGTCGTGGTGGTGACCAACACGACCGACCAGGACTATCTGAGCGTGCTCGCCCGCCGCATCATCACGCTGATGCAGCAGCCGGTCGACTACGAGGGGCATCTGTGCCGCTTCGGCGTCAGCATCGGCATTGCGCTCGCCGAAGGGCGCACGATCGACACGGGCAAGCTGCTGGTGAATGCCGATATCGCGCTCTACCGCGCCAAGCAGCTCGGACGCAACCGGCACGAATTCTTCACCGAGGTGCTGCAGGCCGAGATCGTCTCGAACAAGCGCATCGCCGACGACATCCTCGCCGGCATCGAGAACAACGAATTCGTGCCCTATTACCAGCCGCAGATCGACGCCGGCACGCTGAAGCTCGCCGGCGCCGAGGCGCTGATCCGCTGGAACCATCCGCGCGACGGCCTGCTGACGCCCGACCGGTTCCTCAAGATCGCCGAAGATCTCAACGTCATGGCGACGCTCGACCGGATCGTCCTGGAAAAGGCGCTGCTCGACTGCGCCCGCTGGGCGGCGCAGGGATTGGTCATGCCGAAGATCTCGGTCAACGTCTCCGCCCGCCGGCTGCGCGACGAGAGCCTGATCGAAAGCCTCACCGGCCTTTCCATCCAGCCCGGCCAGATTTCCTTCGAACTGGTGGAATCGATCTTCCTCGACGAGAGCGACGACGTGGTTCTCAGCAATCTGGAACGCATCAAGGCGCTCGGCATCGACATCGAGATCGACGATTTCGGCACCGGCCACACCTCCATCGTCAGCCTGCTGAAGCTCAAGCCCAAGCGCCTGAAGATCGACCGCCAGCTCGTCGCCCCCATCCTGTCCTCGCACAACGAGCAGGCGCTGGTGCGTTCGATCATCGAGATCGGCCGCTCGCTCGGCATCGAGATCGTCGCCGAGGGCGTCGAGACGATGGAGCATGCCGACATGCTGAACCGCCTCGGCTGCGACCTGCTGCAGGGCTATGCCTTCGCCAAGCCACTCTCGCGCGAGGCGTTCCTCGCCTTCGGCAGCGAGATGCGCTGGAAGCTGGCGTCGTAGGCCTTCCGTGCCGCCCGCGAGAGAAATGGCGGCCACCGGATGCGGGGCAATCACCAATAGCGCGACGCCAGGGTCGCGAAACCCTTGTCCCTCCCCCGCCTTTTCCACTAAGAGGGAACGCACTTTCTTTCGGGTCCGGTTCCGCTCATGTCGCACAATACCTTCGGTCATCTTTTCCGCGTCACCACCTGGGGCGAAAGCCACGGGCCGGCGCTCGGCTGCGTGGTGGATGGCTGCCCGCCCGGCATCCGCTTCACGCTCGCCGAACTCCAGGCCTGGCTCGACAAGCGCAAGCCCGGCCAGTCGCGCTTCGTGACGCAGCGCCGCGAGGACGACCTCGTCAAGGTTCTCTCCGGCGTGATGCTGGACGAGGACGGCGAGACGATGATCACCACCGGCACGCCCGTCTCCATGCTGATCGAGAACACCGACCAGCGCTCCAAGGATTACGGCGAGATTGCCCGCCGCTACCGCCCCGGCCATGCCGACTATGCCTATGACGTGAAATACGGCATCCGCGACTATCGCGGCGGCGGCCGCTCCTCCGCCCGCGAGACCGCCGCGCGCGTCGCCGCCGGCGGCCTTGCGCGCAAGGTCGTGCCGGGCCTTACCGTGCGCGCCGCGCTGGTGCAGATCGGCAAGCACAAGATCGACCGCCGCAACTGGGACTGGAACGAGGTGAACAACAACCCGTTCTTCGCACCGGACCCGGCCATCGTTCCCGTCTGGGAAGAGTATCTCGACAGCATCCGCAAGGCGGGCTCCTCCATCGGCGCCGTCGTGGAAGTCGTCGCCGAGGGCGTGCCGGCCGGTATCGGCGCGCCGATCTACGGCAAGCTCGACCAGGACATCGCCTCGCTGCTGATGTCGATCAACGCCGTCAAGGGCGTCGAGATCGGCGAAGGCTTTGCCTCGGCCGAACTTACCGGCGAGGAGAATGCCGACGAGATGCGCATGGGCAATGACGGCAACCCGATCTTCCTGTCCAATCATGCCGGCGGCATCCTCGGCGGCATTTCGACGGGCCAGCCGGTCGTCGCGCGCTTCGCCATCAAGCCCACCTCCTCCATCCTCACCGAGCGCCGCTCCATCGATGCCGACGGCAACAATGTCGACGTGCGCACCAAGGGCCGGCACGATCCCTGCGTCGGCATCCGCGCCGTGCCCATCGGCGAGGCGATGGTTGCCTGCGCCATTGCCGATCATTACCTGCGCGACCGCGGCCAGACCGGCCGCCTGAAATAGGAGCCTGCCATGAGCTACGACCAGAAGCGTGTCGTCGACGCCATCCGCGCCTTCGAGGCCGGCGAGATCGTCGTCGTCATGGATGACGACGGCCGCGAGAACGAGGGCGACCTGATCGTCGCCGCCGTGCATTGCACGCCGGAAAAGATGGCCTTCATCGTGCGCCACACCTCCGGCATCGTCTGCACGCCCATGCCGCGCGAGGAGGCCCGGCGCCTCAACCTCAACGCCATGGTGGCCGAAAACGATTCGGCCCACACCACCGCCTTCACCGTCTCCGTCGACTTCAAGCACGGCACGACGACGGGCATTTCTGCCGACGACCGCACGTTGACCGTGCGCAATCTCGCCAATCCGAATGTCGGCCCTACGGATTTCGTGCGGCCCGGCCATATCTTCCCGCTGGTCGCCCGCGAGGGCGGCGTGCTGATGCGCTCCGGCCATACGGAAGCCGCCGTCGACCTCTGCAGGCTGGCGAGCCTGCCGCCGATCGGCGTGATCAGCGAACTCGTCAACGACGACGGCACCGTCATGCGCGGCCCGCAGGTCGCCGCCTTTGCCGAGAAGAACGGCCTCAAGCAGGTGTCCGTCGCCGATCTCATCGCCTATCGCCAGCGCAAGGAAACCCTGATCGAACAGGTCGGCAGCTTCGACATCGAGACGCCCTACGGCAAGGCCAAGGCCTTGACCTACACCCTGCCCTGGGATCCGATGCAGCACCTCGCCGTGGTCTTCGGCGATATCCGGGACGGCGTCGACATTCCGGTGCGCCTGCATCTCGAAAATGTCGGCGGCGACGTCTTCGGCGCCGGGCGGCAGATCGACGGCATCATGAAGCGCATCGCCGAGCAGGGCCGCGGCGTCATCGTGTATCTGCGCGAGGGTTCGGTCGGCGTCGGCCAGTCCACCACCGCCCGCAAGGCCATGCACGAGCGCGAAGGCCATGACGAGGCGCAGGCCCGCGAAAGCGAATGGCTGGAAATCGGCCTCGGCGCGCAGATCCTCAAGGATCTCGGCGTCACCTCGATCCGCCTGATGGCCTCGCGCGAGCGCCACTATGTCGGTCTCGAGGGCTTCGGCATAGAGATCAGCGCCACGGACCTCTGCTGACAGCGAATATCCCGCGCCGCAGAAACGTCTGGAGGACGCGGGGTTTTATCGGGGGGCATGACGGCATGTGGGATTTCAGCATCGGCAGGACCATCGGCATCCTCGCCCGGACCATGCCCTTCATCCTTCTGCGCATGGTGATCTACTTCGTCATCACGCTCGCCTTCATCCTCGCCACGGGCGCCGGGGCCGGCATCGGCTACGGCGTCGGCTCGCTCTCCGACAGCCCGGAATCCTTCGCCGTCTGGGGCGGCATCTTCGGCATGGGCTTCGTGGGCGTCGCCGTCTACTGGGCGCGCGAATGGCTGCTCTACATGGTCAAGGCCGCCCATATCGCCGTCATCGTCAAGCTGATCGACGGCGAGGCGCTGCCGGACGGCAAGGGACAGGTCGCCTATGGCCGCGAGGTCGTTGCCGCGCGCTTCGGCGAAGCGAACGTGCTTTTCGCGCTCGACCAGCTCATCAAGGGCGTCATCGCCGCGATCACCGGGCTGATCGGCGGCATCGCCGCCTTCCTGCCCATTCCCGGCCTCGACGGCATCGCGCGCTTCGCCAACACCGTCATCCGCCTGTCGCTGACCTATGTCGACGAGATCGTGCTCGGCTACAACATCCGCACCGGCAGCGACAATGCCTTCGAAAGCGCGCGCCACGGCCTCGTGCTCTATGCGCAGAACGGGCTGAAGATGGTGAAGAACGCCGTCTGGCTCGCCGTCTTCCTGTGGATCCTGTCCATCGCGGTCTTCCTGCTGGCGCTCGCACCGGCCGCCGCCATCCTCTACGCCTTCCCCGGCGAGACCGCGGCCTTCAGCTTCGTCGTCGCCATCGTCTTCGCCTGGGCCTTCCGCGCCGCCGTGCTGGAGCCCTTCGCCATCGCCGCCCTGATGGCGGTCTATTTCGAGACGATCCGCGGCCAGACGCCCGATCCCGAATGGGATGCGAAACTGATGGGCGCCTCTGAGAAGTTCCGCGCCCTGACGCAAGAGGCCAAGTCCGCCTTCGGCGGCAGGCCCGTCACGGCCTGACAAGGGGGCTGGAGCATTTCCGGTGAAAGCCGGTTCACCGGAAATGCTCCAGCTTTTGTCTCTACCGCATTATCCGACGCCGAAGCGATCCCGCTCCGGCTGGAAATGCTCTAACCCTCGTCCCCGCGCCAGCCGTCGAGATAGCGAACCGTGTCCACGCCGGTGAATTTCGCCAGCCGCGCCAGTTCGGCCTCCAGCCGCTCCAGCCGGCCCGAGGAGACGCGGGTCTTCGGCTCCCACCACAGCCGCTTGACGTCGAGCGTGCCGGCCTTGCGGTCGGCCTTCATGTCGATGCGGCCGACGAGCCGGTCGCCTTCGAGCAGCGGGAAGACGTAGTAGCCGTATTGCCGCTTCGGCTCCGGCACGAAGACCTCGATGCGATAGAAATAGCCGAACAGCCGTTCCGTGCGATTGCGGTCGCGAATCAGCGGATCGAAGGGCGAGAGCACGCGCAGGCGCGCGGGTGGCTCGGGGATGTCGCCGAGATTGTCCGGAAAATCGGCATAGGCATGGGAGGCGCGCGGCTTGCCGTCCATCGTCTCGATGGTGACGGGGCGCAGCTCATCGCGATGCGCCTCCACCCAGGCCTTCGCCTCGTCCGGCGAGATCAGGTCCCAGAAGGCGGCGATCTCGCCATGGGTGGCAAAGCCCAGCCGGTCCAGCGCGCTGCGGCAGGCCCAGTCGACAAAGGCGTCGTGCTCCACATCCGGCGCATGGTGATGCGGTGGCAGCACGCGGTCGACGAGGTCATAGACCTTCTGGAAATTCTCGCGCCGGGCGATGGCGACCTTGCCGGTGCGCCAGAGATATTCCAGCGCCGTCTTGTTCGGATGCCAGTTCCACCAGCCGCCGGACTTGTGGTCGTCCGCCTTCAGATCGCGCGAGAGCACCGCGCCGCCGGAGACGATGCGCTGGTAGGTCTCCTCGAAGGCGCTCTCGAAACCCGGCTCGCGCCATTTGCGCCAGCGCTCGATGATGCTGGCGTCCTCGCGGCGGAAGCGGTGCTTCCAGTAGCGGAAGAAGGCGCTCGGGATGATCGAGGCGTCGTGCGTCCAGTTCTCGAAGAGCTCGCCGTCCTTCTCCAGAAGCTCCGACAGATGCTCGCGGCGGTAGGTCTGGTTGCGCGAGAAGAGGATCTGGTGATGCGCGCGCTCCACCGTGGCGATGCTGTCCACCTGCACGAAGCCGATGTCGTGGATGAGTTGCAGCAGCCCCTCCTTGCCGAGAAGGCGGCCGGGCGGCGCGCTGAGGCCCTGGCGGGCGAGGAAGATGCGCCGGGCTTCGGCGTTGGAAAGAAGAATCGTCATGCCGGATGATAGGCATATATTCTTGGTTTGTTCCATCCATCTTGTGCCGGGAATCCGCTTTGCAATGCAACTCTCCTGCGGTTTCCTTTGAGACGCACCGTGTTATAGGTCGCAGCGACTTTCTGAAACGGGACCCCGCCTTGGATATCGTCTTCTCCGCCGCCACGGTGCACTATGCCGGCCGCGTCGCGCTGCATCCGCTGGCGCTGACGCTTTCGGAACGGCGCATCGGCGTCGTCGGCCTCAACGGTTCCGGCAAGTCGACCATGGCGCGGCTGATCAACGGGCTGGTAAAGCCGACCGCCGGCACGGTGACGGTCGGCGGCCTCGACACGGTGGCGGACGCCGAAGCGGCGCGCGGCAGGACCGGCTTCATCTTCCAGAACCCGCAGCACCAGATGATCCTGCCGATCCTTGCCGAAGACATCGCCTTCGGCCTGAAGAACCGCGGGCTCGGCAAGGCCGAGATCGCCGAGAAGACCGAGGCGATCCTTGCGCGTTTCGGCATTTCCCATCTTGCGCGCCGCCGCGTGCACGAGCTTTCGGGCGGCGAGACGCAGCTTGGCGCCATTGCCAGCGTGCTCGTCACCGGTCCCGATCTTCTGATTCTCGACGAGCCGACGAACCAGCTGGACCTCAAGAACCGGGCGCTCATCGAACGCACCGTCGCGGCCCTGCCGGAACAGGTTCTCGTCATCACGCACGATCTTGCGCTGCTCGAGAGCTTCGAGCGCGTGCTGGTGTTCAATGAGGGCCGGCTGGCGGCGGATGGCCGCCCGACCGAGGCCATCGCGGCCTACCGGGAGATCGCCGCGTGCTGAACGGGCTTGATATCGATGGCGTCACGCCGCTGCACCGCATGCCGGTGCGCGGCAAGCTGGTGCTGCTCTTCCTCGCCGCCATCGCGCTCTTCGCCGTCGGCGACCTGCGGCTTCTGGCGCCCGCGCTCGGTCTTGCCGCCGCGCTTTACCTCTCGACCGGGATCGGTCCCGCCGAGGCGTTCCGGCGCGTCCGCTTCGTGCTCTTCACGGTTCTCCTCGTGGCGGCGGCAAACTGGTTTCTTCATTCGCCGCATGAGGCCTTCGTCACCTTCTGCCGCCTCTCCGCCCTCGTCATCCTTGCCGCCGCCATCACCGCGACGACGGGCATTTCCGCCTTCATGGACGAGATCACCCGGCTTCTCCTGCCGCTCGAGCGCTTCGGCCTGGTGCGCGCGGCGGATGTCAGCCTGGCGGTCGGTCTCGTCATCCGCTTCGTGCCGGAAATCCTGGCGCGCTATCACGACATCGCCGAGGCGCACCGCGCGCGCGGCCTGCCGGTCCGCCCGCTCACCACGCTGGTGCCGCTGATCATCCTGACGCTGAAGGACGCGGACACGATCGCCATGGCGATTGACGCCCGCGGTTTTCGGCGGCACTAAATGCCCACCCTCTTTTGTCCATCGGGAAATCTGACATGACCACCAGAGACATCGTCCTTGCCGCCCTCTTCGCCGCGATCATCGTGGTGCTCGGGCTGCTGCCGCCGATCACGCTCGGCTTCATTCCGGTGCCGATCACCGCGCAGACGCTCGGCGTCATGCTGGCCGGCTGCATTCTCGGCGCCAAGCGCGGCGCGGCCGCCGTGCTGCTGGTGCTGCTGCTGGCGGCCATCGGCCTGCCGGTCCTCGCCGGCGGACGCGGCGGTCTTGCCGTCTTCGCAACGCCCAGCACCGGCTATCTGATCGGCTGGGTCTTCGGCGCCTTCGTCTGCGGCCTCATTGCCGAGCGTCTGGTGAAGGAAGGCCAGCCCGAGCTTTCGCAATATGCCGGCTTCCTCGCCGCGTCCGTCGTCGGCGGCATCGCCGTCGTCTATCTCTTCGGCATTCCGTGGCTCGCCTATGCCGCCGGCATGACGCTCGGCAATGCCGCGACCGCCTCGCTCGCCTTCGTGCCGGGCGACCTCATCAAGGCCGTCGTCGCCATGCTCGCCGGCCGCGCGGTGCTCGCCGGCTATCCGCTGCTGCCGCAGCGCGCCTGATGCCGCTGTCCGGCGCCATCGAACGGCACGCCGCCACCGATCCCGCGAGCCCGGCCTTCCATCTGGAGGGCCGGGTTCTTTCCTATCGTGCGCTCGCCGCCACCGCGCGGCAGGTCTTCGCCGCACTCACCGCCCTTGCGCCGGAGGGGCACAGCATCATCGGGCCGCAGAACCGGCTCACCGTGATCCTCACCGGCAACCACGCGCTCTTTCCCGCCGCCTTCGCCGCCGCCACCGCCGGCAATAGCTGCGCCGCCCTGATCGATCCGCACCTGCCCGAGACCGTGCGCCAGCGCATGATCGACGCGCTCGATCCCGACCTCCTCGTCACCGCCGAAGGCGATGCGCTGCGGATCCGCAACCCGCGCACGGACACGACGCATCTGGTCGGCGAAAGCACGGCGCTCGACCGTCCCCCGTTGCCCGACGGCGACGACGACGCGCCGTTCCTGATCGTCTTCACCTCCGGCACCACCGCCGATCCGAAACCCATCATCCGCGACCGCCGCTCGTGGCGCGTCAGCCTTGCGACCGGCGCGCCGTTCTTCGGCATCGACCGCGCCTCCACGACCTATGCCCCCGGCCCCCTCGCCCATGGCCTTGCGCTCTATGCCATGACGGAAACGCTGCTGGCCGGCGGGGCCTTCCATTCCGCCCGCGCCTTCGACGCCGCCGAAGCGCTCACCGAAATCCGGCAGGGCGGCATAAGCCGGCTCGTGCTGGTGCCGACGATGCTGCGACGGCTTTGCGCCGGCGCGCCGCTCGAGACGGTGGCGGCGATCACCGTGGCCGGGGCCAAGCTGACGACGGCGGATCATGCGCTCTGCGCGCAGCATTTCCCCAGGGCGGCGCTGCGGGAATATTACGGCGCCTCGGAACTCGGCTTCATCACCGTCACCGCACCCGGCGATGCCGCCTCCTCCACCGCCGTGGGCACAGCCTTTCCCGGCGTCTCCCTGTCCGTTCTCGATGCGGAGGGCAAGGCGCTGCCGGCGGGGGAAACCGGCACGATCTTCGTCGAAAGCCCGCTCGTCGCCACCGGCTATCTCGGCTCCGGCGACGGCGCGGGGCTCGCGCGTTTCGGCGCCCGCGCCACCGTCGGCGATCTCGGTTTCCTGGAGGCGGACGGCACGCTGCACCTGCTCGGCCGCGCCGGCGGCATGGTGCTTTCGGGCGGCAACAACATCTATCCTTCGGAGGTCGAGGCCACGTTGACCGGCCTTGCCGGCATCCGCGCCGCCCATGTCTTCGGCGTCGAGGATGCCGACCTCGGCAGCGCGCTCGTCGCCGTGATCGAGCCCGATGGCGACCTGACGCCTGATAGCCTGAAGGCCGCCATGGCGGCGGTGCTGCCGCGCTACAAGCAGCCGCGCCGCATCTGGCGCTGCCGCGCCCTGCCGGTGACGCCCTCCGGCAAGGTGGAGGCGAAGACGGTGCGGCAATGGGTCATGGAGGCAAATGATGCGCTCGAACCCTTCGTCTGACCCCGCCCGCATCCCCGTCATCGCCGCGGCCTTCCGCACCCCCATCGGCCGGATCAACGGCTCGCTCGCGGCCATCGAGCCGGCGAGCCTTGCCGTGCCGCTCATCCGCCGCATCCTCGCGGAAACCGGCATCGCCCCCGAGGCGGTGGACGACGTCATTCTCGGCAATGCCGCCAACAGCGCCGGCAATCTCGCGCGTCTCGCCGCGCTGGAGGCCGGCCTGCCCGTCTCCGTTCCGGGGCTGACGGTGGACCGCCAATGCGGCTCGGGACTGGAGGCGATCGCGCTGGCGGCGCGCCTCGTTCAGGCCGGCGCGGGCGACATCTACCTTGCCGGCGGCACGGAAAGCACCAGCCGCGCGCATCTGCGCTTCCGCCCGCCGCTGGCGCCCGGCGGCGTGCCGGAGCCGGTGCGGCGCGCCCGCATGGCGCCCGATGCCATCGGCGATCCGGACATGGGCATTGCCGCCGAGAATGTCGCCGCCCATGCCGGCATCGGCCGCGAACGGCAGGATGCCTTCGCGCTGGAAAGCCATCGCCGCGCGGTGGCGACGCAGCGGGCGGGGCGGTTCGTCCAGGAGATCGTGCCCGTCGAAGCACCCGCCGGCATCGTGCTTGAGGACGAATGCCCGCGCGAAAACACCTCGCTGGAAAAGCTTGGCGCGTTGAAACCCGTCTTCAGCCCCGACGGCACGGTGACGGCCGGCAATGCCTGCCCGGTCAATGACGGGGCGGCGCTCGTGCTGGTCACCTCCCGCGCCGAGGCGGAACGGCGCGGCCTGCCTTTCCTGCTGGAGGTGGTGGACAGCGCCATCGCCGGGGTGGAGCCGGCCTTGCTCGGGCTTGGGCCGGTGCCGGCCATGGGCAAGCTTGTCGCGCGCAATCCCGGCCTCGATGCGCCGGCCGTTCCCTTCATCGAGTTCAACGAGGCCTTCGCGTCGCAGGTGCTGGCGAGCCTCGATGCGCTCGGTATCGATCCCGCCGCCGTCAACCGCGAGGGCGGCGCGCTGGCGCTCGGCCATCCCTATGGCGCGTCCGGCGCCATCCTCGTTACCCGTCTTTTCGCGCAGATGCGGCACGCTGAACCCGGCACGCAGGCGCTTGCCATGATGGGCATCGGCGGCGGCATGGGCATTGCAACGCTTTTCAGAAAAACAGGATTTTGAGGAAAGTCATGAGCAAGACGATCTATTCCGGCGGCTGCCTGTGCGGCGCCATCCGTTTCGAAGCCACCGGCCCGGCCGAAAAGCCGCATACCTGCTCCTGCCGCTTCTGCCAGCAGCATACCGGCGCGCCGACCGCCGCCTGGGTGGAGTTTCCCGCCGCGCGCCTGAACTGGACGGGCACGGGCGGCAAGCCGTCCACCTGGCGCTCCTCCGATTATTCCAGCCGCGCCTTCTGCCCGGCCTGCGGCAGTTCCATCGGCGCCATCGACGACGAACCCGTGGTGGCGCTGCTCATCGGCGGTTTCGACGATCCGGCCGATCCCGCGCTGGCGCCGCACTATCACTCCTTCGAGGATTGCCGGCCGGGCTGGCTGCGGGTGGAGACGGCTTCAGGAGAGGTATGACTTCAGCCAGTCGCGCACCGTCTGCGGCACGTTGACGGGCTGGCGGGTCACTGGGTCGACGGCGACCCAGACGATCTCCAGATCGGCGACCGGCGCGTTCCCGGACGTGATGGCGACCGCGAAGCTGAGCGAGGTCGCGCCGATGCGCGTGACCGAGACCTTGAAGCGGGCGACATCGTCGAGGCGCAGGCCCAGGTGGAAGGTGCAGCCGGACTTGCGCACGAAATAGACCGGATCGGCCGGGCCTTCCGGCCGATGCCGCCAGAGATTTGCGACGGCCGCCTCTGCATGGGCATAGTAGGCGGCATTGTGCATATGGCCGTGCATGTCTATATCGCGGAACGGTATCCGGATCTCGCTGACCGTGATGTCTGCCGCCTGTTCCACGTCTTGTCCCGGGGTAAACCATGCTTCGTGCCGTTGTTAGAGCGTTCGGCGATCCCCGGCAAGTGATCGGCCTCGAAGAGGTCGAGCGCCCGGCGCCCGGCCCCGGCGAGGTGGAAATCCGCATCCACCGCGCCGCGATCAACCCCTCCGATCTCATCCCCGTCACCGGCGCCTATCGCAGCCGCACCACCCTGCCCTTCGTGCCCGGCTTCGAGGGCGTGGGGGAGATCGTGCGGATCGGCGAAGATATCGGCGAGGCTTGCCCCCCTCTGTCCTGCCGGACATCTCCCCCTCAAGGGGGAGATCGGCAAACCGCGATGCTTTCCCTTCATCCGCAACGCCAAAGACAGGCAAGGCGGTGCCTCCTCCAATCTCCCCCCTGAGGGGGAGATGTCCGGCAGGACAGAGGGGGGTGCCTCCTCCTCCGAAGGCGCGAAGAGAGGCCTTTCCATCGGCCAGCGCGTGCTGCCGATCGGCGCGAGCGGGCTTTGGCAGGAATATCTCATTCGCCCCGCGGACTGGTGCTTCGCCGTCCCCGACGACCTCTCCGACGCGGCGGCCGCCATGGCCTATGTGAACCCGCTGACCGCCTTCCAGTTGATCGATGCGGTCACGGCACATTTCGGGGCGGCCGGCGGCCGGCGCGTCGGCGTGACGGCGGCGGCCTCGGCCATCGGGAAGATGCTGCTCGTCCTTCTCGCCGAGGCGGGTTTCCGTCCGGTGGCACTGGTGCGCAGCACGGCGACCGCGGCGCGGCTTCGGGAGGGCTTTTCCGGCGAGATCGCCATAGAGCCCGTGCCGCTCGACGCCGTGCTCGACGCGGTGGGCGGGGATGCGGGCAATGTCCTCTTCCGGCAGGTCCGGCCCGGCGGCGCCTTCATCCAGTATGGCGCGCTTTCCGGCGCGCAGCTCGATCCCGCGCTCGTCGCCGCACGCCGCCTCGACGTCGTCTTCTCCTTCCTGTGGCTGCGCAACTGGGTGCATGCCGCCCCGCGCGCGGCCGTCGAAAGCGCTTTTTCCCGCAGCTTTGCCGGCATTCGCGCCGGCATTCTCGGCTCGGCCGTCGACGCCGTCTTTCCGCTTGCCGATCTGCCGGCGGCGCTTGCGCGGCAGGAGGATCCGGCCCGGGCCGGAAAACTGCTACTGGCGCCATGACGGTTGAAAAGCCGTGGACACGGCCCATTTCCCGTGGACCGCATCAATCGCAATGGGTAGCTTCCGGCCATGACGACGTTTCTCTTCGAGAACCCGATCTTCCTCGAGCACCACACGCCTGAGGGCCACCCGGAGCGGTCGGACCGTATCCGGGCGCTGAACCTTGCGCTGGAGCATGAGCGTTTCGCGCCGCTCGTGCGCGAGAAGGCCCCGCAGGCGAACGAGGATTTCGTGCTGCTCGCCCATCCGGAAAGCCACCTGCGCGCCGTGATGTCCGAAATCCCCGAAGAGGGCATCAACCAGGTCGAGGCCGACACCTATGCCAGTCCCGCCAGCCTGCAGGCGGCGCTGACCGGCATCGGCGGCGCGATCGCCGCGGTCGACGCCGTCTTTTCCGGCAAGGCGGACAATGCCTTCGTCGCCGCCCGCCCGCCCGGCCACCATGCCGAGCGCGACAAGGCGATGGGCTTCTGCTTCTTCAACAATGCCGCCATCGCCGCCCGCCACGCGCAGAAGGCCTATGGCGCCGAGCGCGTCGCCATCGTCGACTGGGACGTGCACCACGGCAACGGCACACAGGACATCTTCTTCGACGATCCCTCCGTGCTGTTCTGCTCGACGCACCAGATGCCGCTCTATCCCGGCACCGGTGCGAAGGACGAGACGGGCGCGGGCAATATCGTCAATGCGCCGCTGTCGATGAATGACGGCAGCGACCATTTCCGCGAGGCCTTCAAATCGCGCGTGCTGCCGCGCGTTGCCGATTTCCGGCCGGACCTGATCGTCATCTCCGCCGGCTTCGATGCGCATCACCGCGACCCGCTGGCCCAGATCAATCTCGTCGCCGACGATTTCGACTGGGCGACGGCCAAGCTGATGGAACTTTCCGAAAAATCGGCGAACAACCGGGTGGTCAGCCTGCTGGAAGGCGGCTACGACCTGACGGGCCTCGCCGAATCCGCCGCCACCCATATCTATCGCCTGATGAGAGGCTGACCATGAGCACGACCCCTTCCGCCCCCGGTCCCGATGTTTCCGCCCTCTCCTTCGAGCAAGCCGTCGAGGAACTGGAAAAGATCGTCGCCGCCCTCGAGCGCGGCGACGTGCCGCTCGACCGCTCCATCGAGATCTACGAGCGCGGCGAAGCGCTGAAGAAGCATTGCGAGACCCTGCTTTCGGCGGCGGAAAACCGCATCGAGAAGATCCGCCTCGACCGCGCCGGCAAGCCGCAGGGCACCGAGCCGCTCGACGGCTGACGCCGCGGCATTTCTGTCGCCCCGGTCTTCGGGCCGGGTCGAGCGCACACGGCGGCTCGACGACACACCGTCAACGCCAGCCGCCCTATCCACGCCTCTCCCCGCCCGCTAGCATGGCCTCACCAACCAACAGGAGGGTGTGATGAGCTTCTTTCCGGGACAAGACCCCGAGGCCGGGGATGCGGCGGCGTGCGAT
Source organism: Roseateles sp. XES5 (assembly GCF_020535545.1). Classification (NCBI taxonomy): domain Bacteria; kingdom Pseudomonadati; phylum Pseudomonadota; class Betaproteobacteria; order Burkholderiales; family Sphaerotilaceae; genus Roseateles; species Roseateles sp. XES5. Next base: position 792,471 of record NZ_CP084752.1, read on the forward strand.
GCGCTGGAACATCTGATCATTCCGCGCACCAGCGATATCGGCGGGCTGGAAGTGCGGCGGGCGCTGCCGACGGCCAAGCGCCGGCTGGTCGGCCCCTTCATCTTCTTCGACCGCATGGGTCCGGCGCTGTTGCGCGCCGGCGACGCCATCGACGTCAAGCCGCACCCGCATATCGGGCTTTCCACCGTCACCTATCTCTTCGACGGCGAGATCAAGCACCGCGACAGCCTGGGCACCGAAATGGTGATCGCCCCCGGCGACGTGAACCTGATGACGGCCGGGCGCGGCATCGTGCATTCCGAGCGCTCGCCGGAGAACCTGCGCGGCAAGCCGCAATCGATCTCCGGCCTGCAGACATGGCTGGCGCTGCCCGATCATCTCGAAGAATCGGCGCCGGTCTTCGCCCATACGACGAAGGCGGAGCTCCCCGCCTTCTCCGCCGACGGCATCACCGGCCGCACGATCATCGGCACCTATGAGGGCCATGCCTCGCCGGTCAGCGTGCCGACGGACACGCTCTATACCGACCTGATGCTGGCTCCCGGCGCTTCCGCGCCGCTTGCCGCCAACTGGGAGGAACGCGCGGTCTACATCCTTTCCGGCACGCTCGACGTGGCGGACGACGTCTTCGAGGCCGACCGGCTGCTCGTCTTCCGCGCCGGCGATCCCATCACGCTGAAGGCGGGACCGCAGGGCTGTCACATCATGCTCTTCGGTGGCGCGGCGCTCGGCTCCAAGCGCTATATCTGGTGGAACTTCGTCTCCTCCTCCAAGGAACGCATCGAGCAGGCCAAGGAGGAATGGCGCACAGGCCGCTTCGACATCGTGCCCGGCGACGAGGAAGAGTTCGTGCCGCTGCCGGCGGGCTAACGCATAGCCGTTCAAGCATATATGGGCCGGCGGCATGGATACAGACGCCGGCCTCCTCGAGGAAATCCCCGAGAGACAAGCGTGTCCCGCGCAGAATTGCCATTGACTCATTCATAGCTATCCAGCTATATGAAAATCCATAGCCATTGAGGTATGGATTTTGACCGAGCCCCAGGACACCCTCTTCCGCACGCTGGCGGATCCGACGCGGCGGGCGCTTTTCGAACGGCTCTGCCGCGAAGGCGAGAAGACCGTCGGGGCGCTGACGGCGCAGGCCGGCGTTTCGCAGCCCGTCGTCTCCAAACATCTCAGCCTGCTCAAGCAGGCCGGCCTCGTGCGCGATCGCCACGAGGGACGGCAGACCCATTACAGCGCGCAGCTCGGCGCCCTCGCGCCCCTGATCGACTGGACCAGCGAGATGGCGAGGTTCTGGGAGGCGCGGTTCGATGACCTCGAAAATTTGCTCAGGAGAATGGACCAATGAACACCGCAACGTCCGAGATACGCACGGTCGTCGTCGAACGCGAGATCGCCCATCCGCCGGAAAAGCTCTGGCGCGCGCTGACGCAGCCGCATCTCATATCGGAATGGCTGATGCGCAACGATTTCGCGCCGGTCGTCGGTCGCAAGTTCACCCTGACGGGCGACTGGGGCAGCGTGGAATGCGATGTCCTGACGGTCGAGCCCGGAAAGACCCTGACCTATACCTGGAACCATGTGCATGACGACCCGGCCTTCGACCTCAGGAGCGTCGTGAACTTCACGCTCACCCCCACGGCGGCGGGAACGCTGCTGCGCATGGAACAGACCGGCTTCCGGCCGGAGCAGAAGCAGGCCTTCGGCGGCGCACGTTATGGCTGGGAACAGCACTTCACCAATCTCGAGCGGGTTCTGGCCGGGCTGGAACAGGGGGAAGCGCAATGAGCTGGACCCTGAAGATCCGCCAGATCCATCGCTGGCTTTCGATGCTCTTCACCCTTGCAGTTATCGTCAACATCGCCGCGATGACGCAGGGCCAGCCGCCCCTCTGGATCGGCCTCGCCGCGCTCTTCCCGCTCATCCTGCTGCTGGCGAGCGGCCTCTATCTCTTCATGCTACCCTATGCGGCGCGCTGGCGGCGCAACCAGGCACTACGGTGACCCCGTTCATCGAACCGCTCTGATCTTTGTTTGTCGCGTGCCCTTCCGAAGCGACGCCGCTTCGACAGGGCATGCAGGAGGACGCGATGGCCGGCGAGAAGACCGATAAACCCGTGCTGCTTTCGGGCGGCAACCCGCAGATCGCCAAGGGTTACGGCGATGGCCCGGTCAAGGCCTATATCGCGGCCATGCCCGGCTGGAAGCGCGATGTTGGCCGCGCCATCGATACCCTTGTCGAGAAAACCGTGCCCGGCGTGCACAAGGCGGTGAAGTGGAACTCGCCCTTCTACGGCGTGGAGGACGGCACCTGGTTCCTCAGCTTCCACTGCTTCACGAAATACATCAAGCTGACCTTCTTCCGCGGCACCTCGCTCGACCCCGTGCCGCCGGAGGCTTCCAAGACCGCGCAAACGCGCTACTTCCACATCCACGAAAACGACGCGCTGGACGAAGGGCGGCTTGCCGACTGGATCCGGCAGGCGAGCCGGCTTCCCGGCGAACGCATGTAGAGACCGAGAAAGGACCCGCCATGGACAAGGCCGCCAGCGAGACGCAATCCCCTTCCGACCTGATCGACCGGCGCATCGCCGATCTTGCCGACTGGCGCGGCGAGACGCTGGCCCGGCTACGCGCCCTGATCCGGGAAGCCGATCCCGAGGTCATCGAGGAATGGAAATGGCGCGGCGTGCCGGTCTGGGAGCATGATGGCATCATCTGCACCGGTGAGACCTACAAGACGGCCGTGAAGATGACCTTCGCCAAGGGCGCGTCGCTGGACGATCCGGCCGGTCTTTTCAATTCCAGCCTCGACGGCAACACCCGCCGCGCCATCGATGTCCACGAGGGCGAGACGATCGATGCGGACGCGCTGAAGGCGCTGATCCGCGCCGCCGTCGCGCTCAACCAGGCCTCCCGCGCGAAAAAGAAGAGGTAGCCATCATTCCGACGCGCGGCGATGCGACATCTGCAAAATGCCGCATTTGCCCGACACGACTTCGTGAATGCGTCGGTTTGCGCGGTATCAATCCGGCGAAATACGCTCTAGACTTGCTGAAACGGTTGAAATCCCGCGCCGCATTCTGCATGTGACAGACGAGCGCGGTATATAGACCGCATGCCCGGACCATGCCTTCGCGAGGGAGCCATGGCCGGCGTGACAACGAGGCCTGAGAGTGACACAGACGCCAGCCACCCCCCTGCTCGACAAGGTCCGCATTCCGGCGGAGCTGAAGGCCGTGGACGACCGCGACCTGCCGCAGCTTGCCGCCGAACTGCGCGCCGAGATGATCGACGCCGTCTCGCGCACCGGCGGGCACCTGGGCGCGGGCCTCGGCGTGGTGGAACTGACCATCGCCATCCACAAGGTCTTCGATACGCCCAAGGACCGGCTGATCTTCGACGTCGGCCACCAGTGCTATCCGCACAAGATTCTGACCGGCCGGCGCGACCGCATCCGGACGCTGCGCCAGGAAGACGGACTTTCCGGCTTCACCCGCCGCGCCGAAAGCGAATACGACCCCTTCGGCGCCGCCCATTCCTCGACCTCGATTTCCGCCGGCCTCGGCATGGCGGTGGCCGCCGATCTCTCCGGCGAGCACCGCAACGTCATCGCGGTCATCGGCGACGGCGCGCTTTCGGCCGGCATGGCCTATGAGGCGCTGAACAATGCCGGCGCGCTCGACGCGCGCCTCATCGTCATCCTCAACGACAACGACATGTCCATCGCCCCGCCGACGGGCGCGATGAGCGCCTATCTCGCGCGCCTTGCCTCCGGCCGCACCTATATGGGCTTCCGCGAACTCGGCAAGAAACTGACGGCCTATCTCGGCAAGAAGGTCGACCGGGCCATCACCCGCGCCGTCGAGCATGCGCGCGGCTATATGACGGGCGGCACGCTGTTCGAGGAGATGGGCTTCTACCATATCGGCCCGATCGACGGCCATTCCTTCGAGCACCTCCTGCCGGTGCTGCGCAATGTGCGCGACAATTCCAAGGGCCCGGTGCTGATCCACGTCGTCACCCAGAAGGGCAAGGGCTATCCCCCGGCGGAAGCGGCCGCCGACAAGTATCACGGCGTCAACACCTTCGACGTCATCACCGGCACGCAGGCGAAGGCCAAGCCCAACGCGCCGGCCTATACGTCGGTCTTCGCCGACGCGCTGGTGCAGGAAGCCGGCTTCGACGACAGGATCGTCGGCGTCACCGCCGCCATGCCCTCCGGCACCGGCATCGACAAGCTCGCCGCCGCCTATCCGTCGCGCACCTTCGATGTCGGCATTGCCGAGCAGCACGCCGTGACCTTCGCCGCCGGCCTTGCCGCCGAGGGCTACAAGCCGTTCTGCGCGCTCTATTCCACCTTCCTGCAGCGCGGCTACGACCAGGTGGTGCACGACGTCGCCATCCAGAGCCTGCCCGTGCGCTTTCCCATCGACCGCGCCGGTTTCGTCGGCGCGGACGGGCCGACCCATGCCGGCTCCTTCGACACGACCTATCTTGCGACCCTGCCCGGCTTCGTGGTGATGGCCGCCGCCGACGAGGCGGAGCTGAAGCACATGGTGCGCACCGCCGCCGCCTATGACGACGGCCCGATCTCCTTCCGCTATCCGCGCGGCGAGGGCGTCGGCGTGGAAATGCCGGCGCGCGGCGAAATCCTCGAGATCGGCAAGGGCCGTCTCGTCAAGCAGGGCTCCAAGGTCGCCCTCCTCTCCTTCGGCACGCGCCTTGCCGACTGTTTGCTTGCGGCCGAGGACCTCGACGCGGCGGGGCTTTCCACCACCGTCGCCGACGCGCGTTTCGCCAAGCCGCTCGATCATGACCTCATCCGCCAGCTTGCCCGCCACCACGAGGTGCTGATCACCATCGAGGAAGGCGCGGTCGGCGGCTTCGGCAGCCATGTGCTGCAATTCCTGGCGATGGAAGGCCTGCTCGACCACGGCCTCAAGGTGCGCCCCATGGCGCTGCCCGATATCTGGATGGAACAGGCCAAGCCCGAAGCGATGTATGCCAAGGCCGGCCTCGACCGCGCCGGCATCGTCTCGACGGTGTTTCAGGCGCTGGGCCAGAAGGCGGTCGGCGTGGGCGCCGCGGGCTGAACACGCCCTTTCGAAGGCTCTACTGCGCGTCGCTCGGCTTCAGGAGCAGGATGTCGATCTCCCGCTCGGGATAGAAATCCTTCGCCGTCATCTCGAAGGTCGTCGGCCCGGTTTTCCTGACGCCCTCGCCGCAGAAGCTGACGAGGTTTTCCGGCGCGCCCTTGTCGATGGTCAGCGAGAAATCCTTGATCGGACCGGACCAGTTGGCCCCGGTCGTCAGCACATAGGAAATCCAGGCCTCGAAGAGGTAGGGCTTTCCCGCCTGCATGGCCTTCTCGGCCTCCTCGGCGCGCCTGACGATGTCGCCCTCCAGGCAATAGCGCTCGACATAGTCCTCGTAGCGCTTGCCCCTGGCCTTGCCGTCTTCCAGGAAACTGATGCCGACCGTGCCGCCGACGCTCGGCTTGTAGCGATGCTGCACCGTCACCGGTTTGCCGGCCGGGAAGGTGGTGCGCCACCAGTAGACCGATTTCAGCGACCAGAGCGGCGTTCGATAATCCTTCATGCCGCTGCCGTCGTCGTCATAGGTATCGATGAAGATGAGGCCGCGGGCGATCCAGTCGGCCGCCACGTCCTCGGGCAGCGCCTTGAGGGCCGCCTTCGTCGCCTTGGCATAGGGCAGCAGGGGAATGCCCCGCGTCTTCAGGTCCTCGGTCACATCGATATCGGCGGCATAGGCGCGCTGCTGAAGCGTGACCGCTGCGGCCTTGCCATCCTGCGCGGCGGTGAAACTGAGATAGTTGTCCGCCTCGACATCGTCGATGGCGACATTGGCATAGGGGTCGCCGCCGATATCCGGCATCGGGAAGGCGACAAGGCCGGAAACGTCCTTTTCCGACGTGTTGGTGAAGACGTAGTCGACTCGGATTTCCGTCGGCGAGATGAACAGCGCCTCCCGCGTCATCTCCACCTCCGGCGTGCGCACGAAGGTGAGGCCGCCGGTTTTCAGCTCCGCCATCGTATCGTTGGCCAGCGCGGGCGGGGCGGAAAGCAGAAGGAGAAACGGCAGCAGGCGGCAAGCGGTCTTCATCGATATCCCCCGAGGCGACGGGACGATAACAGCCGAAACGACGAGCCGCGGCAAGCGGTTCTCACGCTTTCTCAACCATGCCGTTTTGCCCGGTCGTAACCACGTCCCTTGGGCGTTGCGAAACCTCCACCTGCTAGTGTCCGGACAACGACAGAAGAACCGGACAGGGATTTCCACCATGCGCCATGCGCTGCTTGCGGCTTTCGCCGCCACGCTTTGCCATGTCTCCATCGCAGCCGCCGAAGAGCAGCCCGCGCACGACCCGGCCATCGAGGCGGCGGCCATCGCCATCCTGCAGAAGAAGCTGCCGGATATCCGCAAGTCGCACGGGATCGGGGAGGAGCCGCGGATCGTGCACGAGGCCCGGCCGGAGCGAAAGCCGCAGGGCATTTCCGCCCTTATCGACCCCGTTTCCCTGCAAAACCGTGCCGGCCGCATCATCTGGCTGTGAGCGCACTTGCCTCTTTCCGCCCAAGGCGTCATGAGAGGCAATGTCCGACCCCAATGAAACCATCCGCCTCGACCAGCTCCTGCTGAATGCCGGCCTCGTCGCCAGCCGTTCGCGGGCGCGCGATGCCATCGCGCGCGGCACCGTCACGGTGAACGGCCGCCTCGTCACCAAGCCGAGCGCAGGTTTTCCCGCCTCCGCCGTCCTTGCCATCGACGACCCGGCGCAGGCCTATGTCTCGCGCGCCGCGCTGAAACTGACGGCGGCGCTCGATCACTTCGCGCTCGACCCGCAGGGGCTCGAATGCCTCGACATCGGCGCTTCCACCGGCGGCTTCACGCAGGTGCTGCTGGAGCGTGGCGCGGCCCATGTCGTCGCCGTCGATGTCGGCCATGACCAGTTGCATCGCAGCCTGCGGGAAGACCCGCGCATCACCAATCTCGAAGGGCTGAACGCCCGGGCGCTCGGCCGGGCCGATCTTGCCGGCCGGCCCATTAGCGCGGTGGTCTCCGACGTCTCCTTCATCTCGCTGAAGCTCGCCCTGCCCCCGGCCCTCACGCTTGCCGAACCCGGCGCCTTCTGCGCCCTTCTCGTCAAACCGCAATTCGAGGCGGGGCGCGAGGCGATCAGCAAGGCCGGCCTCCTCAAGGACCCGGACAGCGCGCCCGCTGTCGCCGCCGAGCTGGAACGCTGGCTCGTCGAGGAGATGGGCTGGCAAAGCCTCGGGCTCGTCCCCTCGCCCATTACCGGCGGCGACGGCAATGTCGAATTTCTTCTTGGAGGCCGAAAGCCATGACCACGGAAACCCTCACCATCGCCCGGCTCGGCAGCGGCGGCGACGGCATCGCCGAGGCGCCCGGCGGCCCGGTCTACGTGCCTTTCACCCTGCCCGGCGAAACGGTCGCCGTCGCACGGGTGAAGAACCAGGGCACCGTCATGTCCATGGCGGTCGCCTCGCCCGAGCGGGTGGAGCCGCCCTGCGCGCATTTCGGCCCCGACGGCAGGAACGGCACCTGCGGCGGCTGCACGTTGCAGCATGCGAGCGACGCGCTCTACCATGACTTCAAGCGCAATCTCGTCATCCAGGCGCTGAAATCCAAGGGCCTGACGTCAGAGGTCGCGCCGCTGGTCACCGCCCGGCCGGGCGAGCGCCGCCGCGTGGTCTTCACCACGCGCAAGACGGAAAAGGGCATGCTGCTCGGCTTCAACCAGGCCGGCAGCCACCACATCGTCTCCATCGACCACTGTCCGATCTCCAGCGACGGCATCGTCTCCCGGCTCGATGCCATCCGCCGCATCGCCGCTTCCATCGCCACGTCAAGCGAACCCTTCCGCGTCACCGTGCTCGAAACGCTCTCAGGCCTCGATCTCGCCTTCGAGGGCGTGAAGAAGGTGGGCGACAAGGAACGCCGCGCCGTGACCGAGGCCGTGCTGGCGCTGCGCGGCATCGCCCGCGTCTCCAGCGACGGCGAAATCCTCATCGAGCCGCAGAAGCCGGTGATCGATTTTTCCGGCGTGCGCGTCTCCCCGCCCGCCGGCGGCTTCACGCAGGCGACGAAACCCGCCGAGGACGCCATGGCCGATCTGGTTCTGGAGGCGCTCGGCAAGGCCAAGCGCGTCGCCGACCTCTTCGCCGGCTCCGGCACCTTCGCGCTGCGCATCGCGCAGAAGGCCAAGGTGCATGCGGTGGAGGGCGAGGAAAAGGTGCTGAAGGCGCTGGATCAGGCCGCCCGCAACACACAGGGCCTGAAGCCCGTGACGGTGGAGCGGCGCGATCTGTTCCGCCGCCCGCTGATGGCCTCCGAACTCAAGGTCTACGACGCCGTGGTCTTCGACCCGCCGCGCGCCGGCGCGGAGGACCAGTGCAAGGAACTCGCCCGCTCCGGCGTGAAGACCATCGTCGCCGTCTCCTGCAATCCCATCAGCCTTGCCCGCGACCTCGCCATCCTCACCGCCGCGGGCTACCAGATCCGCCGCGTCACCCCCATCGACCAGTTCCTCTGGTCGGCGCATGTCGAGGCGGTGGCCGTGCTGGAAAAAGCCGCATAACGAAAAAGGCCCGGAGCGATCCGGGCCTCTTGTTTTAGGGTAGCACCATTCAGGCCGCGCGGCGCGCGGGTCTGGCGGCGTAGCTGGCCGTCTCGTTGCCGAGGCGGAACTGGGCGAGCAGCGCGTTCAGCGCGGCAGCCTCCGAGGCGAGGCCATGGCTGGCCGCTGTCTGTTCCTCGACCATCGCGGCGTTCTGCTGCGTGCCCTGGTCCATCGTGTTGACGGCCGTGTTGATCTCCTGCAGGCCCGTCGACTGTTCGCGGGCAGCGGTCACGATGGCGTTGACGTGGCCGTTGATCTCCTGCACCTCGCGCACGATAGCTTCGAGGGCAGCGCCCGTCTCGTCGACCAGCGACACGCCGGAGCGAACCTGTTCGCCCGAGGTGGTGATCAGCGCCTTGATCTCCTTGGCCGCATTGGCCGAGCGCTGGGCGAGTTCGCGCACTTCCTGCGCCACGACCGCAAAGCCCTTGCCGGCCTCCCCGGCACGGGCAGCCTCGACGCCTGCATTGAGCGCCAGCAGGTTGGTCTGGAAGGCGATGTCGTCGATGACGCCGATGATGTTGGAGATCTCGTGCGAGGACTTCTCGATGCCCTGCATGGCCGAGACGGCGCGGCGCACCACCTCGCCCGACTTTTCGGCCCCCGTGCGGGTGCGCGAGACGAGCGAACCGACTTCCTCGGCGCGGCGGGTCGAGTCCTTGACGGTGGTGGTGATCTCTTCCAGCGCGGCGGCGGTTTCCTCGACGGAGGCGGCCTGCTGCTCGGTGCGGCGCGCAAGATCATCGGCGGCCGAGCGGATTTCCGTCGCGCCGGCGTCGATGGCGCGGGCGTTCTGGCCGACGGTCGTCATGGCCGTGTGCAGCTTGGTCACGGAATGGTTGAAGTCGCTGCGCAGACGGTCGAGATGGCCGGCGAAAGGCGCGTCGATGCGGTGGGCGAGATCGCCTTCGGCCAGGCGGCCGAGGCCATCGGCCAGCGCCTCGACGGCGTGCTGGATCTCGGCGGCTTCGCGGGCCTTGAGGGCTTCGCGCTCGCGCCGCTCGCTTTCGGAAAGCACGCGGCCCTCCTCGGCGGCGTTTTCGAGTCGCGAACGCTCGATGGCGTTGTGGCGGAAGACGGCGACGGCGGCGGCCATGCGACCGATCTCGTCCTTGCGCTCCTCACCCGGGATTTCCATGCCGACGTCGCCCGAGGCGAGCTTGTCCATGGCCGTGGTCATGTCCTTGACCGGACGCACGACGAGGCGCGACAGCACGGTGGCGAGGAAGCCCATCATGACGATGACGGCGAGCACCGTGGCGATCGTCGCGGCGATGCGAAACTGGTCGATGGCGGAGAAGGCGATGCCGCTGTCGATGGTGAAGCCGAGATACCATTCGACCGACGGCAGGCCGGTGACCGGCACGAAGGAAACCAGCACCGGCTTGCCGGCATAGGTCGTGTGGGTGATGCCAGCGCCGATGGCGGGCGTCGTTTCCGGGAAGGCGTCGACGAGCGTCTTGGTGACGAGCGCCTTGTCCTGATGCACGAGGATCTGGCCGTTCTTGCTGACGAGGAAGGCGAAACCCGCGCCGCCGAGATCGACGGAGTTGACCATCTCGACCAGCGACTTCAGCGAAAAGTCGCTGCCGGCGACGCCGCGCAGCGTGCCTTCATGCTTGACGGGCGTGGCGGCGCTGATGATCAGGTCGTTGGTGGAGGCGTCGACATAGGGCTCGGTCAGCACGGAGCCGCCCGCCTTCACCGCATCCTGGTACCACGGGCGCTGGCGCGGATCGTAGCCTTCCGGCATGGCCGATTTCGGCCACATGGTGAAGGTGCCCGCCTCGTCGCCGACATAGGTGGTCATGAACTGGCCGACCAGCACGTCGTTCTGCAGCACGCTCTCGATGCCAGCGGCATCGGCCGCCTTGCCGGCGGCATTGGCGGCCATCTCGGTCAGCGCCACGCGGGCGGTGAGCCAGTTGGCGATGCTCTGCGCGGCCTGCTTGCCGGAACTGTCGATGCTTTCCTCGACGGACTTGGTCAGCACGCTGCGCTGCAGGCTGTCGATATAGAGGGAGAAGCCGGTGAAGGCGGCGATGACGACGAGGGACGCGACGACGAGAATGCGCGTCATGAGATTGGAGCGCTTGGACACGGAAATTCCTTCGGGCGCGCCCGCCGATGGGCGGGGCGCGATGCTGAACGGCATGCCGGAGGGCAAGGATCGGACGCATCATGCGGCCGCCGGCAGGACGCCGGAGAATGCCGTACCATAGGAAAACGTGTTTAAGGCCCTGTTAAAATTGACAGACCACAAATCGCAAGGTCAGCCCTTGCCGCGTGCCATGAAGGCCTCGAAGGCGGCGCGCGCTTCCGGGCTTTTCAACTGCGCGGCGAAGTGGCCGGCTTCCTCGTCGATGCGGGCGGCGACCTCCGCCCGGTCGCCGCGCACGAGGCTGCGGGCGATGGAAAGCGCCTTGGGCGGCTTGGCGGCAAGGCGTCTTGCGGCGGCAAGCGCCGCGCCTTCCACCGCGCCCGGCTCGACGACGGCATAGACGAGGCCGGCATCGCGCGCGGCCGTCGCGGAAAAGCCTTCACCGGCGGCGAGCAGCGCGAAGGCGCGCTGGTGGCCCATCAGGCGCGGGGCAAGCAGGCTGGAGGCGGCTTCCGGCACGAGGGCGAGATCGACGAAGGGCGTGCGGAACTCCGTGCGGATCGAGGCATAGGTCAGGTCGCAATGCAGATGGATCGTCGTGCCGATGCCGATGGCAAGGCCATCGACGCCGGAGACTAGGGGCTTGCCATGCGCGGCGAGCGCATGGAGGAAATCGAGCACCTCGCGGCCCATCGAGCCGCCCATGGCGAAGGCCAGGAAATCGTTCATGTCGTTGCCGGCGGAAAAACATCCGTCGGAGCCGAGGAAGAGGGTGGCGCGCACGCCGTCATCCGCATCGCCGGCCTTCAGCGCGTCGGTCATCGCCTGGTACATGGCGCGGGTGATGGCGTTCTTCTTTTCCGCGCGGTTGAGGCGGATCACCTGCACGCCGGGGGCGTCGTCCGGGCGTTCGATCAGAATGTGGTCGGTCATGGTCTCTCCCGGGGCCTTGCCCCTCATCCGCCTGCCGCCCCTCCCCCCAAACGGGGCGAAGGGCTGGCCGCGTCGTTTCGTTCGCACCCGCCGCGCTCCCGTTTCGCAAGAGCGCCAGGGTGCAGGGCAGCGTCGATTTCAGCCGAGCACGGCGCGCGCCGCTTCCAGGCTCGCGGCGCCCGACATCACCCGGTCCTTCAGCGCCGCCGTCTCGCCGATGACGTTTTCCGCGGCAAAGCGGCAGAGCGCGGCGCGTTCGCCGTTGCGGCCGTCGCCGCCATCGGCAAGCGCGCCCTTGGCGAGATAGGCGCCGGTCAGAACGAGGCCGAAGAGGCGCTGATAGGGCGTCGCGCCGGCGAGCGCCTCGGCCTGACGGCCTTCGGCGAGCGTGGCGAGCAGCCATTCGGTCGCCGTTTCGAGATCGGCGATGCTGGCCTCCAGCCGGTCGCCGGTCTCGCCGAGCGCCGGGGCATTGGCGGCGCGGGCCTTGGCGGCAATGTCGCGCAGTTCGGCGATGAAGCCGCGCACATGGTTGCCGTCCGAGAGCGGCAGCTTGCGCGTCACGAGGTCGATGGCCTGGATGCCGTTGGTGCCTTCGTAGATCGGCGCGATGCGGGCGTCGCGATAGAGGCGGGCCGCGCCGGTTTCCTCGATGAAGCCCATGCCGCCGTGGATCTGCACGCCGAGAGAGGCGACGTCGACGCCGGCATCGGTGGCGAAGCTCTTGGCGATGGGGGTGAGCAGGCTGGCGCGCTCGGCCCAGTGCCTGGCGTCATCGCCATGCGAGAGGTCCACGGCGTGGGCGCAGGCATAGGTGATGGCGCGGGCGCCCTGGGTCAGCACCTTCATGGTCAGCAGCATGCGGGCGACGTCGGGGTGCTCGATGATCGGGCTCATGCCGGAGCCCTGCCAGCCGGGCGCCTTGCCCTGCGTGCGGTCCCTGGCATAGGCGATGGCCTTCTGCGTCGCGGCCTCGGCGATGGCGATGCCCTGCACGCCCACGCCGAAGCGGGCGGCGTTCATCATGATGAACATGTACTCCAGGCCGCGGTTCTCCTCGCCGATCAGGGTGCCGATGGCGCCGCCATGGTCGCCGAAGCGGCCGTCGCCATAGATCATGGTGCAGGTCGGCGAACCGTGGATGCCGAGCTTGTGCTCGATGGAATGGCAATAGGCGTCGTTGCGCGCGCCGAGCGAGCCATCCGCATTGACGAGGAACTTCGGCACGAGGAAGAGCGAGATGCCGCGCGTGCCGGCGGGCGCGTCCGGCAGGCGGGCGAGCACCAGATGCACGATGTTGTCGGTGAAATCGTGCTCGCCATAGGTGATGAAGATCTTCTGGCCGAAGAGGCGGTAGGTGCCGTCGTCGCGGCGCTCGGCGCGGGTCTTCATCACGCCGAGGTCCGAACCGGCATGGGGCTCGGTGAGGTTCATCGAGCCCATCCATTCGCCCGATACCATCTTCGGCAGATAGGTGGTCTTGAGGTGGTCGGAGCCGTGCGTCGTCAGGGCCTCGATGGCGCCGATGGTCAGCGTCGGACCGATGGCGAAGGCCATCGAGCCGCTGTTCCACATTTCGAGCGCGGCGACATGCAGCATGTGCGGCAGGCCCTGGCCGCCGAAATCGGGCGATGCCGTCAGCGAGTTCCAGCCGCCTTCCGCCCAGGCCTTGTAGAGCGCCGGCCAGCCATCGGGCATGGAGACCTTGCCGTCGGCAAGGCGCGCGCCCTGCCTGTCGCCGATCTCGGCGAGCGGGGCGACCTCTTCCGTCGCGAAGCGGCCGGCCTCGGAAAGAATGGCGTCGACGAGGTCGTCGGTCAGGTCGCCCAGATGGCCGCCATCCAGCGCGGGCGTCAGCCCTGCCACATGCTTCAGCGTGAACGCAATCTCCTCGACCGGCGCCTTGTACATCTCTATCCTCCTCATCGCGCCCCAGACGGGCGGGGCAGCTCGTGCGGCAAGATTATTGATTTTTACGTAAACGTCAATGTTTGCGATGCCCTTCCACACGAAACAGGCGACCGCCTGCCTTGCCGCCCCCGATGCGATGCTCCATTCTGCCGGCGATCTCACGGGACAGCGGAATCCGATCGGCGATGGCGCGCATAACGACCTATGAAAACGAGCATTTCTCCGGCGTGGAGGCGCTCTGGCAGGAGGCCTTCCCCCAGGATGCGCCCTGGAACGCCGCCGCCGGCGCCATTGCGGAGAAGATGCGCTTCCAGCCGGACCTGATGCTGGTCGCCCTCGATGAAAACCGGGTGGTCGGCTCCGTCATGGCCGGTTATGAGGGCCATCGCGGATGGATTTCGCGCATCGCCGTGCTGAAATCGCACCGGGCGCTCGGGATCGGGCAGGACCTGCTGCGCGAGGCCGAACGGCGCCTCGCGGCGCTGGGCTGCATCAAGGTGAACCTGCAAGTGGTCGAATCGAATGCGGCGACGGTCGCGTTCTACGAGGCGTCCGGCTACCGGGTCGAACCGCGGATCAGCATGAGCAAGCTGCTTCGCCGAGGCCCGGACCATGCATAGACCCGCGGCCGATGCCTACCGGCTGCCGGAGGCGTTTTCGACCGACCGCTTTCTCGTCCGGCGCATCCGCGCCGCGGATGCGGAGGCGATCTTTGCAGCATGGTGCCGCGACCCCGATGTCACGCGCTATCTGACCTGGCGGCCGCATGCCGACGTGTCACAGGCCCGCGACCTTGTCCGCCGCGCGGATCAGGAATGGCGCGGCGGCACCAGCTTTCCGGCGGTCATCAGTCCGCGCACGTCACCCCATAGTTTGATCGGCATGGTGCATCCGCGCCTTTCGGGAACGCGGGTTTCCTATGGCTGGCTGGTGCGCCGCGACCATTGGGGCCGGGGCGTGGCGAGCGAGGTGGTGCGATGGGTGGTGGAGCATGCGCTTGCCCATCCCGCCATCTTCCGCACCGAGGCGACGTGCGACGTGGAGAACGGGGCCTCGGCGCGCGTCATGGAAAAGGCCGGCATGATACGCGAAGGGGTGCTGCGCCGTTACACGCTGCACCCCAATCTTTCCGCCGAACCGCGCGACAGCTTTCTCTATGCGCGCGTGCGCTGATCCGCTCGCCTAGCGATAGGGCGAGATGCACTGGCGGCGCGGGCCGCCATAGGGCTGGAACGTATTGTCGTAGGCCCTGTAGGACCGGTAGCGGTTGGCGCACCAGCTTACATGCGTGCCGCCGCCATAGCTGCGGTCGTTTGCAATGGCGCCGCCGATGATGGCGCCCGCACCGAAGGCGGCAAGCGGGAACCAGAAGCCATTGTCATGGCGGCGGTAACCGGGCCGTGCATAGCGGTATCCGCGATGGCCGCGATACCAGCCGTCGCGATAGCCGTGCCGGCGGTCCCAGCGACGGCCATCCCAGCGTCGTTCGGCCCAGCGTTCGCGCTGCGCGCTGTCGCCGTACCATTCCTTTTCTCCGCGAATGGGGCCACGCCACTGGCGGCGCAGGTACCAGCGCGGATCGCCGTCGCGGACAAGCTGCACGTCGGTTCCGCCACCTGCGGGCTCCACCTTCACAACCGGCAGCGGCGTCGCGCTGACGGGAACGACGGGTGTGGCGGCGAACAGCGCCGACAAGGCAACGACGAGGCATTTGCTGGACAGTCTCATGGCGCTTCTCCCTGGTGGTGAGCGGTTTGACAGGACAACGCAAGAAGGCGGCAATTGTTCCCCAAGGCGCCCGTTGCGGCAAGGGATCAGATTAGCGCTTCGTTAACCATGCCGGCCGCACCATCGCCGCTTGCGGAGGACCAGCGATTCGCAAAGGAGCGTGCATGACTTCGAAGCAGCTTTTCGGCCTTGGCGCCCTTTTTCTCGCCGCGACCCTGCCCCTGCCGGCCGCTGCGGCCGATCTGGAGCCGTGGCGCAAGACCGACAACGCCATCGTCATCGATGCCTATGAGCTGAACGAGATCGACTGGTCGGACATGCTGTCCGACAAGCGCATCGCCGGCTTCATCTCGAAAGCCTCGGACGGGCTGCCGGAAAGCTATAGCTGCAAGGGCGAGCACAGCGGCGACACGGTTGCGCACTGCAAGACCATGTGGCGCAAATATGCCGTGAGCCGCGAACTCTACCAGACGCGCCGGCTGCTCGCCCGCTCCAAGGGTCTGCTCTGGGGCGCCTACCATCTCGCCCGCCCCGGCAACCCCGTCGACCAGGCCAATCACTTCCTCGACTATGCCGAGCCGCAGGCCGACGAGATGATGGTGCTGGATATCGAGGGCATCGATCCCGACAACTACATGTCGCTTGCGGATGCGCAGGTCTTTGCCGGCCATGTGAAGACGCGCACCGGCCGCTATCCGGTGCTCTACACCAACCATGCCACGGCCCGCTACATCGCCGCCAACC
Organism: Roseateles sp. XES5; assembly: GCF_020535545.1. NCBI lineage: Bacteria > Pseudomonadati > Pseudomonadota > Betaproteobacteria > Burkholderiales > Sphaerotilaceae > Roseateles > Roseateles sp. XES5. Next base: position 808,558 of record NZ_CP084752.1, read on the forward strand.
GCGACACGTATCGCATCCTTTCGCGCCTGCCGCTCTGGTACGCCCGCTACAAGCCGGGCATTGCCGGCAGCTTCCCCATGGGCAACTGGGACAATTACGCGCTCTGGCAGTTCTCCGCCGCCGTCAACTGTTCCAAGCGGCGCTGCCCCTACCGGGTGAAGGGCGCGGAAAACGACATCGACGTCAATGTCGCGCCGATGAGCCGGGCGGAGCTGAAAGCCGTCTGGGCCTTCGGCAGCCTGCTGCCGGAAAAGCCCTTCGAACCGGTGGACGACATGCTCACCGCCTCCATTCCCGCCTCCGGCGCGCTGAAGGCGACGGGCGAGGCCCTGGCATCCACGGGCGCGGCGGCGCAGACGGCGGGAGCGATCACGCTCGCCTCCAGCGCCACCGGCAGCTTCGCCGTCAGCGTCTCGGCTTCCGTCGGCACCGGCCTTGCCGTGACGGGCGCGGCCACGGCGACGCCCGGCCGCAGCATGGTCGAGGTCACGCCGCTGAACTATCAGGATTTCTGACTACCAGCCGCCGCCGCCGCCACCGCCGCCACCGCCGCCCGAGAAGCCGCCGCCCCCGCTCGACGAGAAGCCGGAGGATGAGCTTTTCGGCGGATCGGGCAGCGAAGAGGTCATCGTGTCCGCCATGGAGCCGGCAAAGCCGCCGACGCGGTCGGAGAAATTGCCCGACGAGAAGCTGTCGCCGTGATACCAGCCCGGCTGGTAGGCGGCCGCGGCGCCGGCGGCAGCGGCGGTCAGCAGCCAGCGATCGAAGGTCTGCGACCACGGCTTTTCCACGCCGAGCGCTACCGCATAGGGCAGCAGGGTCTCAAAATGGCGCGGCGACATTTCGGGCGCGCCGGCCATGTTCATGCGGTCCTTTTCGGCGAGCGTCAGGTATTGGCGCAGGCCCTCGATGCCGTCCATCATCTTGCGGCCGAGCGGCGTCGGCGCGCCCATCAGGAAGAAGAAGACGAGGTTCGCCACCACGATGCCGCCGATGGCGGCAAAGAGCGGCAGATGGCCGGCCGCCGCGCCGGTGGCGAACAGCGTGATGCCGATGCCGCCGAAGACCGTCAGGAAGACGAAGCCGACGAAGGCGATGATGACGACGGCGGCGATGCGCGCGCCGAGCGATTTCGCCCGCCGGAAATTCTGCCCCAGCACCAGCGAGAAGATCGCCACGAAGACCGAGGCGAAGACGGGCAGGATGACGAGCACGATGCCCTCCTCCGGCAGCGAGCCGAGAAAGACCAGCGCGGCGAGGCAGGCGAGCGAAAGCACGATGCCGCCGAAGGCCTGCGGCCAGTTGGCGAGGTAGTATTTCCGCCGGTGTTCCTTCTCCATCGCATCGCGGAAATCGCCGCCGAGCTTCTGCACGCGCTTGCCGTTGGATTTCTGGATGACGAAGAGGCTGCCGGTGGTGGGAAGCGCGGCCAGCAGCGTCGCCTCGCCGGTCGGCAGCGGGGTGTCGACCGGCTTGTCCGTGCGGGTGGCGGTGATCGACGTCTTGAGGTCGTTGAGTTCCACCAGACCCTTGACCGCGAGATTGAGGAAGGAGGCGGAGATGGCCGTCCAGCCCTGCCCGCCGAAGCCCTTCTCGTCGATATAGTTGACGAGCGCCGGCGACAGGCCCTCCGGCGCATCCCAGCGCGGCACGACGACGCCGCGCGGCGGATCGCGGCCGACCGAAAGCCAGGCCCAGAGATAATAGCCGACGACGAGAACGAAGCCGCCAAGCGCCAGGATGAGGTTGCGGTTGTCCTTGAAGAACAGCGCGCGCTCTTCCGCCGCCGTCGGCTTGTCGATGCTGCCGGCAGGCATCTTGACGCCGATCGTCAGGCCCTCCTGCGGGCCGAGTTCGCGCGTCGTCTCGAAGAAGGCCGTGTTGCCGCGGTTTTCCGCCCGCGCATTCCTGTCCGTGACGCCATAGGCGCCGGTGAAATAGGTGAGTTCCTGTGCATCGACGCCCGGCGGCAGGGTGACCGTGGCGCTTGCCCGGTAGATGGGAAAGGCCCATTGCGTGCCGGTGACGTTCCAGAACAGCTCGTCATGGGTGTCGAAGAAGCGGATCTGCCGCGTCGTCTCATAGGAGAGGCGATACTGGTGGAAACCGGGATCGAGCAGCACGTCGGACGAACCGAAATAGATGCGGATGCCGCCGCGGATCGTCTCGGTGCGGTAGGGCTCCGGCCGGCCGTCGCGTTCGACGCTGAGCACCGTGAAGCCCACCTCCTTCTCGCGCCCTTCGGCATCCTTGAAGGTCAGCGGGAAGTCCCGGTAGATGCCGCGGCGGATCTGGTTGCCCTCGGCATAGACGCGGATCGCCTCCGTCACCGTCAGCGTGCCGTTCTTCGCCACCGCGATGTCGGAATGGTAGCGGTCGAAATATTCTTCCGCCCGCACTCCGCCCCCGACGAGGAGGCATAGCCATAGCGCCAGGAAGGCGGCGATCCGCGGCATGAGGGACTCCAGATCTAGAATTTCACGGTCGGCACGGCCCGGTCGGCCGGGTTCTCGATCTCGAAATAGGGCGCCTTCACGAATTTGAAGAGGTTCGCCAGAAGGTTGGAAGGGAAACTCTCGACCTTCACGTTGAGATCGCGCGCCGCGCCGTTGTAGTAGCGCCGCGACATCTGGATCTCGCCCTCGATGGTCTCCAGCGTCTGCTGCAGCTCGGCGAAATTCTGGTTGGCCTTGAGGTCCGGATAGGCCTCGGCGAGCGCGAAGATGCGGCCGAGCGCCTGGCTCAGCATGCCTTCCGCCGCCGCGCGGCCCGCGACATCGCCCGCCGGCACCGCCTGCGCGCGATTGCGCAGTTCTACGACCTTTTCCAGCGTCTCCCGCTCATGGGCGGCGTAGCCCTTCACGGTCTCCAGGAGATTGGGGATCAGGTCGGCGCGGCGCTTCAGCTGCACGTCGATGCCGGACCAGGCCTCCTCCTTCATCTGCCGTGCGCGCACCAGGCCGTTATAGACGACGATGGCATAGAGGACGACCGCTGCCGCAATACCCAGACCGATCATGAAAGTCTCCGCTCCTTCTTGGCGTTTGGCGGGAGATTAACATTCGTGCGGCGGCTGGAAAGCCCCCATGGCGATAGGTCCGCCGTCACGGGCTGCCCGGCCCGCTCTCCGGATGTCACCGGGGGAACCGCGCCGCGGACCGCTTTGCCCGATAGTCGCTTCATCGACAACACGAACCTTGAAGCAACCGTCATGAAAGCCCTCGCCCTCACCATCAATGTCATCGGTTTCACCGCCCTCTTCCTCGCCTATGCCACGGGCGCCGCGGTCGAACGTCCGACGGGTGTGCGCCGGGCCCTCCAGACCTATGCCGGCCAGCTTCCGACCGGTTCCTTCCCCACCCTGAAGCCCGTCTGGGAACTCGGCGTGACGGTTTCCGCCCAGGCCTGAACCGTCAGGCGAGACGGCCGGCAATCACGCGCGCGGCGTCCTCGGCGGCAAGCGCCGTGACATCCAGTTCAATGCGGATATCGGCTGCGGCGCGCAGCAGGCGGTGACGGGCGCGCAGGCCCTCCAGCACCGAGAGATCGACGAGCTTGCGATGGCCGGCCCGCTCGCCCGCGACGAGCCGGCGGCGGTTCTCGTCGAGGTCGCAATCGAGCACGACGGCGGCAAGGCGGGCGCTGCGCGCCCGCGCGAGGTCGTAATACCATTCGAAGGTTTTCCGGTCCGCCGCGTCGTCCGAAAGCGCGTCGGTGAAGACGTAGCTGCTGCCGGGCGGCACGCGCGACAGATGGTCGAAGACCGCGCCGCGCACGGCCTCACGCAGCGACCGGTTCAGGGGATCGGCGCGGGAAAACAGCGCCTCCGCCGGATTGATCATCGTGTGATTGTCGAGAAGCCTTGCGCCGAGGCGATCGGCCAGAAGGCGGCCGATCGTCAGCTTTCCCGTGCCCGGCCAACCGTTGATGTGAACGATCAGGTCGGGCACGGCCGCCATATCAGGCGGCGTCCTTGGCCCAGTTCACGCCGCCGGCATCGGTCAGCAGGAAGGCCTCGCCGCAGGCCTTGGCCAGCGTGCGCACGCGCAGGATATAGCTCTGGCGCTCGGTGACGGAGATGACGCCGCGCGCATCGAGCAGGTTGAAGACATGCGAGGCCTTGATGCACTGGTCATAGGCCGGCAGCACGCATTTGTGCAGACGCTGGTTGTCCGCGTCGCCCGGCGCGCCGGCGGCGAGCAGCGCCTGGCATTCCTTCTCCGCGTCGATGAAATGCCGGTGCAGCATGGCGGTATCGGCAAACTCGAAGTTATGGCGGGAATATTCCTGCTCGGCTTGCAGGAAGACATCGCCATAGGTGATCTTCTCGTCGCCCTCGCGGCCGTTGAAATTGAGGTCGTAGACATTGTCGACGCCCTGCACATACATGGCGAGGCGCTCGAGACCGTAGGTCAGCTCGCCCGCGACGGGCGCGCATTCGATGCCGCAGACCTGCTGGAAATAGGTGAACTGCGAGACTTCCATGCCGTCGCACCAGCATTCCCAGCCGAGGCCCCAGGCGCCGAGCGTCGGGCTTTCCCAGTCGTCTTCCACGAAGCGCACGTCATGCAGCAGCGGATCGAGGCCGATGGCGGCGAGCGAACCGAGATAGAGTTCCTGCAGGTTCGACGGGTTCGGCTTCAGGATGACCTGGTACTGGTAATAGTGCTGCAGGCGGTTCGGGTTCTCGCCGTAGCGGCCGTCCGAAGGGCGGCGCGAGGGCTGCACATAGGCGGCGCGCCACGGACGGGGGCCGAGCGCGCGCAGCGTGGTCGCCGGATGGAACGTGCCGGCGCCGACTTCCATGTCATAGGGCTGCAGCACCGCGCAGCCCTTGTCCGCCCAGTAATTGTGCAGCGTCAGGATCAGCCCCTGGAAGGAGCGGGTCGGATTCATGTGGTCAGGCAGGGCGGCAGAGGTCATCGGCGGGGTCCGGGCATTCTTTGAAAGCTGGCGGACTGGTGCCACGATGCGCCAGATGGGTCAAGGGTTTCGGGCGGCCGGTGCCGTTCGGGGCGTGCGGTTGCTACCCCCCTCTGCCCTGCCGGGCATCTCCCCCTCAAGGGGGGAGATCGGCAAGTGGCGATGACAGCACGTAACCTGAAATGTCAAAGGGGTGCGAGACGGCGCTCCATCCAATCTCCCCCTTGCGGGGGAGATGCCCGGCAGGGCAGAGGGGGGTGCAGCGAACAACTATGCCAGAAGCCGCAAGCTCAATGCCGCTCCAGCGAGCGGAAAAGCCCGGAGCCGGCGGCCTGCGTGACGGCCTGTACGCGCTGGGGCGCAAGGTCCGGCACCTGGGCGAGGCGGCGGCGGGCGCCGCCGGGAACGCGCGCGCCATACCAGGCGGCCAGCATCGGCAATTCGCGGACGAGCGTGCCGCGTGCGCTCCAGCCGAGCGCCTGTAGCGCCGTGGTGTCGAGCGGCGGACGGCTTGCATTTTCCGGCCGGCCATTGGTGAAGCTGACGCCGGAAATCGGATCCTGCACCGCATCGAGCACCATGCGCGCGATGGAGAGCACGTCATAGACCTCCTCGCCGGCGACATTGTAGGTGGCGTTCGCCGTGCCGCGCGTGACGACCGCGCGCAGCGCCGAGCAGAAATCCGCCATGGTGACGAAGGCGCGGGTCTGCGCGCCATTGCCATGCACCGGCAGCGGCCGGCCGACGGCGGCCAGTTCGAGGAAGAGCGGCAGCAGCTTCTCGGTGTTCTGGCGCGTGCCGACGATGTTGACGGGGCGCAGCACGCGGATATCGAGATCGAAGGAGCGCGTGAGACCGGCGATCAGCATTTCGGCGGCCGCCTTGGAGGCGCCGTAGGGATTGTCGGGCAGGAGCGGCGTCAATTCGCCCACCGCCTGGCCGGCGCCGGCGCCGTACACTTCCGCCGAGCTGACATGGATCATCAGCGGCACGCGGCGGCGGCCCATCGCCTCCACCAGAACCTGCGTGCCGAGCGCATTGGCCACCGTGAACCGTTCCGGCACGGAGAAGGCGCGCTCGACATGGCTTTCGCCCGCCGCATGCACCACGAGGTCGGCGTCCTTCAGCATCTCGGTCACGAGATCGAGATTGCCGACGTCACCCTCCTGCAGCGTCACGCGGCCCGAGCGGAAGGCGGCGTCGAGATGGGACATGTCGGCGGCATAGGTGAAGGCGTCGAGCACGCGGATGCGGGCATTCGGGCAATGGGCCAGAAGGTCGTCGACGATATGCGAACCGACGAAGCCCGCGCCGCCCGTCACGATGATGGTGCGGATACGGTCGAGATCGAGCGAGGCCATGGGATACTCCGTTCAGCAGGCACGTCACGGGCCGCCTCGTGCGACCCTTCTGCCTGACAGATCATCCCTCCTGCGCGCGGGCGCAATGATAGCCCCTCGTAAATCCGGCATTAACCTTACGGGGCGTGGTTAATGTGCCGAAACGGCACGAAAGGCGCATTTCCAGGGCTTTCGTGCCGGCACGCAACCGTGCCGCAACGCTACTCCTCGTCGCGGCGCACGCGATATTCGCCGGTCTCGGGATCCTTGACGAGCGTGCCCGTCGCGCCGGTGCGGCGCTCCTCGTCGGCGCGCTTGCGCAGCCGGCTCAGCCGCTCGGCATCGGCCACGAATTTGCGGTAGCCGAACCAGGCAAGGCCGACGACCAGAAGCAGAAAGATGATCTGGGCCATCGCCCCTCCCCCAATGTCTTCTTTATTCTTGTTCGTGCATTCTCGTTGTGTCGGCGCCCTATCCGGAAAGTCCGAAACGGCCCCAGAGCGCCTTTTCCTCCGCAAGGCCGGCCACCGCCGCCACGCCGGCCGAGCCTATACGCTCGGCCATGTCGCCGGAAAGCCCCCCGATACCGGGCGTCTTGCGACCGAAGAGGCCCTTCGGCGCGGCGACGAGTTCGAGACGCGTCGTTGGTCCATAGCGCCGCTTGAGTTCCGAGCGCATGTCGGAAAGGCCGTCGACCAGGCCGAGCGCGCGGCCGCGCGTGCCGGTCCAGAACAGACCGGAGAAGAGATCCGGGTCATCGGCAAGCCGGCCGCCGCGGCGCGCCTTGACCATGTCGATGAAGACAGCGTGGATTTCGAGCTGGAGGGATTTCAGATAGTCGATCTCGTTTTCCCGCTCCGGCTGGAAGGGATCGAGGATCGCCTTGTTGCTGCCGGCCGTATAGACGCGGCGCTCGACGCCGATCTTCTTCAGGAGTTCGGGGAAACCGAAACCGCCCGAGACGACCCCGATGGATCCGACGATGGAGGTCGGGTCGGCGAAGATCTCGTCGCCGGCCAGCGCGATCATGTAGCCGCCGGAGGCCGCGACGTCCTCGACGAAGACCAGCACATGCTTGTTCTTCTCGGCCGCAAGGTCACGGATGCGCTGGAAGATCAGCCGCGACTGCACCGGCGAGCCGCCGGGCGAATTGATGGAAATGGCGACGGCCGGCGCGTCCTTGTAGGAAAAGGCCTTTTCAAGGGCGGGCGCGGCGGTGGCAAGGTTCAGCGGCGGGCGGAACTGGCTGCCGTTCGCCATGATGGCCCCGTGCAGCCGCACGACCGGAACGACGATGCCTTCCTTGCGGAACTTCTTCGGCACCAGCCTCTTCAAAAATCCGGCCATCGTACACCTTGCCTCCTGTTTCGTTGCCCGGCTGATGTATGCATGGCGGGGCAAAACGCAATGGCGAGGCTGAAAATTCAGGACCGCGGCAGGCGGGGATAGGCGGCACGGCCGTTGTTGAGATCGTCGACGAGAGGCGTGAAATCGTGCTGGCCGGGCGCGTGCATGACGAGCGGCATGCGCAGGGCGAGGCGGGTGCGCGCGCCCTTGATGGCGGTGACGAGGATGCGCAGCGCGCTTTCTCCGTCGCGGGCGTGGAGGGCGGTGATCTCGATGCCGCCGAAGCGGCGGCCGCAGGCGGCGATGATCTCGGCGATCGATTGCGGGCGGGCGATCAGCGAGAGCTGGCCGCCCGGCTTCATGATGGCGCCGGCGGTCTTGATCCAGCGCTCGAAGAGATCGTGTTCCATGGCATGGGCCTCGGCCTTCAGGGCATCGGGCGTGCGGCTGTCGACGCGATCGTTGAAGGGCGGGTTCATGATGACGTGATCGTAGACGTCGTCCGCAAGCCCCGCCGCGATGCGCGCCTTGCCGGAAAGCGAAACGTCCGCCTCCAGCACGCAAACGCGGGGAGCGAAGGCGGCGTTTGCAGGCAGCGCCAGCGTCTTGCGGGCAAAGCCGGCCATCAGCGGCGCGCGCTCGACCAGCAGCACCTCGGCCTTTTCGATGCGCGCGGCAACGGCAAGGCCGGCCGCGCCCGCCCCCGCACCGAGATCGGCGACACGCATCGGCCCCTCGCCCGCCACCAGCGCGGCGAGCAGCATGGCGTCCATCCCGGAGCGATGGCCGATGCCCTTCGGCTGGACGAGATGAAAGCGGCCATAGTGGAAGGCGTCGACGGTTTCGGTGACGGTCATCGGCGCGGCACCCTGGCGGAACCGCGATGTCTGTGGCTTACCCCCCTCCGCCCTGCCGGGCGTCTCCTCCGCATGGGGGGAGACCGGAAGGAGGCCATGGCCTGGCCAGTGCGACCGTCGAAGAGGATGGAAAGCATATGCCCTGGGCCGATCTTCCCCCGCGAGGGAGAGATGCCCGGCAGGGCGGAGAGGGGCATTCCGGCCGCGGACGTCTCGGCAAGAACCATTCCGCTCACGGCCGCAGCTCCGCCGCGAGCCCGGCATCCGTCAGGATGCGGCGCGCCTCGTCCTCGCGGTCGCTTTCCACGAGAAACCGGCGCGGCAGCATGCCGAGCGAGCCCTCCAGGATGCTCATGCCCTGGTCGGCGATGAGGCAGTGGATGCCGGCCTCCTTCATCAGGCTTTCCGCGAAGGAGAGCAGGACGGCGTCGTTGGTGCGGATCAGTTCGATCATTCCGGTCGTTTTCCAGCCATAATTCCGGAGGCGGGACAATTCGCCTCTTGCCGCAGATGGCCCCGCTTTCTATTGTCTTTCAACAGGAATGAACAGGAGTCCGGGCATTTGGGCGTCGTGATACCGCTTGAAGAAGGCAAAAACAAACAGGCGTCGGTCAAGCCGCTCGTCGACCTGACCAAGGCCGATATGGAACGGGTGAACCAGCTCATCCTGTCGAAGGCCGGCTCGGACGTGCAGATGATCCCGGAGGTGGCCAACCACCTGATCTCCTCCGGCGGCAAGCGCCTGCGTCCCATGCTGACGCTCGCGGCCGCCTCGATGTTCGGCTATGACGGCGACCAGCACATCAAGCTCGCCACCGCCGTCGAGTTCATGCACACGGCGACGCTGCTGCATGACGACGTGGTGGACGAGAGCGACCTTCGCCGCGGCAAATCCACCGCGCGCATGATCTGGGGCAACCAGGCGAGCGTGCTGGTCGGCGACTTCCTGCTCGGCCAGGCCTTCAAGATGATGGTCGAGGTCGGCTCGCTGGAGGCGCTCGACGTGCTCTCCACCGCCGCCACCGTCATCGCCGAAGGCGAAGTGCTGCAGCTCTCCGTCGCCAAGAACATGGAGACGACCGAGGACGACTATCTCCAGGTCATCCGCGCCAAGACGGCCGCGCTCTTTGCCGCCGCCGCCGAAGTCGGCCCGATCATCGCCAATACCAGCAAGGCCGAGCGCAACGCGCTGAAGTCCTACGGCATGAATCTGGGCCTTGCCTTCCAGCTCGTCGACGACGCGCTGGACTATGGCGGCAAGGCGGCCGATCTCGGCAAGAACACCGGCGACGATTTCCGCGAAGGCAAGATCACCCTGCCGGTCATCCTGTCCTGGCGCCGCGGCACGGCGGAAGACCGGGCCTTCTGGCGCGAGGCCATTGAAGGCGGCCAGAGCGACGACGCCAATCTCGAACGCGCGCTCGGCCTCATCACCCGCTATGGCGGCCTGACGGACACCATCGCCCGCGCCCAGCACTACGGCACCATTGCCCGCGATGCGCTCGCCCCGCTGCCGGCGACGCCGTGGAAGAATGCGCTTCTGGAAGTCATCGACTTCTGCATCGCCCGCGTCAGCTGACCGGAAAGCCGAGCCGGCGCGGCAGGATTTTCTTGCCGCACCGCGCCAAAAAAGCCATTCTCTGCCGTCATGAGTCCGTGACTGATTTGGGCGCCATCGTGGCAGGACCTGCCACGTTCGGCCTCCGGGGCGAACTTCATACTTTCAGGCGAGAGGCATTTTGATGCGGCATTCCCTTTTCCTTCGGCTTCTTTCCGGCGTGGCGCTGGCGGCCAGTCTTGCGCTCACCGGACCTCTCGCGGCCTACGCGGAGGAAAAGCCCGCAGCGGCCGCCGCCGAGGAAACGCCGTTCGATCCCCTGAGCGTCAACACCTTCTCCGGCGCGTTCCTTGCCGCCCGCACGGCGGACTTCGACAAGGATTACGAGACCGCCGTCGCGCTCTACAAGATCGCCCTGCAGTTCGACCCCACCAATGCCGACGTCAAGCAGCGCCTGATGGTGACGCAGCTGATGAACGGCGACTTCGAGGAAGGCGTCAAGTTCGCCGACGTCCTGAAGAACGACGCGGCTGTCGAGCGCATCACCTCGGTCGTGCGCGGCATGGAGGCGATCCGCAAGCGCGAATACAAGACCGCCGAGCGGATCCTCGTCTACAAGGGCCCGAACGATCTCGACCGCATGATGAACGACCTGCTGCTCGCCTGGGCCAAGTTCGGCGACGGCAAGCCCAAGGACGCGCTGAAGCTCATCAGCGGCATGGAAGGGCCCGAATGGCTCGCCATCTTCAAGAACTACCATGCCGGGGCGCTGGCCGCTGCCGCCGGTGACAAGACGACGGCGCGCGCCCGGCTGAACGAGGCGATCCTCGACCGCAACGGCGCCAGCGCCGCGCCGGATACGTTCCTGCGCGCGGTGATGGCGCTGGCGCGCCTGGAAGCGCGCGACGGCAACAAGCAGAAGGCGCTCGACGCCATCGCGGTCGGCGACAACTTCATCAGCAGCTACGCCCCGCTGAAGGCGCTGCGCCAGAGCATCGAGGCCGGCGACAAGCAGGAGCAGCAGGTGCGCACCGCCGCCCAGGGCGCGGCCGCCGTGCTCTTCTCCATCGGCGGCGCGCTGAACCGCGAGGGCGCCGAAGACATCGTCACGCTCTATCTCCAGGTGGCCCGCGCGCTCGACCCCGACAGCGACGACGTGCTGGTGCTGCTCGGCGGTCTTGCCGAAAACCAGAAGAAGGCCGACCAGGCCATCGAATATTACCGCGCAGTGCCGGAGAAATCGCCGATGCGGCGCATTTCCGAGCTGCAGCTCGGCCTCAATCTTGCCGACGCCGGCAAGGTGGAAGAGGCCAAGAAGCACCTCCAGGCGCTGATCGACGCCGACCCGTCGGACCTGCGTTCCTATCTGGCGCTGGGCAGCGTCTATTCCGACGCCAAGGACTTCCGCGCGGCGGGCACGCTCTACGACAAGGCCGTCGCGGTTATCGGCGCGGTGCCGGCCCGCAACCACTGGAGCATCTTCTTCCAGCGCGGCATCGCCTATGAGCGCCTGAAGGAATGGGACAAGGCCGAGCCGAATTTCCGCAAGGCGCTGGAGCTGAACCCGGACCAGCCGCAGGTGCTGAACTATCTCGGCTATTCCTGGGTGGACATGAATATGAACCTCGACCAGGGGCTCGACATGATCCGCAAGGCCGTGAGCCTCAAGCCGGATGACGGCTATATCGTGGATTCGCTCGGCTGGGCCTATTTCCGCATGAGCCGTTTCGACGACGCGGTGGCCGAACTGGAACGCGCGGCCGAGCTGAAGGCCGGCGACCCGACGATCAACGATCACCTGGGCGATGCCTACTGGCGCGTCGGCCGCAAGCTCGAAGCCACCTTCCAGTGGAACCGCGCGCTCGGCCTGAAGCCGGAAGAGGCGGAAATCCCGAAGATCAAGCTGAAGATCGAAAACGGCCTGCCGGAACTGAAAAAGTCCGAGCCGGCCTCCGCCGAGGCCAAGGAAGACAAGCCGGTGCAGAACACCTCGCCGGAAGGCAAGGCGGCAGACCGCAAGTCCTGACCCGATGCCGGCGGACAGCCTTTCGGGTTTCGCCCGCATCGAGCGGGCGCCCGCCAAGATCAACCTCGCGCTCGCCGTCACCGGCCGGCGCGAGGACGGCTACCACCTCCTCGACAGTCTCGTGACCTTCACCGCCTTCGGCGACCGCCTCGCGCTGTCGCCGGCGCGCGAAGACCGCTTCACGCTTTCCGGCCGGTTCTCCGACGGGCTTTGCGCTGAGGCCGATAATCTCGTCACCCGCGCCCGCGACCGCCTGCGCGCCGCCCTTGCCGGCAGCGGGCAGGCCGCGCCGCCCGTGCACATCCATCTCGAAAAGAACCTGCCCATCGCCTCCGGCATCGGCGGCGGCTCGGCCGATGCGGCGGCGACCCTGCGCGCGCTCGGTGCGCTCTGGCAGGCCGACCTGCCGAAGGAAACGCTTGCCGCCATCGCGCTCGGCCTCGGCGCGGACGTGCCGATGTGCCTTGCCGGCCGGCCGCTGGTCGCCCGCGGCGTCGGCGAGGACATCACCCCCCTCGCCCTGCCCGCGCTGTCCATCGTGCTTGCCAATCCGCTCGTCGGCGTCTCGACGCCGGCCGTCTTCAAGGCGCTCGCCTCCCGGCACAATCCGCCGCTCGCCCTTCCCGCCGCCCCTGCGGACTGGCTGGCGGCCATCGCGACGCTGCGCAACGATCTCGAGCCGCCCGCCCGGCAGCTTTGCCCGGAGATTTCCCGTATCGCCGAGGCGCTCGCCGCGACCGATGCGCGCGTCGTGCGCATGTCCGGTTCCGGCGCGACCTGCTTCGCGCTATATCCAGCGGAGGACGCGGCAAGGGCTGCGGCGGCCACGCTCTCGCAGCGCCATCCGCACTGGTTCTTCGCCGCCACCACCACGCTGGGAGCGACCGATGGCGCGTATTGACGAAACGAGACCCTTCCTTCCCATCGGCATCGCCGTGCTGACCGTCTCCGACACACGCACGCCCGAGACCGACAAATCCGGCGATACACTGGTCGCCCGCATCGCGGAAGCCGGCCATCGCCTTGCGGCGCGCGCCATCGTCAAGGACGACGTCGCCGCCATCCGCGCGCAGGTCGAGGCCTGGACGCGCGATGCCGCCGTCGACGTAGTCATCACGACGGGCGGCACGGGCTTTACCGGCCGCGACGTGACGCCGGAAGCGCTGGAACCGATCTTCGAGAAACGCATGGACGGCTTTTCGGAAGTCTTCCACCGCATCTCCTACGACAAGATCGGCACGTCGACGATCCAGTCACGCGCGACGGGCGGCGTGCTCAACGCCACCTTCGTCTTCGTGCTGCCGGGCTCGCCCGGCGCCTGCAAGGACGCCTGGGACGGCATCCTCAAGGCGCAGCTCGACTATCGCCATATGCCCTGCAATTTCGTGGAAATCATGCCGCGGCTCGACGAGCACCTGAAGCGTTCGGCGGGTTAGAGCATGTCAGGTTCAGATTGAACCAGACATGCTCTCAATTCTTTTGCTTTCGTTTGTCTTTCCGGGAAAACCGGTTCCCACTTTTCCCTGACAAACTCTAGCCCGCGACTTCCGCCCGCATCGCCTTCACCGCCCAGGCCGGCACGATCTCGGCGACGAGGTCGCGCGGCCTGCCGCCGCGCGCGATATCGGCCAGCGCCATGCCCGGGCGGATTGCGGCGGCAAGCTGGCGCTTGCTGGCGAGATAGCCCTGCTCCAGTGGCGGCGTTTTCCGGACGAGACGCTGGAGGAACGGACGGCGGTGGCTGCGCGAGGCGCGGAAGCGCGCCGGGCCGGGGCTGACCGCCACATGGTCGACGATCGCATCGACCCAGCCGGCGAGCGGCCGCGCGCCGGGCTCCAGGAAGAGGAGCCAGTCGCCTCGCGCCGAGCGCAGGACATCGCCGATATCCCACTGCGTCAGGAACCGGCAGCCGGCCGCATCCGCAACCTCCGGCGAGCCGTCGCGCGAACCGTGGTCGAGCACGATCACGTCGCGCACCACGCCCTCGACGGCGCCCGGCACGAGCGCCGACAGGGTCTGCGCCAGTTCCGCCTCGTTGTCCCGGCATTCTAGGATGATCGTCAGCATGATCCTGCAATATCGCATCGCAGCATGGAACGCCACCGCGCCGGCTCGATTGAAATTTGTTCTTGCATTGTTCTCATCCCAACGATAGGAATATAGTCATGGAATCGGGGCGAACGGCCCCGCCGGAGACCACCATGAACGATCTTGTCAGCCTCAGGCAGGGCGCTCTTGCGCCCGGCCACACGAAGGATATTGCCGAAGCGCTGATGTCCCAGACGGGCATGCGGGTCGACGGGGATCGCCGGCGCGGCCGGGGCGCGGGCCTGAACTTCACCGGGCGTTTCGAGCCGGTGACACGGGAGGGTTTCGACGACGGCTGGCAGACACTGGAGGAGCTTCCGCCTTTCCGCACCGAGGTGCAGGTGGAAAAGCCGCGCAGCATCCTCTCCAGCAACCAGTCGCCCGACATCAGCTTCGAGCGCTCCATCAATCCCTACCGGGGCTGCGAGCATGGCTGCATCTACTGCTTTGCCCGGCCGACGCACGCCTTCATGGGCCTGTCCGCCGGCCTCGATTTCGAGGCGAAGCTCTTCGCCAAGCCGGATGCGCCGCGGCTGCTCGAACGGGAGCTCTCCAAGCCCGGCTACAAGCCGCGCGTCATCGCCATCGGCACCAACACCGATCCCTACCAGCCGATCGAGAAGGAATGGCGCATCATGCGGCAGATCCTCGAGGTGCTGGACAAGGCGAACCACCCGGTCTCCATCGTCACCAAGTCGGCGCTGGTGATGCGCGACATCGACATCCTCTCGCGCATGGCCGCACGCGGCCTTGCCTGGGTCGGCCTGTCGGTGACGACGCTCGACCGCAAGCTCGCCCGCACGATGGAGCCGCGCGCCGCCACCCCGCCCCGCCGGCTGGAGGCGATCCGCGCCCTCTCGGACGCGGGCATTCCGACCGCCATCATGATGGCGCCGATCATTCCGGGCCTCAACGACCACGAGATCGAGCGGGTGCTGGATTCCGGCAAGGCGGCGGGCGCGCTGGAGGCGAGCTATGTGCTGCTCCGCCTGCCGCTGGAGGTCAGCCCCCTCTTCCGCGACTGGCTGCTGCGCAACTATCCGGACCGCTACCGCCATGTCATGTCGCTGGTGCGCTCCATGCGCGGCGGCAAGGATTACGACGCCGAGTTCGGCAAGCGCATGAAGGGGGCCGGTCCCTATGCCTGGCAGATCGCCCGCCGCTTCGAGATGGCCACCAAGCGGCTGGAACTGACCCGCACCCGCCGCACGCTCGCCGTCGACCAATTCGTGCCGCCTTCGGGCAGCGGCGTGCAGCTTTCGCTGCTGTAAGCATCGGCGCTTCGGCGCTGTCGCCGGGGGATTGAAGCGGGGCCGCCACCCCTTTCATCCCCCGGCGAAAGGCAAGACGGGCAGCCATGCCCTTGAAATGCAGCCTTGCCGGGCCGTCAGGCCCGGCCTCTTCTTCCGCCGCGCCATTCCCCGGGCGCGCGGTCGTTCCTCCGGCATCCGCCTCCTGCCGGAGGACTTGCAGGGAATCGGATGGATGTGCGAGGTTCGCCGCATGTCCCGTGTCACATCCTCCGATTCCCGCCTTCTTTTCGATCTGCCCGAAGGGCCTGATTTCGCGATGGAAAGCGCCGCCCGTGCGCGTGGCATCTGGCCCGTCGCCGGCACGGACGAGGCAGGACGCGGGCCGCTCGCCGGCCCCGTCGTCGCGGCCGCCGTGATCCTCGATCCCGACAACATTCCCCCCGGCCTGCACGATTCCAAGCAGCTCAGCGCCGCGCGGCGCGAGGCGCTGTTCACGCTCATCATGCAGAGCGCCTTCGTCTCCGTCGCCTCCAGCGGATCGCGCCGGATCGATACGACGGATATCCGCAAGGCGAGCCTCGATGCGATGCGCCGCGCCGTCGCCGGCCTCGAAGTCGCGCCGAACCTGGTGCTGACCGACGGCCGCGACGTGCCACCGGGCCTTGCCTGCGAAGGCCGCGCCGTGGTCAAGGGCGACGCCCTTTCCGTCTCCATCGCCGCCGCCTCCATCGTCGCGAAGGTGACCCGCGACCGCATGATGGCCCGCGCCGACACCACCTTCCCCGGCTACGGCTTCGCCATCCATGCCGGCTATGCCACCGAGGTCCATCGCAAGGCGATCGAGACCAACGGCCCCTGCCGCCTGCACCGCATGAGCTTCCGGCCGCTGCGGCAGGACTGATCGACGGGGCCGAAGCCACCCTCCCTCCGCTGTCCCTCGGCACGCCGCCGCTCCCGCTTGTTCTCTGCCACCGCAAAGAGGTTCCTCGGCACGCGGACAGGCCACTGCGGGCTAAACCGCGTCGCATACATTCCTTCTCAACATCGTCATTGCAAACGAGATAAGTCCATGCTTATCTGTTGTCATGATAGAGCACGACATCTTCAAGGCCCTCGCCGATCCGACCCGCCGCACGATCTTCGAGAGGCTGGCAGGCGGGGCCTTGAATGCCAGTGCGCTGCGCGAGGGCATGGAGATCAGCCAGCCGGCCATGTCCCAGCACCTCGCCGTGCTGCGCAATGCCCGGCTGGTGCGCGAGGAGCGGCAGGGACGCTTCGTGAACTACGAGGTCGATCCGGATGGCCTCGCGCTCATTGCCGGCTGGCTTGCCAAATACCGCGCCTACTGGCCGGCGCGCATCGATGCCTTGCGGGATCTGCTGAAGGAAATGGATCAATGAACGACAGGACAAGCGAGCGACAGACGCCCGATCTGGTGCAGGAATACGATCTCGACGCGCCGCCCGAAAAGGTCTGGCGGGCGATCAGCCTTCCGGCCTTCCGCGAACGGTGGCTGCCCGGCGACCGGCTGGCCGACACCGCGCCGCTGGCCACGGTGCCCGGCGAAGAGATCCGCTACCGGATGCGCGACGACGATCCGCCCTATCTCGAAAGCAGCGTAGCCTTCCGGCTGACGCCCAATGGCCGTGGCGGCACCCGGCTTCGGATCGTCCACGAACTCACCGATGCGCGGCTGAGACCTGCCGGACCGCGGGCTCTGAACGACAACGGGCACGCGCTGCTGAGCGCCGCCTGAAGCATTTCCAGCCAAAGCGCTATCGCTTTGGCGCAGGACAATGCGACAACAAAGGCTCAAGCATTTCCAGCGAAAGCGGCGCCGCTTTCGCGTCGGATAAGGCGTCAGCAATTCCGGGCTAGCAATCGCTCCGGAACGACTCCCATTCCCCTCCCCAACATCACAGACAGGAGATCGCCGATGCGCGACACGATGCAGCTCGTCCCCATGGTCGTCGAGCAATCCAGCCGGGGCGAACGCTCCTTCGATATCTATTCCCGCCTGCTGCGCGAAAGAATCATCTTCCTCAACGGCGAGGTGAACGACGCCGTCTCCGCGCTCGTCTGCGCGCAGCTTCTGTTCCTGGAGGCGGAGGACCCGAAGAAGCCCATCCAGCTTTACGTCAACTCGCCCGGCGGGGTCGTCACCAGCGGCTTTGCCATGTACGACACCATGCGCTACATCCGCGCGCCCGTGCACACGCTGTGCATGGGCACGGCCCGCTCTATGGGCTCGTTCCTGCTGATGGCGGGCGAACCCGGCACGCGGGCGGCCCTGCCCAATTCCAGCATCCTCATCCACCAGCCGCTCGGCGGCTTCCAGGGGCAGGCCTCCGACATGCTCATCCACGCCGAGGAGATCCTGAAGACCAAGCAGCGCATGACGCGGCTCTATGCCGAGCATTGCGGGCGCAGCTACGAGGACTTCGAGCGCGCCATGGACCGCGATCGCTTCATGACGGCCGAAGAGGCTTTGGAATGGGGCCTGATCGACCGCATTCTCACCGAACGCGCTATCGGCGAGCCCCCTCGCGAGGGGAACTGACGGTCCGCGTCTGGAGCATGCCAGGTTCAGATTGAACCAGGCATGCTCTAAATTCTTTTTTTTCGTTTGTCTTTTCGGGAAAACCGGCTCCCACTTTTCCCTGACGAACTCTAGCGGACGGGCGCCTTCGTTGTCGGTGCAAAGCAAAAAGGCCGGAGCAGAGCCCCGGCCTTTTGCAATCCTTCGTGAAGATGCCTCAGTTGAGGCGGGCCTTCACTTCGCTGATGGCGTTGTCGAAGAGCGACTTGCCGGTGGCGGCATCGGCCTTGGCGGCGATGACCTTTTCAGCGGCGGCGACAGCGAGGTCGACGGCAGCGGAACGCACGGCGTTGATCGCGTCGGCTTCCGCCTGCTTGATCTTCTGCTCGGAGAGCGCCGTGCGGCGGGCGACGTATTCCTCGGTCTTCTGCTTGGCATCGGCCGTCAGGGCGCTTGCCTCGCGTTCAGCGGCGGCGACGATGCTGGCGGCTTCCGCTTCGGCATCCTTGCGCTTGCGCTGGTATTCGGCGAGCAGGTGCTGGGCTTCCTCGCGAAGACGCTTGGCTTCCGCCAGCTCGTTCTGGATCTTCTCGGCGCGGGCGTCGAGACCCTTTGCCATCATGCCCGGAACCTTGAGGTAGGCGATGAGGGCCAGGAACAGGAGGAGGCCGACAAAGGCGTAGAATGTTGCGTCGAATTCCATCGAAACCTCCCTTACTCGCTTGCGGCCGACTTAACGGCGGAAGCGATCTCGGCCTTGGTGGCCTTGGTGCCGATCAGCTGTTCGACGACGGCTGCCGTGGTTTCCTCGGCGATGGAACCGACATCGGCAAGGGCCTTGGCCTTGATCTCAGCGATGCGCGTTTCGGCGCCGGCGATCTTGTCCTGCAGCGAGGCTTCGATCTTGGCGCGCTCGGCGTCGGCCTTGGCCTTGGCTTCGTCGCGGGCGGTCGAGGCGATCGCATTGCCCTTGGCACGGGCGGACGCGAGGTCCTGCTCGTAGGAGGCGACGGCGGCGTCGGCTTCCGCCTTCAGGCGGGACGCTTCGTCGAGGTCCTGCGCGATGCGATCATGGCGCGTCTCGAGGATGCCGCCGATGCGCGGAATGACGACCTTCGACATGAGAAGGTAGAAAAGACCGAAGGTGATCGCGAGCCACAGGAGCTGCGATGCGAACGTGGTCTGGTCGAAAGGCGGGAAAACGCCGGAACCGGCTTCCTCGCCATGGGCGACACCCGTTTCGGTGTGCACTTCGCCTGCCGGCTGGGCCGCATGCGCGTCCGCAGGGGTCTCGTGCGAGGTTGCAGGAGTTTCCGCCTGGGCGATTTCAAAAGGGGTGGACTCGGCAGACGCCGGGGTCACAGACATGCTCACCTCCAGGGGGCACTCTCAGATCATGTACGGAACGTACGGTGGACCACGGCCCTTGCGGGGCCATGGTCCAGTCCTCGGCCGATATCAGACGGCGAAGAGGAGAAGGAGAGCGATGAGCAGCGAGAAGATGCCCAGAGCTTCCGTAACGGCGAAGCCGAATACGAGACGGCCGAACTGGCTGTCAGCAGCAGACGGGTTGCGCAGAGCGCCGGCCAGGTAGTTGCCGAAGATGTTGCCGAGGCCGAGAGCCGTGCCGGCGAGACCGAACGTGGCAAGACCTGCGCCGATGAACTTTGCTGCTTCCGCTTCCATGTTGAACTCCTTGAATGGGTTGTTGCGGCTTATGAGCGACGCCCGAGGGCGCCGACGACTGTTTCCTTAGTGACCACCCGGATGCACGGCATCGTTGAGGTACATGCATGTCAGAACTGCGAAGACATAGGCCTGCAGGAACGACACGAGGAATTCGAGACCGGTCAGGGCGACGGTCATGAGAAGGGGCAGGATCGAACCGACGACACCCACGGCGCCGAGCGCGCTCAGCGAGGTGACGAAGCCGGCGAAGACCTTGAGCGTGATGTGACCCGCCAGCATGTTGGCGAAAAGACGGATCGAGAGGCTGATCGGACGCGAGAGGAACGAGATGACCTCGATCGAGACGACCAGCGGCAGAAGCGCGCCGGGAACGCCCGACGGTACGAAGAGCTTCAGGAAGCCGAAGCCATGCTTGTAGAAACCGTAGAAGACCACCGTGCCGATGACGAGAAGCGCCAGGGCGAAGGTGACGATGATCTGGCTGGTGACCGTGAAGAAGTACGGCATCATGCCCAGGAGGTTCGCGGTGAGCACGAACATGAAGAGCGAGAAGACGAACGGGAAGAACTTCATCCCGTGGCTGCCCGCCCCTTCGCGAAGCATCGAGGCGATGAACTCGTAGGACATTTCCGAAACCGACTGCATGCGGCTCGGAACGAGGCCGCGCTGGCCGGTCGTGAAGTAGAGGAAGCCCGTGGCGGCCGCGACGGTCGCGACCATGAAGAGCGAAGCGTTGGTGAACGAGAAATCGATGCCGCCGATTTCGATCGGAACAATCTTGTTGACCAGGAACTGATGGGTCGGATCGTTGGACACCGTTTATCTCTCTCGCTTGCCCGCCTTTCGGCGGAAGTCACCCACTATTGAGACCGCGCCGTCAGGCGCCGTCCTTCGTCTTGGTTTCGTCCCGTCCGCTGTCCGGCCTGGCGTGCTCTCGGCCTGCCAGCCTGTCGACCGGATGGGGCGATGCCACCATGCCAGCCGCGCGCATGACGTTCAGAACGCCGGCACTGAAGCCAAGGAGCAGAAGAACGATCATCCCCCAAGGCCCTGTACCCGCAAAATGGTCCAAAAGATAGCCCAGAAGCGCCCCGACGATGACGGCCGCGACGAACTCGCTCGAGAGCTTCATGGCAACCGCATAGCCTGTACGGCTTTCGGCTGCGCGCGCCTCGGCGGCGGCGTCCGCCCCGTCTGTCTTGCGCTTTTCCGCGAGTTCCGCGTCCAGGCGCTTCAGCCGGTCTTCCAGACTTTCCTTTCGATCGTCGGTCATGGCGTCCTCCTCGTCGTTCCCGCCGGCGCTTTCGCCCCATTGCGGACATATTGAAGGCTAGGATTCAAGCCGTATCCGACCCCTTTTGAAGTCGGCCGCAACATAGTTTTAGGTGCCAGCATAGTCAAGGCATGGCGAAGCTTTGCGTAACAGCAAATATAATCTGGAAAATCAATAGCTTACAAAGATTCACGCGTCGAGCGCGACTCTCTGTCCCGGGAATCGCCGGGGGTGTGGCGTGGACTCACCACGCCGGGGCGCATGCCTTTCGCGCCTCAGCTCCAGCCGCCGCCATAGGTGCGGTAGAAGATATGCTTGCCGATCTTGGCGACGCGCTTCATGGTCCGGCCCCAGGGCGGGCTGACATAGGTCGCGTGATAATGGGTCGCCGATCCGACGTCCTCGAACCAGATCTTGCCGGCCGTGACCGCCATGGCGATCTCCTTGGCGGTCTTCCAGTGCCAGGGCGAGAGAATGAGATCGGGAATGCGGTCGCAGGCGAAGGAGAACTGGCAGCGGTTGCGCCAGTTTTCGTTCTGGTAGACGACGCCGCAGATGGTTTTCGGATAGGCGGGATTGCGCACGCGGTTGAGGATGACCTGGGCAACGGCGGCCTGGCCCTTCACCTCCTCGCCGCGCGCCTCGAAATAGATGCCTTCCGCAAGGCACTTCTGTTCCTTGGCGGTGAAGACCTCCGCCGGCAGCGCCGTCGCGGCCCAGGCGTGATCGTCGGGCGAAATGTCGGGGATGAAGCGGCCGAGTTCCTTCTTCGGCTTCAGGATCGAATCGAAGGGCGATTCCCGGGCATAGTCCGGCTCGACGCGCGCATAGGCGGTCGCCAGGATGTCGGCCTTGTCGTTGGTGACGAGGCTGGCGATGACCGGCGAGACGCCGATATTCTTGTGGACCGGCTGCTTCTTGTAGAAGGCCGTCGCGATCTCGATTTCCTTGCCCTTGATGTCGGACTTGGCGAAGGCCATGCGCTGGCCGGTATCGAAGACCGGCGAGAGGAGCGAGCTGGTGCGCTCGAGGATGGAGCCGGCGGTGAAGTCCTTCGGCGGGAGAACAGGCATGACCGCGACGATGCGGCCCTTCTTGTCGCGGCGGTTGATGCGGTCTTCGTCGGGGATTTCGCCATTGCCCTTGTGCTCGCTGCGCACCGCCGCCTTCATGCCGCCCGGCAGTTCCACCCCTGCCCCGCTTTCGATGCCGCCGGTGATCATGGCGTCGGCGAACTCGATCTCCACCTCATGCACGGAGCCGGCGGGAGAGCGGGTCAGCACCATGGTCTGGTTGCCGCCCTTGCGGTTGAGGCCGGCGAGATAGGTGGCAAGGTCCGTATGGGCGGACGGCGTGGGCAGGACGGCGGCGATGCCGAGGCCGAGCGCCAGGGGGATTTTCCATTCCCGCTTCAGATACGCGAGGAAGCGGCCTGCACCTGCATGACGAATGCTACGCTTACGCAACTGACTACTCCGCACCCTGATGCGCGCGCAGGCCCTGCCGCCGGCCTGAACCGGCGTGTCTTCCTGCCCGGATTGTTCGTATGGGAGCCGGCCGCGCCGAAGCACGGGCCCGAAGCGGCTCGTTCTCAGGGTAAAATGAAGCATTAACCTTGATGCTTGGTTAATGCGGAAAGACGCGAATGGGGGAGGCTGCCGCCTCCCCTTCACGTTTTCGTCAGATCACGACATGCGAGCCGAGCTCGACCACGCGGTTGGTCGGCAGGCGGAAGTAGTCGGAGGGGTCGGTGGCAAGGTTGGCGAGCGCGATGAACAGGCGGTCCTGCCACATGGGCATGCCGGACTGCGCATCGGGCACCAGCTTGCGCCGGCCGAGATAGAACGAGGTCGACATGATGTCGAACTTGTGGCCCGCCTTGCGCATCAGGCCGAGACCATGGGAGACGTTCTGCGTCTCCATGAAGCCGAAGCGCATTTCGATGCGCGAGAATCGCTCCGAGATCGGCTCCACGGAGAATCGCTCGGCCGGGATGACGCGCGGCGTGTTGGCGGTCTTGACCGTCAGGATGAAGTTCTTCTCGTGCAGCACGTGGTTGTGCTTGATGTTGTGCAGCAGCGCGGCGGGGGCGAAATCGGGATCGCTGGTGAGGAAGATCGCCGTGCCGCTCACCTGGACCGGCGCATGGGCGCTGTGCTTTTCCACCGACTTGATGAAGGCCGGCAGCGGCACTTCGATGCGGCGCGTCTTGTCGCGCAGGATGCGGGTGCCGCGCGTCCAGGTCCACATCAGGACGACGACCGCGGCGGCGATCGTCACCGGCACGTAGCCGCCGTCATGCACCTTAAGGAGGTTGGCGCCGAGGAAGGTGAGTTCCAGCAGGAAGAGCGGCAGCAGCGCGGCGGTGGCGGCGAGCGGCGTCCAGCGCCAGCGCATGCGCAGGAACTCGAAGGCGAGCACGGTCGTCACCACCATCGCGCCGGTGACGGAGATGCCATAGGCCGTCGCCAGGGCCTCGGACGAGCCGAAGATGAAGACCAGCAGCATGACGCCGAAGAGCAGCACGGTGTTGACGCCCGGCAGATAGATCTGGCCGGTCTGGGTTTCCGAGGTGTGGAAGATTTCCATGCGCGGCAGGAAGCCGAGGTGGATGGCCTGGCGCGTCAGCGAGAAGGCGCCCGTTATCACCGCCTGGCTGGCGATGATGGTGGCGGCCGTCGCGAGGATGACGACGGGCAGCAGCGCCCATTTCGGGAACATCAGGAAGAACGGGTTGGAAATGGTCTCGGGATGGGCGAGCACCAGTGCGCCCTGGCCGAGATAGTTCAGCGTCAGCGCCGGGAAGACCAGGCAGAACCAGGCCCACTGGATCGGCCGGCGGCCGAAATGGCCAAGGTCGGCATAGAGCGCTTCCGCGCCGGTCACCGTCAGGAACACCGCCCCGAGCACGACGAGGCCGACATAGCCCTCGTTCAGCATGAAGAGAACGGCGTAATAGGGATTGAAGGCGGCGAGGATGCCGAGATCGTCGCTGATATGCGTGACGCCGCCGAGGCCCATGACGATGAACCAGACGGCGGTGATCGGCCCGAAGAACTTCGACACCGCCGCCGTGCCGAGCGACTGCACGGCAAAGAGCATGACGAGAATGACGACGGAGATGGGCACGACATAGTCGCCGAGCGTCGGCGTCACCAGCTTCAGGCCCTCCACCGCCGAGAGAACCGAAAGCGCCGGCGTGATCATGGCGTCGCCGATGAAGAGCGCCGCGCCGATCGCGCCGAGGAAGAACAGCACGGGCGCATGGCTGCCGGCCGTCTTGGACAGGAGCGCCAGCAGGGAGAGCGTGCCGCCCTCGCCGTGGTTGTCGGCGCGCAGCAGGAAGAGCACGTATTTCAGCGTGACGATGATCGTCAGCGTCCAGATCATCAGCGAGATGAGACCGATGATCTCGACGCGCTCGACGCCGTCATGGGCCACGGGCCGCAGCGCCTCGCGGAAGGCGTAGAGCGGGCTGGTGCCGATGTCGCCATAGACGACGCCGACGGAGCCGAGGGAGAGAAGGAACAACGTGCGCGCCCGGCCGTGGGAATGCGGTGCGCTACCGGAATGTGCGTGCATGGGGCTAACAGGCTCTAGAGCCAGCCTTTCCAGCGGAAAAAGAAGAAGGGGAGAATCGCCGACAGCACCATGGCCGCAAGCGTCATCGGATAGGCGGCGGCAACGTGCAGTTCCGGCATGAATTCAAAGTTCATGCCGTAGATGGAGGCGATCAGCGTCGGCGGCAGCAGCACCACCGAGGCAATCGAGAAGATCTTGATGATGGCGTTCTGCTCGAGATTGATGAGGCCGAGCGAGGCATCGAGCAGGAAGGTGATGTTGCCGGCGACGAAGCCGGCATGTTCGGACAGCGACTGCACGTCGCGCGTCACCGTGCGGCAGAGTTCGAGACTGTCGCGGTCGGATTGCAGCGCCGGCAGCGCATGCAGGAAGGTCAGCATGCGCGAGAGCGACATCAGGCTGTCGCGCGTCTTGGCGATGAGCCGGTGCAGCGCGGAGACCTGCACGACGCGGTCTTCGAGATAGCGCGGCGGACGGCGGGACAGGTGCCGCTTGTCGCCGAACACTTCGAGCGACAGCGTGTCGGCGCGCGAGACGGCGATCTCGAGGATTTCCGCCGTGCGGTCGGCGATGGTTTCCAGAAGGCGCGTGATCATCACGGTCGGCGAGGAACAGCCGCCGGGAATGCGGTGCATCGCGCTCTTGAAGAGGACGAAGGAACGCGGCTCGGCATAGCGCACGGTCAGAAGCTTGCCCGCCGTCAGGATGAAGGCGACGTCCGTCAGCTGCGGCAGGTCGCTTTCCGCCTTCACCATCAGCGAGGCGGTCATGTAGGCGGCGTTGCCGTCCGTGTAGAGACGGCTGGAGGGCTCGATGTCCTTGAGTTCGTCGCGGGTCGGCACTTCGATGCCGAGCACGCGCTCGATCAGCGCCTCTTCCTCGCGGGTGGGTTCGACGAGATCGACCCACACGGCGCCGGCAAGTGCGGCGGCGGCGTTGGAATCGGTTTCAGTGGGCAGGGCGCGCGCCTCGCCATTGGAACGGAAAACCGTGATCACCGGCGAATGGCTCCAGAACGGACCATCGCTCACACTCCTGATTGAACCCGCCGATCAGCGGTCGGCCGCGCATATTGCGCGGCGCAACATAAAAATCAAGCTACCGTCGATGAACGCCTGAGGACCGTGAAGGTTCGGCTATTCGAACACGATGGCCGGCGCGTCGCGCCCGCCCTTGCCCTGCGCCGTTTCCAGCTCCTGCCAGACGCGCGCCGCGATCTGGCGATAGACCTTCGCCGCCGCGCCGTCCGGATTGGAGACGACGACGGGCGTGCCGGCATCCGAGGTCTCGCGGATATCCATGGTCAGCGGCACTTCGCCGAGGAAGGGCACACCGATGCGCTCGGCCTCCTTGCGCGCGCCGCCATGACCGAAGATGTCGTAGCGGTTGCCGGTGTCGGGAGCGATGAAATAGCTCATGTTCTCCACCAGGCCGAGGATGGGCACGCCCACCTTCTCGAACATCTTCAGGCCCTTCTTGGCATCGATCAGGGCGATGTCCTGCGGCGTGGTCACGATCACGGCGCCGGTGACGGGCACGCGCTGCGAGAGCGTGAGCTGGATGTCGCCCGTGCCCGGCGGCATGTCGACGACGAGCACGTCGAGATCGCCCCAGGCGACCTCGCGCAGCATCTGCATCAGCGCCGACTGGATCATCGGGCCGCGCCAGATCATCGCCACCTCCTCGTCGACGAGGAAGCCCATGGACATGACCTTGATGCCGTAGTTCTCCATCGGCTTGATCATGCGGCCTTCCAGCTGCTGCGGCCGGCCGGAAATCTTCAGCAGCCGGGGCATGGAGGGGCCGTAGATGTCGGCATCGAGAATGCCGACGCGCAGCCCGTTCGCCTTCAGGGCCAGCGCGAGGTTGACCGCGGTGGTCGACTTGCCGACGCCGCCCTTGCCGGAGGCGACCGCGATGATCGCGCCGACGCCGGGGATGCCGGATTTCGCGCGTTGCTGCGGCTGGCCTGCGGGCGCGGCGTGGCTGTGGCCCGCATGACTGTGGCCTGCATGGCCATGGCCGGCATGGTCGTGAGCGGCGCCGCGGCCGGGCGGCGGCGGCGCGGGCGCGCGCGACGCGGCGGGGCCGGCGGCGGCGCGCTTGTCGGCAGTCAGCGCCACCATGGCGGCCTTGATGCCGGGGATTTCCTTGACGACACGCTCGGCGGCGGCGCGCATCGGATCGAGCTCGCGGGCGCGCTCGGCCGGCACGGTGATGGAGAAATAGGCCTTGCCGTCGGAAATGAAGACATCGGAAACGAGGCCGAGATCGACGATGTTGCCGTCCATGTCCGGCCCGCGCACCGTGCGCAACCGTTCCAGCACCTGTTCCTTGCTTACGTCAGTCATGAAACCCTCGAATAGCCTGTCGCGGCATCAGCAGCCCTTCGCCGTAAATAGTGCACGGGAAGCCCGTCGCCAAACGAATTCACCTGCGACGGGAAGCAGCAGCTTTGCGGCAGCGTCAGGCGATCAGCCCACGGCGAATGGCCTTGACGACGGCCTGGGTGCGGTTGACCGCCTCGAGCTTGCGGGTGACCTGGTTGAGGTAGTGGTTCACCGTATGCTCGGAGAGGCCGAGGATTTCGGCGATCTCCAGGCTCGTCTTGCCCGCCGCCGTCCAGCTGAGGCACTGGATCTCGCGGTCCGTCAGCACGACCTGGCCGGACTTCCAGGCCGAGCCGATCTCGGCGAGGCGGTTGAAGAGATGCACGGAGATCATCTGCAGCATCAGCCGGTCGTCGCGGCCGAGCGTCGCGCTCTCGCCGCCCCAGACGATGGCGCCGCGATTGCCGAGCGCGTCATGCACCGGGAAGAAGTGACCGACCAGCATGCCGTGGCCCGTCATGACGTCGAGCAGTTCGGAGAAATCGGCATTCTCGGAGGATTCGCCGATCCATTCGCGCATGTCGTAGGAGAAGGGCACGGTGGTCAGCCGCAGCTTGCGGATGCCGGCGCTGTGGCGAACCATGCGCATCGTGTCGTATTTGGCGAGAATTTCCTGCGGCCAGTTGCTGACGATGGAGTAGGCGGAGAGTTTTTCGGCCTCGAAACCCGGCAGGGTGAAGACGATGAAATATCTGAGGCCGTATTCCTCGCACTTGCGCCGCATGTAGCGCACGATGTCGAACTGCGTTTCCAGGGCGGCGATCTCGGCGCCGTCGTCCTGGATCTGATTTGCGCCGCTGCTGGTTTCGTCAGCCGTCATGGTGCCCCGCAATGGTTATTCCTGCCTTCACGCAATTGGAGCGGGACCGCACGCATTCCAGAGAGTCGCAAGGGTTATTATTATGCATCAGTTCAAAAGCCCGGCGCGGATCGCCTTGGCGACCGCTTGAACCCGGTTGACCGCATCGAGCTTGCGCGTCGCACGGTTCAGGTAATGATTGACGGTATATTCGGAGAGGCCGAGAATCTCGGACATTTCGACGCTGGTCTTGCCGGCCGAGGCCCAGGAAAGGCACTCGATCTCGCGGCGCGACAGCGAAACGTTCTGCCGTCGGCCGGCGCGCAGATCCACGACCTCGGTGAAGATGGCGTTGGCCAGCGCGTTGAGCTCGGCCATTTCCTGCGAGTTGAACGCCTCGCGCGTGCCGCCGAAGGCGAGCGCGCCGCGCAGGCCCGCGGAATTGTGCGCGGGGAAATAGGCCCCGCGCGACAGGCCGTGCCGGTCGAAGAGGCTTGCCGCGATCGCCGCCTTGCCATCGGCGCGGCGGCGGTTCGTGCGGTCCGCGTCGTAGGTGAAAGGGTTGGTGCTCTGGCGCAGCCGCTCGATGACCGGGCTGCCGAAGATCAGACCGGCATGGTCGTAGGTTTTCAGCATCTCGTCCGGCCAGGACGTCAGCAGAACGTTGGATGAGAAATCGGTCGACGTCTCGGAGGGAACGTTGATCAGCAGATAGCCGCGCAGGCCGTAGCGCCTGACGATCAGGTCCAGCTTTTCGGCGACGCTTTCCTCCGACCCCAGAGCCGAGAGGCCCGAGCCCCAGCGGTTCTGGAAGTGTGCAGATGTCGTATGGAATCGATCCGCCATGTCCATCTTCCTTCAGCAACGCATGCGAATGCAGGGGCAGACCCTGCCCGTACATTTCACTTGCTTGCCTCAGGAACCCCCGTATCCCAATGCAAGTATTTTCGAGAACCGCGCCTCAAGATCGCGGTGAGCGACGCAACGCAGAGGCTGGTCGTGAGGGAAGCTAATGGCGCCCCCAATCCACGTCCAGCGCGATTTTCTAATTTACCGTAAAATAGGGCAATAAGACAACTCTGCGACCACTTGATACCTCATAAATCGACTTACCGTTGCGGGCCGAGCTTTGCGGCCAGCTCGCCCATGATGGCGCGGGCCGTTTCGAGCACGCGCGGCGCCCATTCCAAAAGCTGCGCCTCGCTGACCCGATAGGCCGGTCCCGTGACGGAAACACCCGCCACCAGCGCGCGGCCGGCATCGAAAACCGGCGCGGCGACACAGCGGATGCCCGTTTCGTGCTCCTCCCGGTCGAAGGCGATGCCGCTTTCGCGAATCTCTGCCAGTTCGGTGAAAAGCGCGGCGCGGTCGGCAAGCGTCTGCGGCGTATAACGGCGGAACTCCAGGCCGGCGAGCGCCGCATCCAGTGCGGCGGTATCGAGCACGGATAGCGCCGCCTTACCAACGCCCGTGCAATAGGCGGGCGAGGCATTGCCGATCTGCGAGTTCATGCGCACCGCCTGCCGGCTCTCCACCTTGTCGAGATAGATGATCTCGCGTCCGCGCAGCACGCCGAGATGCACCGTCTCGCCGGTGTCCCGATGCAACGCTTCGAGGAAGGGCGCGGCCACGGCGCGAAAATCGTTGCGTGCCCAGCTGGTGGAGGCGAGCTTGAGGAGGCGCAGGCCCGGCACATAGGCGTGATCGGGCCTCAATTCCAGCAGCCCCTCCTGCACCAAATGGGAAAGCTGGCGGTGCAGCGTGCCGCGCGGCTGGCCGCTGACGGCAAGCACATCGGTAAAGCGCAGCGGCCGCTCGGAGAGCGCCACCGTTTCCAGCACGGCCATGACCTTGCCCAGCGTGCCGGTGCCACTCTCCTCTTCCCGCTCGCGCGCCATGGTGTCGCTCCCGTCCAGTCTTGCCCGATCCCGTCTTGACAGCGCAGCACGCTAACGGAATAATTCCGAATAGTCAAACTCAGTTCCAAATAATGGAACAACCCTTCAGGAGAACAGGGATGGCAGGCCGCTACCCGGACCTCGCAGGACAGGGCGTTCTCGTCACCGGCGGCGGCTCGGGCATCGGCGCGGCGCTGGTCGCCGCCTTCGCGGCCGAGGGCGCGCGGGTGGCCTTTCTCGACATCGCCGAGGCGGAAAGCCGCGCGCTCGTCTCAGAACTCGAAGGCAAGGTCGCCCACCGGCCGCATTATATCCATGTCGACCTTCGCGACATCGCGGCCCTGCGCGCGGCCGTCGAAGACGCCGCGGCAGCGCTCGGCGGCCTTCGCGTGCTCGTCAACAATGCCGCCCGCGACGACCGGCAGGAACTCGATACCGTCGAGCCCGATGACTGGGACGAGAACCAGGCTGTGAACCTGCGTCATCATTTCTTCGCCGCCCAGGCCGCCGCGTACCATATGAAGAAGGCGGGCGGCGGGGCGATCGTCAACTTCTCCTCCATCGCCTTCCTGCTCAACATGGGCGAGCTTCCCGCCTATGCCACCGCCAAGGCCGGCATTGTCGGCCTGACCAAGTCGCTCGCCGGCAAGCTCGGCCCCGACGGCATCCGCGTCAACGCCATCCTGCCCGGCATGGTGCTGACCGAGCGGCAGAAACGCCTGTGGATCGATGAGGCGGACATGGCCGCCGGCATCGCCCGGCAATGCCTGAAGCGCCCGCTGCTTGCCGACGACATGGTCGGCCCCTGTCTTTTCCTGGCGTCGGACGCCTCCGCCGCCATCACCGCCCAAACGCTCATCGTCGATGGAGGCATGCTCTGATGACCACTCCCGCCCTGGAACCCGCCTATGTCGCGGTCGACTGGGGAACCTCCAGTTTCCGCCTGTGGCTCATCGGCCGCGACGGCAGCGTCATCGCCGAGCGCCGCAGCGGTGAAGGCATGACGACGGCCGCCCGCACCGGCTTTGCCGAGGTGCTGAACACTCACCTCGCCGCCGTCTCGGCGCCCGCGGACCTGCCGGTGCTCATCTGCGGCATGGCGGGCGCCAAGCAGGGCTGGATCGAGGCAGGCTATCTCGATACGCCCGCCGCCCTTGCCGACATTCCCGCCGCCGCCGTGCGCATTCCCGGCGTTGCGGCCGATATCCGCATCCTGCCCGGCCTTGCCCAGCGCGACGCCGTGACGCCCGACGTCATGCGTGGCGAGGAAACGCAGCTTCTCGGCGCGGCCGATGCGCTCGGCGGCGGCGACCATCTCGTCTGCATGCCCGGCACGCACAGCAAATGGGTGCGTCTTTCCGGTGGCAGGGTCGCCGGCTTCTCCACCTTCATGACCGGCGAACTGTTCGAGGCCATCGCCCGGAACACCATTCTCAGCCATGCCATCGCAGAGGCCGGCGCGATCTCCGGCGAGAACGCCGCCTTCCGCGCCGCCGTGACCCGCATGGTCGAGACGCCGGCGCTGGCGACGAGCCAGCTCTTTTCCGTGCGCGCCGGTTCCCTCATCGCCGGCCTTTCGCCCGACGACGCCAAGGCGCGTCTTTCCGGCACGCTGATCGGGCTGGAGATCGCCGGCGCGCTGTCGCTCGTCGCCGACGGAACGCCGGTCGCGCTCGTCGTGTCGGGCGGGCTCGGCGCGCTTTACGAGGCCGCGCTCGCCGCCGCCGGCCTTGCCCCCACCCTCATCGATGCCGATACCGCCGTGCGCAACGGCCTTGCCGCGGGCGCCAAGGCGCTCTGGTCCCTCTGAGAAAGTCGAAGAACATGAGCCGCATCCCCTTCCCCGCCATGAAATATCCCCTCATCGCCATCCTGCGCGGCCTGAAGCCAGCCGAAACCGAGGATGTCGTCGGCGCGCTGATCGAGACGGGCTTCACCGCCATCGAGATCCCGCTGAATTCGCCGGACCCCTTCAAGTCCATCGAGATCGCCGTGAAGATGGCGCCCGAGGGATGCCTGATCGGTGCCGGCACCGTGCTGACCGTCGCCGACGTCAACCGTCTTGCCGATGTCGGCGGGCGGCTGATGGTGAGCCCCAATGTCGAGCCCGAGGTCATCTCCACCGCCGCCGCCAAGGGCATGGTGACGATGCCGGGCGTCTTCACGCCCACGGAGGCGCTTGCCGCCGCCCGCGCCGGCGCGACGGGCCTCAAGTTCTTCCCGGCCAGCGTGCTCGGCCCGGCCGGCATCCAGGCGATCCGCGCCGTGCTGCCGGCCGAGCTGGAAATCGCCGCCGTCGGCGGCGTGTCGGACAAGAACTTCGCCGACTATGCCGCCATCGGCATCCGCAGCTTCGGCCTCGGCTCCAGCCTCTACAAGCCCGGCATGAGCGGCAGCGAGGCGCGCGCCCGCGCCAAGGCGACGATCGAGGCCTATGACGCCGTCTATGGAGCCGGCCGATGAGCGAGACCCACGCCTTTACCGGTCGCGTGCTCTGTGAGGCCGCCTGCCAGCTCGGCGAAGGGCCGACCTATGACCCGGC
This sequence comes from Roseateles sp. XES5, assembly GCF_020535545.1. Classification (NCBI taxonomy): domain Bacteria; kingdom Pseudomonadati; phylum Pseudomonadota; class Betaproteobacteria; order Burkholderiales; family Sphaerotilaceae; genus Roseateles; species Roseateles sp. XES5. Next base: position 840,662 of record NZ_CP084752.1, read on the forward strand.
GAGCGGCAAGGCCTTCTGGTTCGACATCAAGGGCCGGAAGCTGCACGAACTGCACCTTGCCACTATGGTGAAGGCCGTGCACGACCTGCCCTTCCTCGGCAGTGTGCTCGCGGTCGTCGACGCGGCGCGCCAGCTCATCGTTTCCGACCAGGGCCTCTTCATCCGCACCGTTGCGGACGGCAGGCTGACACCCTTCCTCACGCTCGAGGACAAGGCCGTCAACCGCTCCAACGACGGGCGCGTGCACCCTTGCGGCGCGCTGTGGGCGAGCACGATGGGCCGCAGCGCCGAGAAGCAGTCCGGCGCGATCTATCACGTCGCCGGCACCGTGGTGACGAAGCTCTTCTCCAACATCACCATCCCGAACAGCATCTGCTTTTCGCCGGACGGCGGCACCGGTTACTTCATCGATTCGGCCGTCAACCGGCTGATGCGCGTGGCGCTCGATGCGAAGACCGGGCTTCCGGCCGGCGAACCCGAGGTGTTGAGCGACCAGAGCGGGACGCCCGGAGACGTGGACGGCTCGGTCTGCGATGCGGAGGGGCTGATCTGGAATGCCCGCTGGGGCGGCAACGGGATCGACGTCTACAGGCCCGACGGCACGAAGGTCGCGCACCATCACGTGCCGGCCGTGCAGACGAGTTGCCCCGCCTTCATCGGCGAAAAGGCCGACCGGCTGCTCGTCACCTCCGCCTGGGCGGACATGGACGATGCCGCGCGCCGCGCCGATCCCCTGGCAGGCCAGACCTTCGAGCTCGGTATCGCGGTGAAAGGTCGTTTCGATCCGGCCTTCACCCTCTGACACCGTCCGCATATCCGGAGAGGAAGCGGCCATCCCGATCGGGGTGGCCGTTTCTTTTTGCATGGCTGCGGTGAAAAAGAAGGCAATTTTCATCGGAACCAAAGCCGGACGACCTCGTTCCTTGTCCATCAGCCGGTGCGGACGGGCACTTTCCTAAACCGCCGCCGCGCCTTGATACCAACGAGACGAAAGGCAGGTTTAACATGACCAAGAAACTTCTTACTTCCGTTGCCGCTGGTGCACTCTTCCTGGGCGCGGCTCTGGCTCCGGCAGCATATGCACAGGACACCAACCAGCCGGCGGCCGGCCAGACCCAGACCCTGGAACAGCAGCCGGGCGCAACCGGCGACGCCGCCACGGGCACGACCCCTGACGACACCGCCGCCAACCCGACGACCACGCCGACCGAGGACACGGCCCAGACGCCGGCCACGGGCACAGATACGAATACCGCCCAGACCCCGGCAACGCCGAGCGAGGATACCGCACAGGCTCCGGCCGCTGGCGGCGACTATCTGACGGCCCAGTCGGAGGAGCAGATCAGCGCCAACACCTATATCGGTCAGGCGGTCTACAACAGCGCCGATGAAAGCATCGGCAAGATCTCCGACCTGGTCATGGAGAAGGATGGCGGCATCACCGCGGCCATCATCGGTGTCGGCGGCTTCCTCGGCATCGGCGAGAAGTGGGTCGCCGTCCCATTCGAAAAGATCGCGATCACGCAGGTTCCCGATTCCGACGACGTCAAGCTGACGACGACGGAAACCGCCGAAAGCCTGCAGGCAGCGCCGGAATTCAAGACAAGGGCGCAGCAGGTCGCGGAACGTCAGGCCAATACCCCGGTCGACACCTCGACGACCTCGTCGACGACCACGACCACGGAAACGGCCCCGACGACGACCCAGCCGGTCGAATAACCCGGCAGGTTTACCTGACCTCCAACCCGGTGGCGTTCCCTGCGCCGCCGGGTTTTTCATGCGCGGACGGGAGAGCGTTTCCAGCCGAAACGGCGCTACCTTTCAGGGCTCAATACCAGGCATCGGCCATCGCGGTTTTCTTGCGGTCCATATAGTCGCGGAGCGCCTCGTCGATGGCGGCGTCCAGCGGCGGCGCCTCGTATTCGGCGAGCGTCTTCTTCCACTGGCGGTTGGCGCGCGTCGCCATGTCCGTCGAGCCACCCTCCTCGCTCCACTTCTCGAAGGGCTCGTTGTCGGAGAGGGTCGAATCCCAGAAAGCCGTCTGGTAGTTGCGCATGGTGTGGTCGCAGCCGAGGAAGTGGCTGCCGGGGCCGACCTGCAGGAAGGCATCCATGGCGAGCGTGTTGTCGTCGACCGTAACGCCGGCAAGATAGGAATGCAGCGCGCCGCAGAGGTCGGCGTCCATGACGAACTTCTCGTAGGACATGGAAAGCAGACCGTCGAGGAAACCGGCGGAATGCAGGATGAAATTCGCGCCGCAATGCACGGCCGACAGCATGGACATCAGCCCTTCCTGCATGGCCTGCCCGTCCGGCAGCTTGGAATTGGAGAAGTTGCCGGCGCAGCGCAGTGGCAGCTTCAGCCGCCTTGCGAGCTGGCCGACGACCATGGAGCCGATGGCCGGCTCCGGCGTGCCGAAGGTGGGCGAGCCGGACCGCAGCGACATGGAGGAGAGGAAGTTGCCGAAAATGACCGGCGCGCCCTTCCGTTCGAGCTGCGTCAGCGCGCAACCGGCGAGCGTTTCGGCGAAGGACTGGGCGATGGCGCCGGCATTCGTGACCGGGCCCATGGCCCCGCCGAGGATGAAGGGAACGATGACGGCGGCCTGGTTGGCGCGGGCATAGGCGCGCAGCGACTTCGTCATCGTACCGTCCCAGACGAGCGGCGAGTTGACGTTGACATTGCCGAGGATGACGCAGTTCCGGTCGACGAAATCGGCGCCGAAGAGGATGCGCGCCATGTCGATGGAATCCTCGGCGCGCTCTTCCGCCGTGATCGAACCCATGAAGGCGCGGTCGGAATATTTGATATGGCTGTAGACCATGTCGAGGTGGCGCTTGTTGACCGGGATATCCACCGGCTCGCAGATCGTGCCGCCGGAATGGTGCAGCCAGGGGCTCGCCTGGGCGAGCTTGATGAAGTTGCGGAAGTCCTCCAGTGTGCCGTAGCGCCGGCCCTTGTCGAGATCCATCACGAAGGGCGACCCGTAGGCCGGCGAGAAGACGACGTTCTTCCCGCCGATCTGCACGTTGTTGGCGGGGTTGCGCGCATGTTGCGTGAACTCGGCCGGGGCGGAGGCGACGATCTCGCGCAGCATGCCGGGCTCGAAGCGCACCAGCAGGCCTTCCACCTTCGCGCCCGCGCGCTTCCAGTGGTCGAGGGCGGCCGGGTCGTCGCGAAACTCGATGCCGACTTCGGCAAGGATGCGGTCGGCGGCGCGCTCGACCTTCTGGAGGTTTTCCTCCGAGAGCACGTCATAGGTCGGGATGCCGCGCTGGATATAGGGCACGCCGAGCGGCTTTGCCGCGCTGTCGCGCCTTGTGCCCCTGCCCCGCCGTGCCGGCGCGTCCACCGTCGCTGCTTCACCCATCTTCGCCTCCATAATTCACGATGAGGCTAGGCGCGAAAAAGACCGCTGTAACGCTGGAAAAATTTATTCGACACTATAAGCTCGATTTATGGAAACCCTGCGCCGCCTGCTCCCCTCCGCCTCAAGCCTCATCATCTTCGAGGCCGCCGGGCGACACCAGAATTTCACCCGCGCGGCCACCGAGCTCGGCATGACGCAGGCGGCCGTCTCCTATGCGGTGCGCAATCTGGAGGAACAGCTCGGCGTCGCGCTCTTTCACCGCGTCCACCGCGCCGTCGAACTCACCGATGCCGGCGAGCGCTTCCATGCCGACGTGACGCTCGGCCTGTCGCGCATCCAGAAATCGGCGGAGGACATTCGCGCCAAGGGCCGCGAGGCAAATGTGACGCTCGCCGCCTCCACCGCCTTCGCCTCCATGTGGATGCTGCCGCGCCTTGCCAAGCTGCGCGCCGACCTGCCGGACATCGACCTTCGCATCCAGACCAGCGTGCGCGATCTCGATCTCGACGAAGAGCCGATCCCGCTCGCCATCCGCGGCGGCGATCCGGCCAAATGGCCGCGCTACCACGCCGCGCTGCTCGCGCCCGAGGTCATCACAGCGGTGGCGAGCCCCGCCTTCCTGGAAAGCCGCGGCCATCCGAAGACGCCCGAGGAGCTGCTGAAACTGCCGCTGATCCATCTGGAAGAACCGGTGCGTGCGGCCTGCGACTGGCCGGAATGGTTCGCCAGCGCAGGCGTACGCTATCCCGCGCAGGCGCGCCGGCTCGCTATCAACGACTATGTGCTGGTCATCCAGGCGGTGCTGGCGGGCGAAGGCGTGGCGCTCGGCTGGCGCCACCTCATCGAGGGGCAGGTGCGCTCGGGAACGCTTGTTCCCGTCGGCGGCCATGCCCTCGAGCTCGACGAGGCCTTCTACGTCGTCTGGCCGCGCTCGCGCGAGCTCAACGGCCCGGCGCGGCGCGTGCGCGACTGGCTGGTGGAGGAAGGGCGATTGAGCCGCGACGGCGCGGCCTGAGCGGCGACCGCCTTCGGACTCCCTCGCCCGGCCCGCCACCCTCTCCCGTCCCCTTACGCCTCTAGAGAATGTCAGGTTCAGATTGAACCGGACATGCTCTAAATTCTTTTGTTTTCGTTTGTCTTTTCGGGAAAACCGGCTCCCACTTTTCCCTGACAAACTCTAATCCACGTAAGAGAGCGTGCCGCCGGCCATGGCCTCACCGGCTTCGAGGCGGGCGACGGTTTCGCGCAGGTCCTGCAGAAACGCATCGACGGCCTCGGCGGCCATGGCATCGACGACGAGATGGACGAGCGGCGGTTCCAGCGTGCCACCCATCGGCCAGTTGCGCGCGGCCATGCCGGCGACGATCTTCTGCACGGGCACGTTGCGCGAGCCGAAGACGAGGATGGTCAGGTCCGTTTCCCAGGGCTCCAGCCCATCGATGGCGGCGATGCCCTCGATGAAGCGTTTCTTGGCGTCCATCGCCTTTGCCGCGAGCGCGGTGTAGCCCTCTTCGCCGAGATACTGGAAGAGGCTCCAGGCCGACGCCGTGGAGCCGGCCGGCCGCGAGCCGGAGAAGGCCGGCGCCATATAGGGACCGCACGGCCAGTCGTCGGGAAAGACGTGGTTGAACGCCTGACGTTCGGCGGAGCGCCAGGAAATGGTCGAGAGCGGCTTTGCCGCATAACCGTATTTGTGCGCATCGGCGGAGATCGAGCTGACGCCGTCCACGCGGAAGTCCCAGGCCGGCACCGCATGCCCCGCACGCTCGACGAAGGGCGCGATGAAGCCGCCGACGCAGGCATCGACATGCAGCCACAGGCCCGTTTCGACCGCCAGCCTGCCGACATCGGCGACCGGGTCGTAGAGGCCATGCGGCCATTGCGGGGCCGAGACGGCAAAACCGATCGTGTTCGGGCCCACTGCGGCGGCCATCGCCGCGACATCGGCGCGGTAGTCCGGCCCGAGCGGCGTTCGCACCAGCTTCAGGCCGAGATAGTGACAGGCCTTGGAAAGGGTCGCATGGGCCGTATAGGGCGCGACGATCTCGGGCGCGGTGACGCCCGGCCGATGCACCTTCGCCCATTCGCGCGCGGCATGCATGGCGCAGAAATTGCTCTCCGTGCCGCCGGAGGTGAGATTGGTGACGACGCCGTCCACCCCGCCACTCACCAGGGCCGCGACCGCACCCGTCACCGCGGCCTCCAGATCGAGGAAGCCCGGAAAATAGCGCCGGACGAGCGCATTGTAGGAGAAGTAGCGCAGATAGGCGGCGCGGCTGACGGCCTGAACATCCTCGCCGCCGCGCATGGCATGGGCGCTCATGGCGCCGCGGATGTAGTCCGGCTCACGCGCCTGGAATGCGTCGAGGTCGGCCAGAACATCGTCGGCCGGCTTGCCACGGGGCGGAATCGAATGGGGATACGGCATCTGTTCGCTCCTGAATGTCCTGTCGGTGGCTTCCGCCGCGCGGTTCTTGACCGGAATAGAAGAGCGTTATAACACCACGTTATTCAATGCAAGGCAAAAGCCGTGGGAGGCAGAACTTGATCACGCAGAACACACCCGCCACCGCCGGGGCCATTTGGGTCGAGCACGAATTCGGAGCGCTGACGGAGGTCGTCGTCGGGCGGCCGGACGGATTGACGCTGCCGGTGCTGACGGCGGAAATGGCCAGCGAGATCGACGAACTGAACCAGCTCGGCCCCGAATTCATGACCAGCGGCCAGGGCAAGCTGCTGGTCGATTTCGCCCCGGCGCTGGCCGCGCGCATCGCCACGCAGGTCGACGGCCTTGCCGCGCTGCTGCAAGCCCGCGGCCTCACCGTACACCGGCCCCGCCCCCTCACCGAGGCCGAACAGCTTTATCCCGGCAACGGCCAGCCGGGCGGTTCGCTGATCTTCATGCGCGACCCCATCGTCGTCATCGGCGACCGGATCATAGAATTGGCGATGCGCTACCCGTTCCGCCGCCGCCAGAAATTCACCCTGCGCGAGACGCTGCAGCGCCGCGCCGCCGAGGCTGGCGCCCTGTTCGTCGCGATGCCCGAGCCGATGCCCATTCCCATGGAGGCAGGCTGGGGTGACGGTCCCTTCCTCGAAGGCGGCGATGTCCTGCTCAACGGCCGGCACGTCTATGTCGGCCTTTCGGGTCATGCCTCCTCCGCGCTCGGCGCGGCGTGGCTGCAACGCCTGCTCGGCAACGGCCACGCGGTCGAGACCGTCGCGGTCAGCAAGGGCTTCATCCATCTCGACTGCGTGCTCAGCCTGCCCCGGCCGGGCCTTGCCCTCGCCTGCCTCGACGCCCTGCCGGACGGTCTGCCCGCCTCCCTTGCCGGCTGGGACGTCATTGAAGTCTCCATCGACGAGGCAAAGCGGCTCGGCTGCAACGGCCTCATCCTGGACACGCAGACCTATGTCATGGATGCCACGCACCAGCGACTGGCCGAGGAACTGTCGAAACGCGGCACGGAGGTCATCACCGTTCCCTATGACGCGCCCGCCATGTTCGGCGGCGGCCTGCGCTGCTCCCATCATCCGCTGCGCCGCGCCTGAGCGGTCATCATCTCCAGAAAAGTGGAAGGGGGCGGCCAGGGCACTGGCCGCCCCCTTCCTTCGCAACGGGCTCCGTCAACAAGACGTTTCGAGCCCGAGAACCGTGTCGGCGAAATGGCCAGGATCAGGCTGGTTGCGCTGCTCCCACCATCCGCTCCGCCGTGCCTGAGCGGCCATCATCTCAAAAAAGTGGAAGGGGGCGACCGGAGCACCGGCCGCCCCCTTCCTTCGCAACGGGCTCCGTCAATAAGACTTTTCGAGCCCGAGAACCTTGTTGGCGAAATAGGCCAGGATCAGGTTGGTCGAGACGGGGGCGATCTGATAGACGCGGCATTCCCGCCATTTCCGTTCGACATCGTATTCCCGCGCATAGCTGAAGCCGCCGAGCGTCTGCATGGCCGCCTCCGCCGCGCGCCAGCAGGCCTCCGATGCAAGGAGCTTGGCGGCATTGGCCTGCGAACCGCAGGGCCGGCCGGCGGCAAACAGCGCGGCCGCCTGGCGAGCCAGCGCATCGGCGGCTTCAAGCTCCACATAGCTGCGCGCCAGCGGAAACTGGATGCCCTGGTTCTTGCCGATGCTGCGGCCGAAGACCTTGCGCTCGTTGGCATAGTGCACGGCCCGTTTCAGGAAGAAGCGCCCGTCGCCGATGGCCTCCGAGGCCACGAGGATCCGCTCGGCATTGAGGCTGTCGAGGATGTAGCGGAACCCCTTGCCCTCTTCGCCGATCAGCGCATCGGCCGGCACATGGAGGTCGTTGAAGAACACTTCCGTCGTGTTGTGGTTGATCATGGCATCGAGCGGGCGGATATCCAGCGCGCCCTCGGGCTGGTTGCGCATGTCGATGAGGAAGACGGAAAGCCCCGCATCGCGCGTCGCGCATTCCTGCGCGGGCGTCGTGCGCGCAAGCAGCAGCATGAGATCGGAATGCAGCGCGCGCGACGTCCAGACCTTCTGGCCGTTGATGACATAGCCGTCCGCCGTGCGGACCGCGCGGGTCTTGATCTGCGTCGTGTCCGATCCCGTCGTCGGCTCCGTCACGCCGAAAGCCTGCAGCCGCAACCGGCCGGCCGCGATATCGGGCAGATAGCGCCGCTTCTGCTCTTCAGACCCATGCCGCAGCAGCGTGCCCATGATGTACATCTGGGCATGGCCCTGCGAGGCCGAGCAGCCGGATTCGTTGATCGTCTCGAGGATCACGGCGGCCGCCCTCAACGGCAGCCCCGAACCGCCATATTCCTCCGGAATGAGACAGGCAAGGAAACCGGCTTCGGCAAGCTCGTTGATGAAATCGGTGGGATAGCCGTGCACGTCCTCCAGATCGCGCCAGTATCTGGCGGGATACTTCGCGCAGATGGCGCGGACGGCATCCCGGAGGTCGTCGTGGTTTTCGTCGAGTGGCATGGCCAGGTCTGTCGTCATCGTGCGGCTTTCTCTCTTGAAGGAAATTGCAATGCCATGAGGTCCGGCCGCCGGATGGGACGCCGGCAGCCGGCCTCAGGCAGGCTCTGCTCGATGTCGTCGACGACCGCGAGCAGGCCGTCGAGATCGATGCCGGTGGAAAGCCCCATGGCTTCCAGCATCAGCACCAGATCCTCGCTGGCGATGTTCCCCGTCGAGCCGGGGGAATGGGGGCAGCCGCCGACACCGCCGACCGAGGCGTCGAAGCGCCTCACGCCGGCATCGAGCGCCGCCACCGCATTGGCAAGGCCGAAGCCCAGCGTGTCATGCAGGTGCAGCGTGACGGCGGCCGTGCCGGCGCGGCTCATGACGGCCGCCATGAGCGCGCGAACCTGCGCCGGATTGGCGGCGCCGATCGTATCGGCAAGGATGATCTCGTCCGCCCCCGCCTCCAGCATGGCATCGGCCATCGTCAGCACGTCCGCCCTCTCGACACGGCCGGACAGCGCACAGCCGAAGGCGGCGGAAATGCCGGCGGCGACCTTCGGTTGCGGCCCGGGCGCCTGCCGCACCAGGGCGAGCAGATCGCGGAAGGCCTGAAGGCTCTCTTCCCGCGTGCAGCGCAGATTGGCCGCGCTGAACGCCTCGGAGGCCGAAGCGATGAAGGTCATGTGGGAGACGCCGAGATCCAGCGCACGGCGGGCGCCCGCAAGATTGGGCACCAGCACCGACACGTCGAGCCCGTCGATGGCCCGCGCCGCCGCGACCACCTCGCCGGCATCGGCGAATTGCGGCAGGTATTTCGGCGGAACGAGCGACGTGACCTCGATCTCCCGCAAACCCGATGCGGCAAGCCGGGCGATCCATTCGGTCTTGCGGTGGGTAGGCACGATATCGGGCAAGATCTGCAGGCCCTCGCGCAGCCCGACTTCGCGGACGGTGACATCGACCATGGCCGTCACTCCCCCGTAAAGACGGGCGGGCGGCGCTCGTTGAACGCCAGGACACCTTCGCGGCGGTCCCGCGTGCCGACGAGATGATTGTAGGCTTCCACCTCGAAATAGAGCCCGGTGCGATAGTCCATCTCCGCCCCGTGCCGCATGGCCTTCTTGGCCTGCACCACCGCAAGCGGCGCATTTGCCGCGATGGCGGCAGCCCGGTCGAGCGCGAAGGGCAGCAGGTCCGGCGCGGGCCTCACCGCATTGACGATGGCCCAGCGCTCCGCTTCCGCAGCGGAGAATTCGCAGGCGGAAAAGATGAGCTCCTTCGCCCGTCGCATGCCGGCCGCCCGCAAAAGCGCCTGGGTGCCTCCGGTGCCGGGCATGATGCCGATGCGCGTTTCCGGCAGGCAGAAACGCGCGCCCTCGGCCGCATAGGCAAAGTCCGCGTTGAGCGCCAGTTCGCAGCCCCCGCCATAGGCGCTGCCGTTGATCGCGGCGAGGATCGGCACCGGAAAATCATGGAGGTGGCGCACCATCTCCTCGGCCAGCGCATGTTGCGCGCGCCATTGCCCATCCGTCATGCCGTTGCGCTCCTTGAGGTCGCCGCCGGCACAGAAGAAGCGCTCCCCCGCGCCGGTCAGCACCACGCAGCGCGGACGTTCATGCTCGTCGCGCGCCAACCCGCGAAAGAGGTGCGACAGCTCCCGCACCATCTGCGTGTTCATCGCATTGGCCGCCTGCGGCCGGTTGAGCGTGACAAGCGTCACGCCCGGCCGCGGCGTTTCCACCAGAAGCGTTTCCAGATGATGCAAGGTCGCCCTCCCCTCCCGCCATGGGCGGAAACAGTCTTTCGTTATCTCTAAGTGTTATAACACTACGATGTGACTGTCAACTAGAGGGAATGGCCGCAGAGCACCCATGATTTCTCTCTATTTTCAATGCGTTAATACGCCATACCCTGTGCCGGCTTGAAATGTTGCGTCATATCGTTATAACAGAAAATACCAGAGGAGATCAGCGTGAACACACAGGACAGAACCCAGCCGCACGAAACCCTGAACGGGGCGGCCTATGACCGCATACTCGATGCGCTCACGGGCGGAGCCTTCCAGCCGGGTCAGGGTCTGACGACACGGGCCATCGCCAGCGAACTCGGCATCAGCGCCACCCCGGTGCGGGAGGCGCTCGGCCGGCTCGTCGCGCAAAACGCGCTCGAACTCGACCCGCGCACCCGCGCCGCCATGGTGCCGCACATCACCCGCGCCTTTCTGGTCGAACTCTACGATATCCGCCTCGTTCTGGACGGCATGGCGGTCGCCGCCGCCGTCACGGAGGCCACAGACACGGAACTGACCGCGCTCGTCGCGCTGGCCGATGAACTGGATGCGCTGGAGGCCGGCAGCGACCATGCCGCCTTCCTCGACAGGAGCAGAACCTTCTTCTTCAGCGTCTATGCCGCGGCCAGACGCCCCATCCTGTCGGCGCTTCTCGAATCTCTCTGGGTGCGCAGCAGCGTGATCCTCGGCCTGCTCGCCCGCCAGCGCCCCGTCGGCTTCTCCATATCGTCGGAGCGCCGCGCGCTGGTCGAGGCCCTCTCCGCGCGGAACCAGGCGGCGGCGAGCGCGGCGATCAACGCCGCGCTCGGCCGCACGCGGGACATGGTGCTCGACCTCATCGGCGATGCCCTGGAGAACCGGCCCAGGATACGCCCCATCCGCTAACCCGCCTCTATCATCATCGCAGCAACGATAGACGCCGGCCCCTTCGGGCCGGCGCCGCCGTCCTGCGCCCAATTTTCGGAGTTCCCATGACCAGCGCCTCGCCGCTTGCCGGCATCACCGTCGTCGAACTCGGCCACAACGTCGCCGCCCCCTTCTGCGGGAAGATCCTGGCCGGCCTCGGTGCGACCGTCGTCAAGGTCGAAAACCCCGATGGCGGCGACCCGACACGGGACTGGGGTCCCCCCTTCATCGACGACGTCGCCGTCACCTTCCACGCGCTCAACAACGGCAAGCGTGGCCTTGCGCTCGACCTGCGCGACGAAGACGCACGCCGGGCGCTGCGCGCCTTCATCGAGAACGACGCCGATGTCGTCATCCAGAACCTGAAACCCGGCAGCACCGAAGCCTTCGGGCTCGACGGCCAGACCATGACGGCCGCCAAGCCGGGCCTGATCTACTGCAATCTCTCCGCTTTCGGCGCAAAAGGTCCGTTGCGACACAAACCGGGCTACGATCCCCTGATGCAGGCTTTTTCCGGCTTGATGGGCGTGACGGGCGAGGAAGGCCGCCCACCCGTGCGGGTCGGCGTCTCCCTGATCGACATCGGCGCGGGCCTGTGGTCGGCGGTGGGCATCCTGGCCGCGCTGAACGAACGCGCGGCAACCGGGATCGGCGGCATTGTCGACACGTCGCTCTTCGAAACGGCCCTCAGCTGGATGTCCCTGCCCGCCGCCGCCTATCTCGCCGCGGGGACGATCCCGAAACGGCATGGCTCCGGCGCGGCCCAGATCGTGCCCTATCAGGTCTTCTCGACGGCAACCGACGACATCATGATCGCCGCGGGCAACGACCGCCTGTTCGCCAAGCTCTGCGCCGCCCTCGAGCGCCCCGACCTGACGGACCGCTTCCCGACCAACCGCATGCGGGTGGAACAACGAGAGGCGCTCGTCGCCGCCCTGTCCGCCGTGCTGGGCGGGCGTTCGGCCGACCACTGGAACATCGCCCTCGACGCAGCCGGCGTGCCAAACGCGCCCCTCCGGGATATCGGCCGCGCCGTCACCGACCCGCAAACCATCGCGCTCGGCATCGTTCAGGAACCGGATGGGGGCAGAACGGGCATGATCGGCCTCCCCCTCTCCTTCGACAGCATCCGTCCGTTGCCCCGCACGGCGGCGCCGGCGATGGGGGAGTTCAACGCCGCTCTCGGATTGATCCCGTGACACGGACCGCGTGCGTGGTTGTGACCTGAATCGAACGCCTGGAGCATTTCCAGTGACATCGGTTCACCGAAAATGCTCCAGATTTTTGTTTTTACCGCATTATCCGACGGCGAAGCGATCCCGCTTCGGCTGGAAATGCTCTAAATTCTTTTGTTTTCGTTTGTCTTTTCGGGAAAACCGATTCCCACTTGTCCCTGACAAACTCTAGCGGCGCAGCACCGGGCGCACTTCCTCGTGGAAGAAGCGGAAATAGGAATTGATCTGCGCCAGCGCATTGGTCGACAGCTTGTACTCGACGCCGAGGCGGCCGTTGCGGAGCCAGCGGATCGTACCGCTGAGACGGCCGAGTTCCTCGCTTTCGATGGTCACGAGCTGGCCGGGCATGGCCTGGATCGGCTTTTCCAGATCGAGCGCCATGCCGGTCGGCGACAGGTCCACCACGCGCCCCCGGCATGCCTGGTGCATGACCCTGATATCGGCGAATATGCGGACATTGGAACGATCTGCCGCCCGGACGGGCGTATCCTTGATGGTCGTCATCCGTGGTTCCCCCACACGAATTGGTCTTGAGGACGACCATAGCGCGGATGGCTTTCCACCCCGCTAAACCAATCGCTGCAAGTTTAGCGAACTGGCCTATTCAGGGACGGATCAGGAGGCGGCGCGGCCTTCGACGCTGACATAACGGTCGGCAAGGAAGCGCATGGTGGCGACGGCGTCCGCCGGCTTGCCGTAGAAATAGCCCTGCCCCATGCCACAGCCGAGCGCCTTGAGCTTCAGCGCCTCGGAGAAATCCTCGATGCCCTCGGCGACGACGGCAAGGTCCAGGCCCTCGCACATGGCGACGATGGCCTTGATGATGTGCTCGGAGGCCTTGTCGTTGGAAATGCGCGAGACGAAGGCGCGGTCGATCTTCACCTTGTCGAAGGTGAAATCGCGCAGGCGCCCGAGGCTCGACTGGCCGGTGCCGAAATCGTCCAGCGAAATGCGCACGCCCGCCGCCCGCAACTCGCCGACGATCTTCTGCGCCGTGTCGGCATCCGTCATGACGGCGGTTTCGGTGATCTCCAGTTCCAGCCGGCGCGGATCGAGCCCGACGCGGTTGAGGATCGCCAGCGTGTTGAACGCCGTCTTGGGGTCCATCAGCTGGGCGGAGGAAAGGTTGAAGGAGAGGAAGAGTTCCTTCGGCCAGGAAAGCGCCGCTTCCGCCGCCTTGCGCAACAGCGTGTCGGAAAGCGCGTCGATGAAGCCGCGCTCTTCGGCCAGCGGCACGAAGACGGCCGGAGAGACATAACCGAGATCGGCATCGCACCAGCGGGCCAGCGCTTCGAAGCCGACGACCGTGTCGTCGCGCAGGCTGACGATCGGCTGGAAATGCACGTCCACCTCATTGGCGATGATGGCATTGCGCAGCGCCTGTTCGAGCTGCGTCGCGCGCTTCATCTCCTGGGCGATTTCCTGCGAATAGACGGTGATCTGCCCGCGCCCGCGGCGCTTGGAGCGATAGAGCGCGGTGTCGGCGCTCTTCAGAAGTTCGGTGAAGTCCTCGCCGGCGAAGGGGTAGATGGCAAAGCCGAAGGAGGCGGAGAGGCGCACGTTGCGGTCGCCGAGATCGAAGGGGGCGGACAGCACCTCGCGCAGCATCTGGCCGATCTTCTCCGCGCCCTTGCGCTCGAAGACCAGCGGCAGCACGAAGGCGAACTCGTCGCCGCCATGGCGGGTGACGGTGGCGCCATCGGGAATGCAGGCTTTCAGGCGGTGGGCGACCTGGCAGAGGATCTCGTCGCCGGCGCGCGGGCCGAACAGGTCGTTGATCGGCTTGAAGCCATCGAGATTGGCGATGCCGATGGCGAAGGGCGCGGGATCTTCCTCGCGCTCCTGGGCGATCTGGCGCACCTTGTCGCGCAGGCGATAGAGATTGCCGAGCCCGGTGAGCGGGTCGGTATAGGCCATGGCATGGAGGTCAGTCTGGGAAACATCCAGCGCCGCATGGTCAGCAGACTTCATCAATGATTTCCCGTACTTGCACCCGACCTCCGACGACCGCTCCACGATGAGGCATGACCGTTAACAAAAATATAGCAAGCGATCGTCAGTCCTTCCCTCTTGCCTCCCCAAATCTGGGGAGTTGACCGCATGCTTTCAACCTGAAGCTTTCCACGCTTGCGGATGCAAGGCGTGGGGGCACTTGCCGGATCGTCTCAGGCGACGGACTTCTCCGGCGTCCGACCGGCGTAACGCCGATAGATGACCTCGATCATGTCGGGGCTGACCGGCTTGGTGATGTAGTCGTCCATGCCAGCGTCCATGCAGTTCTGCATGTCGACATTGAGCGCCTGGGCGGTGACGGCGACGATGGGCGTGTGGGTGCCCGTCAGCTTCTCGGCCTCGCGGATTTCCATCGCCGCGTCGATGCCATTCATCACGGGCATGGAAATATCCATCAGCACGAGGCGCGGCTGATGCTTGCGCCACAGCATCACCGCCTCTTCGCCGTTCTCGGCGATGCGGTGGGAAATGCCCATGCCTTCGAGGATCTGCGAGAAGACGAACTGGTTGATCTGGTTGTCCTCGGCGACCAGCACCTCGACGTCGCCGACGGCGGCCGGCAGCATGGTGGAGATGTCGGTGGCGATGTACCAGTCGTCGGAGAAGGAGACGGGCGTGACGATATCGCCGAGCGGCGATCCGTTTTCCGACAGAAGCTCGTGCTCCTCGACGAGGGCGCGCATGAAGTCCGAGCCGATGCCGTCGGGCGCGACCAGCCGCGTGGCGATGCCATGGTCCCCGGCGACGATAGCGCCGTGACCCGGCAGGTTGTCGTCGACGACGATAAGGTCGACGGCAAGCCCATGCTGTCTGGCAAGGGCAAGGAAGGCTTCGTGTTCGTGCACGCTGGAGACGGCGCAGCAATCCGCGCCGCGCGCCTTGAACTCGCCGACGAGGAGGTCCTCGATGCGCATGTTGGCGGTGGCGACGAGCACCTTCTTGCCGGAAACGCTCTTCAGGTCGTCGGGATTGAGTTGGTCCAGCAGCAGGCGGCGCTCGGCGTCGCGCACCGGATCGAAGCAGTTCTGCGCCTCGACGAAACCGCCCGGCACGCGCATCAGCGCGTCCTCCGCGTCGTCGATGGCCCGTTCGCCCGCCGCGAAAGCCGTCACGTCCTCCATGATCGTCACGATGGCATGGTGGCCGGGAGCGCCGATGCGGTACTTGCGGGTGATGACGTAGAGATCGGAGCCGTCGGCGCGGATGAGATGTTCGGCGAGCATGTAGGGCTCGCCCGTCTCCAGCACCGCGCGGTCGCTCGCCTCGATGCGGCCGGCGCTTTCGGCATCGGCCAGCGCCCAGATGGTGCGGCCGAGAATGCTGTCGGCATTGGTGTCGTAGATACCGCAGAAGGCGCGGTTGACGGCGATATAGGTGAGGTTGCGGTCCTTGATGACCATCGGCGAGGGCAGCGTCTCGAGGATTTCCTCCGTCAGCGCGATGCGCTCGAGGTCCGAGCGCCACTGCTCTTCCTGCTTCTTCTGGTCGGAGACGTCGACCAGCGTGGTGACGTTGTAGCCGTTGGGCAGGCGGCGCTTGCGGAAATGAATCCAGCGGTCGCGGCCGAGACGCTCGACGGCTTCGTACTGTTCGCGCCAATGGGCGGAAATGCGGTTGGAAATCCACTCTTCGCGGTTGATCGCCCTGCTGCGCTGCTCCGGCGCGATGCCGTAGCGCACGCCGCTGTCGAAGATCGCGCCCATGACGTCGCGCAGGCGCGTGCCGGGTTTCAGCGTTTCGGCGGGAATGGGGAAGTAGCGCAGAACCTGGCGGCTGGCGAAGACGAGGCAGTCGTTCTTGTCGTAGACGATCACCGCTGCGGCGAGGATATCGCACGCGGCCTCGAACATTCCCAGCCGGATGTGCGCGTCTTGCGACGCTACATCATTCATAATGGCAGTCCTCGCCTGTCTGGCATTCCCGAAAACATGCTGATCGGCGTCGATGCGCCCTGGACGTTCTGGGAAATGTCAGCGGCCAGCGACGCTGAAATCGTCCGCCGGGAACCCGGCCGGCTTGTGCTCATACAAGCTCAACGGCACGTTCGCAGCATTTTATTAAAGCCTGATTAAACGATTTCGGGTGGCCGATACGCAGAGGCCGGGATAAGCCGATCCCACCACTGGCGGCGCGCCGCCGAATCCGCGAAAATGACCGCATGACCATCAGGCAGCTTTCCGAGACCCTCATCAACCAGATCGCCGCGGGCGAAGTGATCGAACGCCCGGCGAGCGCGGCCAAGGAGCTGATCGAGAACGCGCTGGACGCCGGCGCGACCCGCATCGAGATCGCCACGGCCGGCGGCGGCAAGACATTGCTGCGCGTCACCGACAATGGCGGCGGCATGGCCCCGGCCGATCTGGAACTGGCGATCCGGCGGCACTGCACCTCCAAGCTCGACAAGGACCTGCTCGACATCCGCACGCTCGGCTTCCGCGGCGAGGCCCTGCCTTCCATCGGCTCGGTCGCGAAGCTCTCCCTGCTCAGCCGCACGGCGGAGGCCGGCGAAGGCGCGGAGATCAGCGTGACGGGCGGCAAGGTGGAACCGGTGCGCCCGGCCGCCGCCAACCGCGGCACCGTGGTCGAGGTGCGCGACCTCTTCTTCGCTACCCCGGCGCGCCTCAAGTTCCTGAAGAGCGAGAAGGCCGAGGCCTCGGCGATTTCGGACGTCGTGCGGCGCATGGCGATCGCCTTTCCCCATGTGCGCTTCGTGCTGTCGGGCTCCGACCGCACGACGCTGGAATTCCCCGCGACCGGCACGGACCGGCTTGCCCGCATCGCCCAGGTGCTCGGCCGGGATTTCCGCGACAATGCCATCGAGATCGATGCCGAGCGCGAGGGCGTGCGGCTGACCGGCTTTGCCGGCGTGCCGACCTTCAATCGCGGCAACAGCCTCAACCAGTTCGCCTTCGTCAACGGACGGCCGGTGCAGGACAAGCTGATCTGGTCGGCCCTGAGGGCCGCCTATGCCGAGACGATCCCGCACGGGCGCTATCCGGTCGCCGTGCTCTCCCTCGACATCGATCCGGCGCTGGTCGACGTCAACGTGCATCCCGCCAAATCGGATGTGCGCTTCCGCGATCCCGGCCTCGTGCGCGGCCTCATCATCGGCGCGATCCGCGAGGCGCTGGCCCGCGAGGGCGACCGCGCCTCCACCACGGGCGCCAGCGGCCTGATGCGCGCCTTCCGTCCTGAAGCCGCGCGCCCCTCCGCGCCCTGGACACCCGCCGCCTCGCCCTACCGGCCCTTCGAGGCGTCGCCCGCCGCGATGCCCCTGCGCGCGCAGCAGACAGGCTTTGCCGACTTCGTCGCGCCCTCGGCCCGCAGCGAGCCGTCCTTCACGCCGGCCGCCACGGGATTTCGCGAGGAAGAGCTGCCGCAGCGCCATCCGCTCGGCGCGGCGCGGGCGCAACTGCACGAGAACTACATCGTCGCGCAGACCGAGGACGGCCTTGTCATCGTCGACCAGCATGCCGCCCATGAACGGCTGGTCTTCGAAGCGATGCGCAACGCGCTGCATGCCCGCGCGGTGCCGGCGCAGGCGCTGCTGATTCCCGAGATCGTCGACCTGCCGGAAGACGATTGCGACCGGCTCCTCGCCCATGCGGAGGAATTCGCAAAACTCGGCCTCGGCATCGAGCGCTTCGGCCCCGGCGCCGTCGCCGTGCGCGAGACGCCGGCCATGCTCGGTGAAATGGATGCGGCCGGCCTTATCCGCCAGCTTGCCGATGAGCTGGCGGAATGGGACACGGCGAGCGGCCTCAGGAACAAGCTGGAATATCTTGCCGCCACCATGGCCTGCCACGGCTCGGTGCGCTCGGGCCGGCGCATGCGGCCGGAGGAGATGAACGCGCTCCTGCGTCAGATGGAGGCGACGCCCGGCTCGGGCCAGTGCAACCACGGCCGGCCGACCTATATCGAGCTGAAGCTTTCCGATATCGAGCGGCTGTTCGGCCGGAGCTGACGGCAGCCTTGGACACGTGCGGGGGCTGGCTATTTCGCGCCTGCCGCGATATTGCATGACGATCGGATGATACGGATATTGAAATCGATGATGAACCGTTTTGAAGGCCGCGGCGGCAGCCGGGAAGCGAAGATCCGCTATCTCGACGGCGATTTCCAGATCCTGATGCCCGGCTCGCACGTCACCTGCGCCATGACCGGCGAAACGATCCCGGTCGACGAGCTGCGCTACTGGAGCGTCGCGCGGCAGGAAGCCTATGTCAGCTGCGCCGCCTCGCTGGATGCGGAACAGCGTGCCGGCGCCCTGCCGAACCAGAAGCGCTGAGCCCCGAAAGCACCGGGACCGGGCGTCTCTCTCCTCGAAAAATCTACTTCTCCGCCAGCCGGTGCAGCTTGCGCCGGCGCGCATTGGCAATCGCCGCATCGATGATCGCATCCGGCCCCTTCGGGTCGTCGAAGCGGATTTCCACCTCGATCACCCGGCTCTTCTCTTTCAGCTCCTCCGACCGGCCGTGCCCGCCGCCGAGCCGCACGCTGTCCTTGGCCGTGGTGACGAGCCGGTAGCCGAGCCCTTCGGCATGGTCGAGGATTTCGCTCACCTCATCGTCGCTGAGATAGTGATGGTCCGGGAAGCTGCGGGTGACGTAGAGATGCGCGCCTGTCTCGTTCACCGTGCGGAAGAACTTCTCGTTGTCGGCAATGCCCGACCAGGCCATGACGACCTGATCCCTGAGATCCTCGGCCCCGACGGTGACGAGCGTCGCCGGATGGATGGCCTTGCCGGCGCGGGCGGCCTGGCGGATCAGCCGGTCGGCCGCATCGCCGTCGCCGATGGCCAGCAGCGCGCTTGCCTGCCGCATCTGTTCGCCCAGCGGCGCGCGCACCGGCCCGCTCGGCACCAGATGGCCGTTGCCGATGCCACGGCGCGTGTCGATGACGAGCAGCGCATAGTCGAAGGTGAGCTGCGCGCTCTGGAAACCGTCATCCATGATGATGAGGTCGGCGCCCGCCTCCATCAGCGTCATCGCGCCCTTGACGCGCTTGCGCGAAATGACGGTCAGCGCCTCGCGGGCGAGCAGCAGCGGTTCGTCGCCGACGGCGCGGGCGCGGTGATGGTGCGGATCGACGACGGTGGTCACGTCCAGCGAGCCGCCATAGCCGCGCGAAAGAAAACCGGGCTTGAGGCCGCGCGCCTTGGCGGCGCGGGCGATGGCGATGGCGGTCGGCGTCTTGCCGGCCCCGCCCACGGTGAAATTGCCGACGCAGATCACCGGCACCGGCACCTCGACCCGCCGCCCCTTGCGCAGCCGCCGGCCGGCAACCCAGCCATAGAGGCGCGAGACGGGCCAGAGCGCATAAGCGCGCCAGTCCGGCTTCGTCCACCAGAACGGCGGCGCTTCACTTACCATCATATCCCCCGCGGGCGTCCCTGCCCGGTCCTTGGGCCTCAAGAAACGCGAGAATGGCGGGAAAAGCAACCGGGGGCACGGTGCTGCGATGCGTGCTCACGCCGCCGGGCGCGCGGCGGCCGCTTCGGGGAAGATCGGCACCAGTTCGGTGATGTCGTTGAGGCAGTAGTCCGAGGCGGCCGACAGGGATTCCCGCGAGCCGGTGCCCGTCAGCACGGCGACGGTGAGACCGGCGCCGGCATTGCGGCCCATATGCAGGTCGTGATTGTTGTCGCCGACGACGGCGACCTGGTGCGGTTCGAGGCCCGTCGCCGCGCAGAAGCCGAGCACCATGCCCGGTTCCGGCTTGATGCCGAAGCCACTGTCGTAGCCGGCGACATAGTGCAGGTAGTTCTCGAAGCCGAAGCGCTTGGCCGTCGCCCGGATCGAGGCCTCGTTGTCGCTGGAGGCGACGCCGAGCCAGTAGCCGCGGGCATGCATGGTGGCGAAGAAATCGGCAAGGTCGGTGACCGCGACGGCAAGCTGGGCGGAATTGGCGAAGAGCCCGTCGAAGAGCTCCGACAGCGCTTCCACCGTGAAGGGCGCACCGGCGCCGACCATGCCCTCGGCGATCTCCACCGTGTTGCCGGCGGCCAGCAGGCTGTCCGGCGTGACATAGCCGGTATCAGGATCCATGCCGCCCGCGACCAGCAGCTTGCGGGCGAGCGCCTCGTCGCCGGCCGCGGCGATGCGGGCAAGCTCGTAATTCACCGGCACCCAGCTTTTGGCATAATCGAGCAGCGTGCCATCCTTGTCGAAGAGGATGCCGGAAATCGTCGCTGCCTTGGTCATGGTCCGTCCTTTCAGGAGGTCTGGCGCGGGTGCAGGCGCGCCTTCACGGTAAGCGGATTGATGTAGGGCTCCAGCCCCTTGATCGTGGCGCGCAGGGCCCCGCGCATTTCCTGCACGGTCTCTTGTCCTGCCTCGATCATCTGCCGGCGCGTCTCGTCGTTCATAAGCAGATAGTGCACGCCTTTGGCGAGCATTTCCACATCGCGCACCATCTTGGCGCTGCCATTGCGGGCAAGCTGCTGATAGGCCTCGCGGAAATTCTGCACATTGCCACCCGACAGCACCGCGCAGCCGAGCATGGCCGGTTCCAGCGGGTTCTGCCCGCCTTCGGCAAAGAGCGAGCGGCCGACGAAGGCGATCTCCGTCATGCGCAGGTAAAGCCCCATCTCGCCGATCGTGTCGCCGAGGAAGACGTCGGTATCGGGCGTCAGCGGCTCGCCGGAGGTGCGCCTGACGACCTTGAGGCCGCGCGCCGTCAGCATGTCGAAGATGGCATCGCCCCGTTCGGGATGGCGCGGCACGACGATGGTGAGCAGGCCCGTGCGTTCCTTCAGCACCCGGTGCACGTTGCCGGCCGCCGCTTCCTCGCCCTCGAAGGTCGAGATCGCCGCCCAGGTCCGCCGGGTGCCGATCTGGTCGAGATAGGTTTTCAGCGCGACGGGATCGACCGGCGGCGCATCCGTATCGACCTTGAGATTGCCGGAAACCAGCACCGGCAGCGCGCCGAGCGTGCGGAACCGTTCGGCATCCGTCTCCGACTGGGCGATGACGAGCGCGAAGTTTTCGAACAGCGCATCGGCGATGGCGTGCCGGCGCTTCCAGCGCGGGAAGGAGCGGTCCGAGATGCGGGCATTGACCAGCACCTGCGGAATGTGGCGCTTGCCGAGTTCCAGGATGGTCATCGGCCAGATTTCCGATTCCACCATGATGGCAAGGTCGGGATGCCAGTATTCGAGGAAGCGGCTGACCGCCGGCTTCAGGTCGAGCGGCACATATTGGTGGATGACGTCGTCGCCGAGGCGATCCTGCACGACCTTGGCGGAGGTGACGGTGCCGGTGGTGAGCACGACGGCGATGCCGCGGCGGCACACTTCCTTGATCAGCGGCACGATGGCGTTGGTCTCGCCGACGCTGGCCGCGTGGAACCACACCAGCGGGCCATGCGGCCGCTCGACGCTGGCGACGCCGTAGCGCTCGCGGCGCCGGGAACGCTCTTCCTTGCCCTTGGCCGCGCGCAGCGCGAGATAGGGGCCGACGACCGGATAGAGCGCGAGGCCACCCCAGCGGTAAAGGGCAAGCGCGGCGCGGGCGAGCCGTCTGCTCATGGGCGAGGCACCCTCGTTGCGGCTTTGGGGCGATCAAGGATCATGAACGGTCCTGTCCTTCTGTCCGGCGCGGCACGGCCGCGCGGGACGGTGTCGAAACGCGGGGCTCAGGCTTCCTTCGGATCCAGCAGGCGGTGCATGTGCACGATGAAGTAGCGCATATGGGCGTTGTCGACGGTCTGCTGGGCCTTCGACTTCCAGGCGGCGAGCGCGCTGGCATAGTCGGGGAAGATGCCGACGATATCGAGGGCATTGAGGTCGCGGAACTGCATGTCCGCAAGGGTCTTCAGTTCGCCGCCAAAAACGAGATGAAGAAGCTGCTTGGGCTCGGTCGAGTCGGTCATGTTTCTCTCTTTTGTTCTTTCGCAATTCCGGACGGGAAGCCGGTCCCCGCTTTTTTGGAATTGCCTCAATATGCCGATTTCGGCAGACGGTTTGCGGGATTCCGCGGGAAAGGTCAATGGCCGGCGAGGTGCCGGGAGGCCTCCACAAGCCCGGAAAGCCGGGACAGGCCGGCCGCGGCCAGCGTCTCGTGGCTGACGGTCGGCCGGTTGTAGACGAGCGGCTTGCCATCCAGCGTCACGAGGGCGCCGCCGGCCCGCGTCAGGATGAGGTCGGCGGCCGCCAGATCCCAGTCGTGCGAATTGCGCTTGACCAGCGTCGCGTCGATACGGCCGTCCGCCACCATGGCGAGACGATAGGCGAGCGAGGGCACATGGGCGATGCGGTGCACGCCGCCCGTCATGGTCCGGTCGATGCCCTCTGCCATGTCCTCGGCGGCGGCGATGCGCGTCGGGCGCGCGGCGTCGGCCCCGGTCACGGCGATGGCTTTGCCGTTCTTCAGCACCGGGCCATCCGCGGCCGCGGTGAAGAGTTCGTCGAGCGCCGGGGCGAAGAGCACGCCCGCCACCGGCCGGCCGTGATGGACGACCGCGGCGCTGACGCACCAGACGTCCTTGCCGGCGATGAAGGCGCGCGTGCCGTCGATCGGATCGATGACGAAGACCGTCTCGCAGTCGAGCCGGCCGGCGTCGTCATCCGTTTCCTCCGACAGCCAGCCGTAGTTCGGCCGGGCGGAGAGCAGTTCCTTCTTGAGAATGTCGTTGGCGGCGAAATCCGCCGCGCTGACCGGCGAGCGACCGCCGTTCTTCCACCAGACATCCGGCCCCTTGCGGAAGAAATCGAGCGCGCGGGCGCCCGCCAGCCGCGCGGCGCCGACGAGAAGGTCGAGATCGGCATTCCAGGCGGCTGGGGTGGTCATGGTCTCACGTCCCGGCAAGCGTCATGCCTTCGATGGCCAGCGTCGGCGCGGCGACGCCGAAGGAGCGGTCGATATCGTTCGCCGGCGTGATGCGCAGGAACATGTCGGTGAGGCTGGAGGCGATGGTGACCTCCGAGACCGCGAAGGTGAGCTCGCCGTTCTCGATCCAGTAACCGGAAGCGCCGCGGCTGTATTCGCCCGTCACCATGTTGACGCCCTGGCCGATCAGCTCGGTGACGTAGAAGCCGTTGCCGACGGAGCGGATCAGGTCCTCCGGAGAAATGTCGCCGGGCTCCAGCGCAAGGTTGGTGGAGGCCGGGCTGACCGAGGTGCCGCCGCGCACGCCGCGGCCGTTCGTCCTGAGGCCGAGTTCGTCGGCGGTGGAGGTGGAGAGGAACCAGTGCTGCAGCACGCCGTCCTCGATCATGGCGAGGCGCGCGCCCGTGATGCCTTCGCCATCGAAGGGACGGGACGAGGAGCCGCGCACGATGAGCGGGTCGTCGGTGACGGAGAGACCCGCCTTCAGCACCTGCTGGCCCATGCGGTCGCGCAGGAAGCTGGTCTTGCGGGCGACGGCGGCGCCGTTGATGGCGCCGGCGATGTGGCCGGCAATGCCGCGCGCGACGCGCGGATCGTAGACGACGGTGACGTTCCTGGCCGTCGGCACCTGGCGCGGGTTCAGCCGGCGCACGGCGCGGGCGGCCGCCTCGCGGCCGATCTCCCCGGCATCGCGCAGATCGGCGAAATAGAGGCTCGAATCGAAGTCGTAGTCGCGCTCCATCTTGGTGCCTTCGCCGGCGATGACGCTGACGGAGCGGCCGAAGCGGCTGGCGCTGTAGGCGCCGGAAAAGCCGTGCGAGGTGGCGAGCACCAGCCCGCCCATGCCGGCCGAAGCGCCCGCGCCGCCGGAATTGGTGACGCCGGAGACGGCGAGCGCTGCGGCCTCCGCCGCAAGGGCGGCTTCCGTCAACTGCTCGGCGGTGACGGCGGTCGGGTCGAAGAGTTCGAGATCGGGCCACTCCGTCGCAAGGTCGGCCTTGTCGGCGAGCGTGGCATAGGGGTCTTCCGGCGAGGCCTTGGCCATGGCGACGGCGCGCTCGGCAAGCACCTTCAGGTCGAAGCCGGGATTGGCCGAGACGCTGGCGACGCGTTTGCCGACGAAGACGCGCAGCGAGAAATCGTCGCTTTCGGAGGCCTCGGTGCCCTCGACCTTGCCGAGCCGCACGCTGACCGAAGAGGATCGGCCCCGGACGACGACGGCATCGGCCGCATCGGCCCCCGCTTGAATGGCGCGGTCGATGAGTTCACCGGCACGCGCGAGAAGGCTTGCGGAATCGATCGTCTCTGACATGACTTGGCCTTTCTTTGCTGCCCCATTTATTGTGCACCGGCACGGGCATCAAGGGAGGCCGCTCCTTTTTTGCCGCAGAGCCGGCGCCATCAAGCAGAAAGCCCTCCGCATGCCCTATACCCACAGCCCCTACAACGAGGTCCTGCTGATGCTCGGCGGCGCGCTGCTTGCCGCGCCGATCTTCAAGCGGCTGGGGCTCGGCACCATTCTCGGCTATCTTGCCGCCGGCGTCGTCATCGGCCCGATCCTGCACCAGATCCGCGACGGCGAGGAGCTGCTGGGCGTCGCCGAACTCGGCGTCGTCTTCCTGCTCTTCCTCATCGGGCTGGAACTGAAGCCCTCGCGTCTCTGGGCGATGCGGCACGATATCTTCGGCCTCGGCATGGCGCAGGTCGTCATCACCGGCCTGGCGCTGGCGGGGCTGACCCTCGCCTTCGATCTGGAGCAATGGGACGGCGCGCTGATCATCGGCTTCGGCCTGGCGCTCTCCTCCACCGCCTTCGCCATGCAGATCCTCGACGAGCGCGGCGACACCAACACCCGCTACGGCCAGCGCGCCTTTTCCATGCTGCTCCTGCAGGACCTTGCCATCGTGCCGCTGCTGGCGCTGATCCCGCTGCTCGCCGAGCAGGCGCCGGAGGACACGACCAGCGCCTTCGAGGACTTCCTGATCGCGCTGTCGGCCATTGCCGCGCTGCTCGTCGCCGGTCGCTACCTGCTCAACCCGCTGTTCCAGGTCATCGCCCGCACCGGCGCGCGGGAAGCGATGATCGCCGCCGCGCTCTTCGTCGTGCTCGCCGCCGCCATGCTCCTGCAGATGGCCGGCCTGTCCCTGGCGCTGGGCGCCTTCCTGGCCGGCGTGCTGCTGGCCGAGAGCGAGTTCCGGCGCGAGCTGGAGACCGATCTGGAGCCCTTCAAGGGCCTGCTGCTGGGCCTGTTCTTCATGGCCGTGGGCATGTCGCTGCATCTCGACGTCATCTTCTCGAGCTGGCTGACGATCCTCATCGCGACGCCCGCCGTCATGCTGGTCAAGAGCCTCGTCATCTACAGCCTCTGCCGCTTCACCGGCTCCTCGCACAACGATGCGGTGCGCATCGCGCTCGTCCTGCCGCAGGGCGGTGAATTCGGCTTC
Source organism: Roseateles sp. XES5 (assembly GCF_020535545.1). Lineage (NCBI taxonomy): Bacteria > Pseudomonadati > Pseudomonadota > Betaproteobacteria > Burkholderiales > Sphaerotilaceae > Roseateles > Roseateles sp. XES5. The sequence goes on from NZ_CP084752.1 coordinate 866,185, forward strand.
GTGCTGTTCACCGCCGCCGCGGCCGCCGGCATCTTCTCGGGCGGGCTCGCCTCGCTGCTGATCGCCATCGTCACCATCTCCATGGCGCTGACGCCCATTGCCGCCGCCCTCTCCCGCTTCCTTCTCGTCGAGGACGCGGAAGAGGAAATGGAGGAGGATTTCGAGGGCGCCGGGGCGGACGTCCTGATGATCGGCTTCTCGCGCTTCGGCCAGATCGCCGCACAGATCCTGCTTGCCGGCGGGCGCGAGGTGACGGTCATCGACCATTCGACCGACCGCGTGCGCCAGGCGGCGAATTTCGGCTTCCGCATCTATTTCGGCGACGGCACGCGCAAGGACGTGCTGCGCGCGGCCGGCATCGAGCGGGCGAAGATCGTCGCCATCTGCACGCAGGGCAAGGCCGCGACCGATCGCATCGTCGACCTCGTGCAGTCGGAATATCCCAATGCCACGCTCTTCGTGCGCTCCTACGACCGCGTGCACACGCTGTCGCTTAGGGCGCGCGGCGTGCAGCACGACGTGCGCGAGACCTTCGAGTCCGCCCTCGTCTTCGGCCGGGAAACGCTGGAGGAACTGGGCGTCGATCCGGACGATGCGCTGGCGATCGGCGACGACATCCGCCGCCGCGACGTGGCGCGGCTGGAGCTTCAGGCGGCCGAGGGCATCACGGCCGGGCGGCACATGCTGCATTCCAAGCCGGTGAAGCCGGAACCGCTGGTCAAGCCGAAGAATAAGGCGCTGACGGAGGAAGAGGACGCGTGAGGCAGGCCTGCCGCCACCTCTCTGCCCGGCAGGGCGGAGCGGATGCTACCGTGCGCCGAGCGCCGCGAGCTTTGCCTCCAGCGCCCGCTTCAGGTCGTCGCGAATGCCCGCCGAGGCCGCCAGCACCTCCTCGGCCTTCATGAAGTCCATCACGCGGAAGCGCCCGACCTCCGGCCGCAGGAAGATATCCGGCGCGCCCTTCTCCAGCTTCAGCGTGACGATGGAGCGCATGGTGAGCTGGGTGGCGCCGTAAAGACTGTCGATGCCGCTCGGCACCTCCGCCGTGCCGGCGGGCGGCTGGCCGACGACATCGACGCCGATGGTGATGTCGGCCTTGCCGGCAAGGTGATCGAAGGGCACGGGGTTCCAGAGCCCGCCGTCGATCATCACGCGGTTGCCGATGATCACCGGGCGGAAGATCGCCGGCAGCGCGGCGGAGGCGGCGAGCGCCGGCAAGAGCGGGCCGCTGTCGCAGACGCATTCGCACTGAGCGTAATAATCCGACGCGATGACCTTGAGCGGAATGGGCAGCGCCTCGAAGGTCTCCGGCAGGGTCTCCGGCAGGAAGGCCTTGAGCACGCGCTCCAGATTGAACTGCCCGACACGCAAGCCGCCGATATCGGAAAAGCGCGTGGGGCGCAGGCTCCAGAGCCGGTTGACCAGCCGGCCGGGACGGCCGATGGAGGCGAGCGTGTGTTCGCGGATTTCCCGGCCCGACAGGCCGGCGGCCATGGCCGCGCCCATGATGGCGCCGATGGAGGCTCCCACGATCAGCACCGGGCGGATGCCGAGTTCGTCCAGAACCTCGATGACATGGATATGGGCAAGGCCACGCGCCCCACCGCCGCCGAGCGCGATGGCGACGGTCGGGCCGCTTGCTGTGGATGCTGGCAGGGAAACGAGGGCATCGGTCATTGCTCAGGTCTCCTCGGGCCGCAGGATCAGCCGGACCGGTAGCGATAGAAATGCATGCGCGTGTCGCCGAAGGTGCGCGTTTCGAGCATCTCGAAACCATCGACCGCGACAGGCTGAATATCGGCGCGCTCTTCCAGGATCGCAAGGGCGCCATCGACCAGCCAGCCGCCCCGGGCCGCCGCATCGAGCGCGCGCTCGCCGAGACCCTTCGCATAGGGCGGATCGGCGAAGAGGAAATCGAACGGCTCCATGGTGCCGACCGTGCCGAGCGCGGTGGCGTCGCGCCGGAAGATCTTGGCGCGGCCGATGACGCCGAGCGCTTCGATATTGGAATGCAGGAGCCCCCTGCCCTCGACGCCCTGCTCGACGAAAAGCACCGCGCGCGCGCCGCGCGACAGCGCCTCGAGGCCGACCGCGCCCGTTCCCGCGAAGAGATCGAGCACGCGCGTGCCATCCAGCGCGTCCGGATAGGCATGGTTCAGGATGTTGAACAGGCTTTCGCGCGTGCGGTCCGTCGTCGGACGGATATCGTCCGACTTCGGTGTCGCGAGCGACCGGCCGCGGAACTCTCCGCCGACGATGCGCACTGCCGCTTACTTCCCCTTGCCGCGCGGGCGGCTGCCGCCTGCGGGACGGCCGCCACCGGGGCGATCCCCGCTGGGGCGACCACCGGGCTTGCCACCGGCCGGGCGTCCACCCGGTTTGCCGCCGAAGGACTTGCCGCCGCCGGGCTTGCCACCGAACGGCTTGCCGCCGTCACGGCGCGGCGGGCGATCCGAGAAGGAACGCTCCCCCTCCGCACGCGGCTTGCGATCGCCACGGGCCGGACGGTCGCCGAAGGACCGCTCGCCTTCGGCGCGCGGTTTGCGATCACCAAAGGGACGGTCGCCCTCGGCACGCGGCTTGCGGTCTCCAGAGGGGCGATCACCGAAGGGGCGGTCGCCGCGCGGCGGGCGGTCACCAAACGAGCGGTCGCCACGGGGCGGACGGTCGCCGAAATCGCGCGAGGGACGGTCGTCGCCGGAGCGCCGGCGGCCACCGAAGCCGCCGCGACCGCCTTCATCGCGTTGTTCCGGCTCGGAGGCGCGGATCCATTCCCCGTCCTCGTCGCGCGTCTTCAGGATGCGCGGCTTTTCCACCCGGTCGTCGCCGGGGCGGCCGCGAGCCGGACCCTTGCGGTCCGAATCGAACTTCTTGGCCGAACGCGTCAGCGCGCCTTCGGTCGTGCGGCCGTAGCGCTTGGTCTTGGGCGCGCCATCGGGACGCTCGCGCGGCTCGCGCTTCACGCCCTCGGCGCTTTCGGCCTTCTTTTCCGCAACCGGGCGGGCGCCGGGCGCCATCCAGACATTGGACTTGCGGGCGCGCGTCGCCGGCTCGCGCTTCGGCTTGGCCTCGAAGCGGTCGTCATCGCGATCCCGGTCACGCGGGCCACCGCGCGGCTTGTCGCCGAAACGGTCGTCGCGCTTGGTGTCGAGGCGGGCACGGGCCTTCTCGCGGCGGTCCGCGGGCTTTTCATGCCGTCCGGCGGGCTTTTCGCCGCCCCAGGCGGGCGCGGCCTCGGCACGGGGCTTGCGGGCCGGCTTCTCCTCGGCTTCCTCGGCGGCGTGGTCGAAGAGCGGCGCGTCGAAATTGGCCTTGGATTCCTCGATGAGGCGCGGGCCGAGCTGGTCGCGCAGCGTGCGGCCGCGGATTTCCTGGGCGTGTCCTTCCGGCAGTTCGCCGAGCTGGAACGGGCCGTAGGAGATGCGGATCAGGCGGTTCACGTCGAGGCCGAGCGCGCCGAGCACGTTCTTGACTTCGCGGTTCTTGCCTTCGCGCAGGCCGAGCGTCAGCCAGACGTTGGAGCCCTGCGCCTTGTCGAGCGTCGCGTCGATGGCGCCGTAGAGCACGCCGTCGACGGCGATGCCTTCCTTCAGCTTGTCGAGATCGGCCTGCTCGATCTTGCCATGGGCGCGCACGCGATAGCGGCGCAGCCAGCCGGTCGTCGGCAGTTCCAGCATGCGGGCAAGGCCGCCGTCATTGGTCAGCAGCAACAGGCCTTCGGTGTTGATGTCGAGGCGGCCGATGGACATGACGCGCGGCAGGTCTTCGGGAAGGTTCTCGAAGACGGTCGGGCGGCCCTCGGGATCGGCATTCGTCGTCACGAGGCCGGCGGGCTTGTGGTAGAGCCAGAGGCGCGTGCGCTCGATGCCGCGCACCGGAACGCCGTCGACCTCGATGCGGTCGGCGAAGGTGGCGTTGACGACGGGCGTGTCCAGCACCGTGCCGTTCACGCTGACGCGGCCTTCCATGATCATGCGCTCGATATCGCGGCGCGAGGCGACGCCAGCGCGGGCGAGCAGCTTGGAAATGCGCTCGGGCGCAAGCTCCGCCGCGGCCGAAGCGGCCGGCGCGGGTTTGCCGGCGCGGGCGGGCTTGGCATCGCGCGGCGCGGATTTTTCAGCGAACGGCTTGCCGCCCGGCTTCTTGCCGGCCGGCTTGTCGGCCGCAAAGGATTTCTTGCCCGCGGCCGCCGATGCGGCGCCACGCGGCTTGGTGTCACGGCCCGCGGGCTTGGCGCCCGGCCGTTTTGGCTTGTCTTTGAATGTCATTTGTGCTGCCTGCGTTTTGCCGTGTCCTATCAGGTCAGGCGTCCGGGGTTAAGAGGAATTCGTGCGCGCGTGACAAATCATGTCGTGACAAACCGCTTCATGGAGATCGCGCTTGCCGAGGCGCGGGCCGCCGGCGCGCGCGGCGAGGTGCCCGTCGGGGCGGTTCTGGTCAAGGACGGCACGGTCATCGCGCAGTCGGGCAACCGCACCCGGGCGGAGAACGACGTGACCGCCCATGCCGAGGTCGCGGTGATCCGCGAGGCCGCCCGCAAGCTCGGCCAGGAGCGGCTGACGGGCGCGGATCTCTATGTGACGCTGGAGCCCTGCACGCTCTGCGCCGCCGCCATTTCCTTCGCCCGCATCCGCCGGCTCTACTACGGCGCGGAGGACCCGAAGGGCGGTGCGGTGGACAATGGCGTGCGCTTCTTCGCGCAACCGACCTGCCACCATGCGCCGGACGTCTATTCCGGCCTCAGCGGCACGGAGGCCGCGGATATCCTGAAGGATTTCTTCACCGAACGGCGCTGATCAGCCCGCCGCGAAGGCTTTCAGCTTTTCGCCCGTCAGGCGGTAGCGGATCCATTCGGTCTGCTGTTCGGCGCCGATGGCGTCGTAGACGCGGATCGCCGGCTCGTTCCAGTCGAGCACGCTCCACTCGAAACGTCCGCAGCCCTCCGCCACGGCGACGCGCGCGAGATGGCGCAGCAGCATCTTGCCGACGCCGGCGCCGCGATGGGCGGGCGTGACATAGAGGTCTTCGAGATAGAGGCCGTTCCTGGCCTGCCAGGTGGAATAGGTCTTGAACCAGATGGCGGAACCGGCGGGCTCGCCCGCTTCGGTTTCGCAGATCGCCGCATGGCTGACGGAGCCTTCGCCGAAGATCGAGGCGGCGACGGTCTCTTCCGTCGCAGCGACCTCGTGCAGCGCCTTTTCGTAGTCGGCAAGTTCGCGGATGAACCGCAGGATGACACCGGCGTCGGCCGGTGTCGCCGGGCGGATGCGATAGTCCGTCATCGATCGGAGCCTTCCCGTTTTGCGTAGAACCGCGCTGCGGACTTACCTCAGAAAGGCCACCAGGAACCCTGCTTGGCCGCCTTGGCTTCCTTCTTGCGGCGGCGTTCCTTCTGCTTTTCCGGTTCGCCGAGATCGGCCTGCGCCTCTTCCGGCATGCGGCGGTACTCGACCGGCGGATCGCTCAGGTAACGGCGCTTGTCGGCATAGGCGCCCATCTGCAGCCGGCGCGCTTCGCGATAGGCAGCGGTCTGCTCGGCGGACGAAAGCTTGCGGTTCGTCGTGCCCTGGGAGGCGAGCGGCGAGCGGTAGTTGGTGCTGCCGGAATTCTCGTCGGCTTCCAGGCGCAGGCGCTCACGCATTTCCTCGGGGCTTTCCAGCCATTCCGGATTGTCCTTGCCGGAAACGGACTGCTGCGGGTTGGCGAGCGCCACCTTGTCCTTCGGCACGACCAGGCTGCCGCGCGGCTGGTAGCGAATCTTCTTGGCTTCCTCGTTGCTCGAGGACTGCACCATGATGGCATCGCCGAGGTCGTCGATGAGCTGTTCGCCGGCCGTCTTGCTCGTGCCGTAGGTCGGGCCCATGCAGCCGGTGAGAAGGAGGCTACCGCCGAGAAGGCCGAGGAGGCCGGTCCGCACCCGAATATTTCGCGTCATTCCCATGAACACCCTTCCAGCAGAGCCGGTACGCCGACAAGCAATCACACGGCAATAGTCCGCCGTGCCATGGCGGAACAATCCGACCATTTTCAGGCAGCATTACCGGATGAAACAGGCAAGCGCAATTCATGCCGGCAAATCGACGGCCGGAAAGACCCGGCCGTCAACAGGCACGCCCTCTCAGGCGGCGCGGCGGAAGCCGATCTCGCGCAGCGCAGCGGCGTCGCGGGCCGAGACATCGGGATAATCGGCATCCGAGCCGACATCCGTCGTGATGCGCCAGGAACGGGCGCACTTGGCGCCTTCGGCCAGCTTCGGCTCGACGGAGACCTTGGCGACTTCCGGCAGGCGGAAGGCGTCGGCCGGGCCGTTGCCGGCGACGATGGCGATGGCCGAGGTGATGCAGATTTCCGCAAAGTCCTGGCCTTCCAGCGCCTTCAAAAGCTCCGGATCGTCGACATAGACCACTGGAGCGGCTTCCAGCGAGGCGCCGATGCGCTTCTCGCGGCGTTCGATTTCCAGCGCGCCGGTGACGACCGAACGCACGTCGCGGATCTTCTCCCACTTGGCTTCCAGCGCATCGTCGCGCCATTCGGCCGGCACGGCGGGGAACTGCTCCAGGTGGACCGAGACGGCGTCGGGCTTGCGCGACAGCCAGGCCTCTTCCATCGTGAAGGGCAGCATGGGCGCCAGCCAGGTGACGAGGCACTCGAACAGCTTGCGGATGACGCAGAGCGCGGCGCGGCGCTTCAGCGAGGACGGGGCGTCGCAGTAGAGCGCATCCTTGCGGACGTCGAAGTAGAAGGCCGAGAGCTCGACGTTGGAGAAATCGATCAGCGCGCGGGCGATCTTCTTGAAGTCGAAGGCGTCATAGCCCTCGCGCACGACGGCATCGAGCTGCGAGAGCCGGTGCAGCATCAGCTTTTCCAGCTCCGGCATGTCGGCATGGGCGATCTCCTCGCCCGTGTCGTGCGCCAGCGTGCCCAGCATCCAGCGCACCGTGTTGCGCAGCTTGCGGTAGGCGTCGATGTTGGTCTGGATGATTGTCTTGCCGAGGCGCTGGTCTTCCCAGTAGTCCGTCGTCATGACCCACAGGCGCAGGATATCGGCGCCCGATTCCTTCATCACGTCCTGCGGCGAGACGACGTTGCCCTTGGACTTCGACATCTTCTCGCCCTTCTCGTCCATGGTGAAGCCATGGGTGACGACGGCGTTGTAGGGCGCACGGCCGCGCGTCGCGCAGCTTTCGAGCAGCGAGGAATGGAACCAGCCGCGATGCTGGTCCGAGCCTTCGAGATAGACATCGGCCGGCCACTTCAGGTCCGGACGGTCTTCGAGCGTGAAGGTGTGCGTGGAGCCCGAGTCGAACCAGACGTCGAGGATGTCCATGACCTGCGTCCACCTGGCCGCGTCGTGGTCGTTGCCGAGGAAGCGCTCCTTGGCGCCATCGGCGAACCAGGCGTCGGCGCCTTCCTTCTCGAAGGCATCGAGGATGCGGGCATTAACGGCCTCGTCCAGCAGAACCTCGCCGTTCTCGTCGGCGAAGACGGCGATCGGAACACCCCAGGCGCGCTGGCGCGAGAGCACCCAGTCCGGGCGGCTTTCGATCATGGCGCGCAGGCGGTTCTGGCCGCTCGCCGGCACGAAGCGGGTATCGTCGATCGCCTTCAGCGAGCGCGAGCGCAGCGTGGTGCCGTCGCCCAGTTCCTTGTCCATGTAGACGAACCACTGCGGCGTGTTGCGGAAGATGACCGGCTTCTTGGAACGCCAGGAATGCGGGTAGGAATGCTTGAGGCGGCCACGGGCGAACAGCGTGTTGGAGGCGATCAGCGCCTTGATGACACGCTCGTTGGCATCGCCCTTCTTGCCGTTGTCATCCATGACGCGCGCGCCGTCGAAGCCGGGAGCGTCGGCCGTGTAGAAGCCCGCGTCGTCGACCGGGAACGGGATCCTGGACGAGATGCCGCGCGCTTCCAGTTCGCGGGCGCTGGCCGTCCAGGCGTCAAAGTCCTCGCGGCCGTGGCTCGGCGCGGTGTGCACGAAGCCCGTGCCGGCATCGTCGGTGACGTGGTCGCCGTCGAGCAGCGGAACCGGGAACGTGTAGCCGAGATCCTTGAGCGGATGGGCGCAGGTGATGGCGGCAAGTTCCGCCGGCTCGACGTCACGCAGGAACTTGAAGGTGAGCTTCGCCTTGGCGGCCGCCTCGTCGGCAAGACGCGTTGCGAAGATCAGCTTCTCGCCGGGCTGCGGGCCGAAATCGTTCTGCGCGCTCTCGACCTCGAAGAGGCCGTAGGGATAGCGCGAGGAGAAGGCGATGGCGCGGTTGCCGGGGATCGTCCAGGGCGTGGTCGTCCAGATGACGACATAGTTGCCCATAAGGTCTGCGGCGCCTTCCACGACCGGGAACTTCACCCAGATCGTGTCGCTCTCGACATCGGCATATTCGACCTCGGCCTCGGCCAGCGCCGTGCGCTCGACGACCGACCACATGACGGGCTTGGAGCCGCGATAGAGCTGGCCGGACCTGGCGATCTTCAGGAGTTCGCCGGCGATGCGGGCTTCCGCGTGGAAGTTCATCGTCGTGTAGGGGTTCTCGAAGTCGCCCTCGATGCCGAGGCGCTTGAACTCGTCGGCCTGGATCTTGATCCAGCCGCCGGCGAAGTCACGGCATTCCTGGCGGAATTCGTTGACCGGCACCTCGTCCTTGTTCTTGCCCTTCTCGCGGTACTTTTCCTCGATCTTCCATTCGATGGGCAGGCCGTGGCAGTCCCAGCCTGGGATGTAGGCGGCGTCAAAGCCTTGCAGCTGGCGCGCCTTGACGATCATGTCCTTGAGGATCTTGTTGACCGCATGGCCCATATGGATCTGGCCATTGGCATAGGGCGGGCCGTCGTGCAGCACGAACTTCTCGCGGCCGGCGGCGGAGGCGCGCAGCTTCTTGTAGAGGTCCATCTTCTGCCAGCGGGACACCGTTTCCGGCTCCTTCTGCGGCAGGCCGGCGCGCATGGGGAAATCCGTCTGCGGCAGGTAGAGGGTGGACGAATAATCGACTTTTTCGGGCGTATCGTTCATGGATAGGGCTATCGTCTTTTCGCGCGCATTCGCGCATGCGGGGAAATATTGTCAGGTACTGACGGCGGGGGCGTTTCTCACAAACACCCGAAATCCCGGACCTTCCGGCCTCGCTCAGAGCGCGCGGAAGGCCGGGCCACTAATTCGCAGATCGATGGTCAGCCGGTGGAGCATCATGCGCGCGGTCTTACGGCCTTTTCACTCTTTTGAAAAGACGGCACGCGCCGCAATCGACGGCGCGGCGATGCGAAAGTCCGCTACGTGCCGGCGAGCGGCGGCCTGACGGGCCGCCGGCCCTCCGCGCTGCGCATGACCAGACGCACATCCGGCGCCTCGCGATGAAGGGCGACGGGCATGCGCGCGCGCATCTCGCGGCGGAAGCGGGCGGCATTGCGCGTGCCCCAGACACCGGCAAACAGCGCGCCCGTCCCCTCGCGCCTGAAAATGGCCGCCCCGCCGAAGGCCGCGCGCAGCCCATCGGCATCGAAGGCTCCGCCGCCGCCATAGACGGCAACGACCCTTTCCACCGGGGCAAAGCTCACGACCGTGTCACCCGAAGGGGCGAAACCGGCCGAACGGAAGAGATGGATTGCGCAGGGCTCTTCGCGCATGGCGCCTAGAAACAGAGCCGCTGGTCGATTGCCCCGAGGGGGCGCACGCCGGCCAGCAGCGCGCGCGCCTCCTCCTCGTCGCGCTTCATCTGCACGACGAGCGCATCGAGGCCGTCGAACTTCAATTCGTCCCGCAGGTGGCCGAAGAAGGAGACGGCGGAGATTTCGCCGTAGAGATCGCCGGAGAAGTCGAAGAGGAAGGTTTCGAGCAGCGGCGCGCCGTCCGTGTCGACCGTCGGGCGGCGGCCGTAGCTGGCGACGCCGTCATGGAGGCTGCCATCGGGGCGGCGGAAACGCACGGCGTAGATGCCGTTGCGCAGTTCCGCCTCGGGCGGAAGCTGCATGTTGGCGGTCGGGAAGCCGAGCGTGCGGCCGAGCTGCTTGCCGCCGATCACCTCGGCTTCGACCGTGTAGCGATAGCCGAGCTGGCCGGCCGCTTCCGCCACGGCCCCCTCGCCGAGCAGCGAGCGGATGAAGCTGGAGGAGATGACCGAGGCGTTCTCGTCCCGGAAGGCATCGACCAGCGTGACGCCGAAGCCGTTTTCCTCGCCAGCCGCCATCAGGAAGGCCGGTCCGCCTTCCCTGCCCTTGCCGAAATGGAAGTCGAAGCCCGTGACGACCTCGGAGGCGTGCAGCCAGTCCATCAGGATGTCGCGGATGAAATCGTGGGCGGAGATTTCCGAGAACGAGCGATCGAAGGGATATTCGATGACGGCGGAAAAGCCCATGCCTTCGAGAATGCGCGCCTTCAGCGGCGCGGGCGTCACGCGGAAGACCGGGGTTTGCGGGCGGAAGACGGTGCGCGGATGCGGCTCGAAGGTCAGCACCAGCGCGGGAATGCCGCGCGCTGCGGCGATGTCGAGCGCGCGCTGCAGAACGGCCTGGTGGCCGCGATGCACGCCGTCGAAATTGCCTATGGCGATGACGCCGCCGTGCAGATGCTCCGGCAGCGGCTGCTTCGTCTCGTTCCTGTGAAATACCGTCATGACGACCGCCTCCGTCCCCGTCACTGCAGCCGGGGGATCCACCATTTCGGGTGGGCGTTTTCTTGCGCGAGGAAGGCGTCCAGCTTCGCCTCGTCGGTGCGGCCGGCTTCGACATAGTGCTGGGCGTGGATGCCGCCCGAGATATAGAGCACATCGAGGCCATAGGCTTCGGCGCCGCGCACGTCGGTGGGCATGCCGTCGCCGATGGCGATCACCCGGGACATGTCGAAGGCGCCGTGCACGGCGCGCGCCTCGGCCAGCGACTTTTCGTAGATCGGGCGATGCGGCTTGCCGGCGATACGCGTCGTGCCGCCGAGGTCTTCGTAAAGCTGTGCGATCGCACCGGCACAGGGGATGAGCCTGTGGCCGCGTTCGACGACGAGATCGGGATTGGCGCAGATGAAGGGCAGCTTGCGGGCGGCGAGCGCCGTCAGTTCCGCGCGATAGTCCTCGATCGTCTCCACTTCGTCGTCGCGCAGGCCCGCGCAGACAACGACCTCGGCCTCGTCCGCCCCGACCTCTTTGGTGCCGAGACCGTCGAGCAGCGGAGAATCCTTGTCCGCCCCGATGAAATAGACCTTCTTCGGCGCGGCTTCGATCAGCGCACGGGTGACGTCGCCCGAGGTGACGATGCGGTCATAGGCTTCGTCGAGCACGCCGAGGCCGCGGATCTGCACCTTCACGCCGGGATGCGGGCGCGGCGAATTGGTGATCAGCACGACGGCAAGGCCCGCGGCCCGGGCCTCGGCCAGCGCCTCGGAAGCGTAGGAAAAGGCCTCGACGCCGTTGTGCAGGACGCCCCAGACGTCACAGAGCACCACGTCATACTGCGCGGCGATGTCGCGGAAGGATTGGATGCGTTGAGCCATCAGGGTTTCCCGTGTCGAAATCGAGCCCGGCTGACATTGCAAAGGGACGGCAAGAAAACAAGCCTCTCCACGCAATTTTGCCCTCTCCACAGGGAAACAGCCGAAAATTCACGATGTTGACTTGATGGCGTGCGACAGCACCCCCATCTGGCGGGCGGCGGTAACCATTCCGGCCGAAATAAATTGAAGGCGCCGTTCTTGACTCCGAACGTGCCGCCGCCTATCTCGGCTCCGCTAGCACTCTGCAATGAGGAGTGCTAACACCAATCCAACGGATCCGTTTCGTGATCCGCAATGTCATTTGATCGAGGGAAAAGACAATGGCAAGCACCAACTTCCGCCCGCTTCACGACCGCGTCGTCGTTCGTCGCGTCGAGTCCGAAGAAAAGACCAAGGGCGGGATCATCATTCCGGATACCGCCAAGGAAAAGCCGCAGGAAGGCGAAATCGTCGCCGTCGGTTCCGGCGCCCGTGACGAAAGCGGCAAGGTCGTCGCTCTCGACGTCAAGGTTGGCGACCGCGTCCTGTTCGGCAAGTGGTCGGGCACCGAAGTCAAGCTCAACGGCGAAGACCTTCTGATCATGAAGGAAGCCGACATCATGGGCATCATCGGCTGATCCGCCGATAATTCCTTCCCAATTCAGCTGACACCTCTTCAGGAGTTCTCACAATGGCAGCCAAAGAAGTAAAGTTCGGCCGCAGCGCGCGCGAAAAGATGCTGCGTGGCGTCGACATCCTCGCAGACGCAGTCAAGGTAACGCTCGGCCCGAAGGGTCGTAACGTCGTCATCGACAAGTCCTTCGGCGCCCCCACCGTCACCAAGGACGGTGTCTCGGTCGCCAAGGAGATCGAGCTCAAGGACAAGCTGCAGAACATGGGCGCCCAGATGGTCAAGGAAGTGGCTTCCAAGACCAGCGACAACGCCGGTGACGGCACCACCACCGCCACCGTGCTGGCCCAGGCCATCGTGCGCGAAGGCATGAAGTACGTGGCCGCCGGCATGAACCCGATGGACCTGAAGCGCGGTATCGACAAGGCTGTGCAAGCCCTGGTCGCCGAGCTGAAGAAGGCCTCCAAGGCCACCACCACCTCCAAGGAAATCGCTCAGGTCGGCACCATCTCCGCCAACAGCGATGCCGACGTCGGCCAGATCATCGCCAACGCGATGGACAAGGTCGGCAAGGAAGGCGTGATCACCGTCGAAGACGGCAAGAGCCTGAACAACGAGCTGGATGTCGTCGAAGGCATGCAGTTCGACCGCGGCTACCTGTCGCCCTACTTCATCAACAACCCGGAAAAGCAAGCCGCGATCCTGGACAACCCCTTCGTGCTGCTGTACGACAAGAAGGTGTCCAACATCCGTGACCTGCTGCCCACGCTGGAAGCCGTGGCCAAGGCCGGCCGTCCGCTGCTGATCATTGCCGAGGAAGTCGAAGGCGAAGCCCTGGCAACCCTGGTGGTCAACACCATCCGCGGCATCCTGAAGGTCGTGGCCGTCAAGGCTCCGGGCTTCGGCGACCGTCGCAAGGCCATGCTGGAAGACATCGCCATCCTGACCGGCGGCAAGGTCATCGCTGAAGAAGTGGGCCTGAGCCTCGAGAAGGTGACCCTGGCCGATCTGGGCCAGGCCAAGCGCGTCGAAGTGGGCAAGGAAAACACCACCATCATCGACGGCGCCGGCGCTGCTGGTGACATCGAAGCCCGCGTCAAGCAGATCCGCATCCAGATCGAGGAAGCCACCAGCGACTACGACCGCGAGAAGCTGCAAGAGCGCGTGGCCAAGCTGGCCGGCGGCGTGGCCGTCATCAAGGTCGGTGCTGCCACCGAAGTCGAGATGAAGGAAAAGAAGGCCCGCGTGGAAGACGCCCTGCACGCCACCCGCGCTGCCGTGGAAGAAGGCATCGTGGCTGGTGGCGGCGTGGCCCTGCTGCGCGCCCGTCAGACCGCTGGCGAGATCAAGGGCGACAACGCCGACCAGGATGCCGGCATCAACATCATCCGCCGCGCGCTCCAGTCCCTCGTTCGCCAGATCGCGGACAACGCAGGTGACGAAGCCTCCATCGTCGTCGGCAAGATCCTCGAAAAGAACGAAGACAACTACGGCTACAACGCCCAGACCGGCGAATATGGCGACCTGATCCAGCTCGGCATCGTCGACCCGGTCAAGGTTGTCCGCACGGCCCTGCAGAACGCCGCTTCGGTTGCTTCGCTGCTGATCACGACGGAAGCCATGATCGCCGAACTGCCGAAGAAGGACTCTCCGGCAATGCCGGGCGGCATGGGCGGTATGGGCGGTATGGACATGATGTAAGACTTTCGGGTCTTGCATCTGAGCCAACCGGTTCAGTTCGAAAAGGGCGGTCTTCGGATCGCCCTTTTTGTTTGCCCGGGCGATCGCGGGCCTGCATCGTTGCCGTGAAAAGAATTTTTCCAATTGTACAATAATTATCAAAAAGCCGTTGATGGTATCAAAAAACCCACTATAAAGTCGCCCCAAGTGAACTTTAAAGATTCACTGGGGTTCAGGCGCCAGCTTTCGATAGCCAGTCGGTGCGCAGCCGGAATTCCCGTAATCCCATAATTGCCGGACGACCTTGAGGGAGCGTCACCGGCAGTTTTTGCGCGTACGTCCGATCTGATGCACATCGCAGGAGCCGGACGCAGTTCAGTACATGAGAAAGTGGTTCGGCGGACTTCGAGGGAATGTCAGCCGGGGGCCGCTTTTTAGCATGTCGTTCCCCGCAAGGGTGGGACGTGCGGATTCAATTCGAGCAACTGCCCTGGGGTCGTAGGTGTTCAAGATAATCAAGACCGATCTCTCGTCGCCCTTCCTGCCGGGCTCGATGGATTTCGACGACACGGACAACGAGCTGCTGACGCAATATTGCGTGACGGAGCGCTGAACCGGCGATCTCTCCAACGGCCTCTTCGCGCTCGGCGAAAAGGCGATGCAGGCGCATGGCCTGCCGCAGCGCACCTGCGGCCTCCTGAACCTCATCCGCTGCTACGAGCCGCTCGACCGCACGCGCGTGCTGGAACTCTTCGAGCAGGCCGCGGCCTCCTCGTCGTCCTTCTGTTTCTCGACGACCATCCATCTCGACGGCGCACCGCGCCAGCCGGTGTTCTGCGTCGGGGAATCGACGGGTCTCGAGGAGAAATATGCCGGCACGATCATCGGCGTCTTCATCTTCCCGCGCTTCCAGATCGACCTGGCGGGGCGCCGCTTCAAGCGGCAGTAAGCCGCCCCAAGGCAATCGAAAAGCCTCGCAGGCCTGACGGCACGCTCTCCCCGCACGCGGGGCGAGGACGCCGAGGCATGGGTTTTCCGAATGGGCGCTTGAGGGCAGCGGCAGCCCCCTCTCCTCTCCCCTTACGGGGAGACGGTTCCGGCAGGGAACGAGGGGCGGTTCCGACGAGCGGCCCTCTCAGGCCGCCTCGTCCTTTTCCTCGTCGACGCGAATGCGCTCGATCGGCACCGGACGGCCGAGGAAATAGCCCTGCGCCTCGTCGCAGCCTTCGTCCAGCAGGATATCGAGCTGGCTGCGCGTCTCGACGCCTTCGGCGAGCACCGGCACACGCAGCGTCTGGCCGAGGGCAAGAATGGCGCGGATGATGGCCTTCGCCTCGGGGCTTGCCTCCACCTCGTTCATGAAGCTGCGGTCGAGCTTGATCTTGTCGAAGGGGAAGGCGCGCAGGGTTTCCAGGGAGGAATAGCCGGTGCCGAAATCGTCGATGGCGATGGTGGCGCCGAAGGCCTTGATGCGGCGTAGCGTGTGCAGCGCGCGTTCCTTGTCGCCGATGATGGTCGATTCGGTGATTTCCAGTTCTAGGCGATGCGGGCTGAGGCCGGTTTCGACGAGGACGCCGTGCACGAGGTCCGCGACATCGGCATTGCCGAGCTGGACCGGCGACAGGTTGACGGCGATCTTGTGATCGTTGTCCCAGGTCGCGGCCTCGCGGCAGGCTTCGCGCAGCACCCATTCGCCGATCGGCAGGATCGCGCCGCATTCTTCGGCGATCGGAATGAATTCGCCCGGCGGGATGGTGCCGCGCACCGGATGATGCCAGCGCAGCAGCACCTCATAGCCGACCGTCTCGCCGGAATGGACCGCCTTCTGCACCTGATAGTGCAGTTGCAGTTCCTTGCGCTCCACCGCCTGCCAGAGGTCGTTGGCGATGAGGCGGCGGCTGCGCGCGGCCTCGTCCATGGAAACCTCGTAGAAGCAGACCGTCTGGGTCAGCGCTTCCTTGGCGCGGTACATGGCAAGGTCGGCATTGTTGAGCAGCGCTTCGATATTGTCGGCATCCTGCGGATAGATCGCGACACCGAGGCTTGCGCCCGGCTTGATGTCGTAACCGTCGATGCGGATCTCTTCGTTCAGGCAGGTTTCGAGGCGCTGGAGGAAGTCGGTGAGATCCGACATGTCTTCGAAGCGCTTGGCGGCGGCGAATTCGTCGCCGCCGAAACGGGCGACCGTCTCGTCGGCCTCCAGGCAGGCCTGCATGCGCCGCGCGAGCGTCGTCAGCACCTCGTCGCCCGCCGCATGGCCACGCGTGTCGTTGATTTCCTTGAACTTGTCGAGGTCGATGCCGATGGCCGCCACCTTGCCGCCCGAGCGGCGGGCGGAAACGAGTTCGCCATCGAGCCGGTCGTTGAAGCTGGCGCGGTTCGGCAGGCCGGTGAGGCTGTCGTGGCGGGCGAGGAACGAGATCTGCTCCTCCGAGCGCAGGCGCTCGGAAACGTCCTCATAGGTCGCGACCCAGGCGCCATCCGGCAGCGTGCGGTAGCGCAGCTGCACCGAGACGCCGTTGGGCAGCTTTTCGACGGTCGCCCCGCCGTCGTCGGCCTGGATCGCCGCGCGGCGACGCGCATAGACGTCACGCGCCTTGGACTGCCAGACACCGGGGTCGGCATAGATGGCGGCGACGCCCGCATCGACGATCTCGCGCAGCGTCATGCCCGGCTGGATGCTGCCTTCCGGGAAGCCGTAGATTTCGCTGTAGCGACGGTTGGCGATCAGCAGGCGCTCGTCCTTGTCGAAGAGGCAGAGGCCCTGCGACATGTTTTCGAGCGCCAGGTCGAGGTTCTTCGTCACCGCGGCCAGTCGGTCGGCATTGGCCTTTTCCACGGTGATGTCCTTGGTGATCTTGGCGTAGCCGACAAGCAGGCCGCCGGCATCGTGGATCGGGTCCAGCACGACATTCGCCCAGAAGCGCGAGCCATCCTTGCGATAGCGCCAGCCCTCGTTCTCATACTTTCCTTCCGAACGGGCAATGCGCAGGGCGCGCTCCGGCAGGCCGGCAAGCCGGTCTTCCGCGCTGTAGAATTCGGAAAAATGCTGGCCGACGATTTCGTGCGCCTTGTAGCCCTTGTGCCGCTCGGCGCCCTCGTTCCAGTTGGCGACGCGGCCGTCCGGATCCAGCATATAGATGGCGTAGTCCTTGACGCCCTGAACGAGCATGGCGAACTGACGCGTGCTTTCGCTGGCGGCAAGCTCCGCCTGGCGGGCGAAGACGGCGGCCGTGAGACCCGTGAAGAGCAGCGAGAAGGCGACGACGGCGATCAGCGGCACCATCAGGCTCGTCGAGATCAGCGTGTCGTCGCTGACGGGCATCAGGCCGGCTTCGACCGTGACGGCGGCCATGGCGGTGAAATGCAGCGACACGACGCCGAGCGCCATCAGGACGGTGGCAAGCGCGCGCTCGCGCCCGGCCGATTGCGGGCGCATGCAGACGAGGAAGGCCGCCACGCCGAACACGCCCGAAAAGACGAGCGAGGCGGTGACGTAGGCGATGTCCCAGCGCAGGGTGCCCGGCAGTTCCACGGCGGACATGCCGATATAATGCATGGCGGTGACGCCCGCGCCGAACAGGAGGCCGCCGGCCACAACGGTGCTGCGCCCCGGAAGATAGGTCGCCACCGCCAGGCCGACCGTCGTGACGACGATGGCGACGCCGAGCGAGAGTAGCGTCAGCTTCATGTCGTAGCCCATGATGACGCCGGGATCGTAGGCCAGCATGGCGATGAAATGCGTCGCCCAGATGCCGAAGCCGCTCGACGTGCCGGCCGCGCCGAGCCAGAGCTTGCGCGCCGTTCCCTCCGCCACCCGCGCCCTCTGCGCCAGCGTCACCGCCACATAGCAGGACAGGAAGCAGATGAGCGCCGCGAGCAGGACGAGGCGAAGATCATGCTCGACGACGATGCAGGAGAGGATACGGAGCATTTCAGGGTCACCGGGTGGGGAGGCAAGATGCCACCACACAGCCCGGCAACCCTAAAAAATCAGTGAATTGGCGCGAAGCGGCACAGGCCTGCCCGCGGTTGCATCCGATTGTGCTTAACAGATGTCAAAGGAACACAACTGTTTTGCTCAACAACAAAATTCCGTTCACTTTTAGCGTGTCAGAGCGTCAGCGCCTTGAGGTCCGTTTCCGGATTTTCGAGCGCCGCGCGGTCGGGCGTTCGGCCCATCTCGATCAGTTTCTTGCCGACCACATAGGCCTTGGCGTCGTTGACGGCATCCACGGCGATCAGGCGGCCTTGCCGGAAATACCAGACGGAAACGGCGCCCTCGCGCTGGCCGGCGCGCACGAACGTATCGTCGAAGCCCATGCAGAAGCCGGCGATCTGCAGCTTCACATCGTACTGGTCGGACCAGAACCAGGGTTTCGGCTCGTAGGGCGCATCGCCGCCGGCGATGACGGCTGCGGCCGCCTCGGCCTGGTCGACGGCGTTCTGCACGGATTCGAGCCGAACGCGGCCGCCCTCGAAGGGCAGCACCGCGCAGTCGCCCATGGCGAAGATTGCCGGATCTGACGTGCGGGCATGGGCGTCGACGACGATGCCGTTCGCCACCTCCAGCCCCGCATCGCGGGCAAGCCGGTCGTTGGCGGCAACGCCTATACCGGCGATGACGATGTCGACCGGCAGCACGAAGCCATCGGTCAGTTCCGCGCCGGTGACGCGGCCGTTCTCGCCGAGAAGGCGTACGAGACCGGTCCTTTCGCGCACATCGACGCCGCGCGCCGTGTGGATGGCTTTCAGGATCGTCGCCGTCGCCGGGGATGCGACACGGGCGAGAATGCGGTCGGCCATTTCGATGACCGTGACATGAAGGCCCCTGCCCCGCGCGACCGCCGCCGCTTCGAGGCCGATATAGCCGCCGCCGACGACCAGCGCCCGGCGCCCCTCCTGCATTTCGAGGCCGAGGCGGTCGGCATCGCGGTAGTCGCGCACGGTGAAGACGCCGTCGAGGTCGCCGCCGATCTCGGCCGGCAGGCGGCGGGGCGTCGCGCCGGTGGCAAGTGCGAGGAATTCATAGTCGAGGGTGGAGCCGTCGCTGAGCGTCACGGTCCTGGCGGCGCGGTCGATGGCCGTCACCTCCGTCGACAGGCGGATATCGACGTCGTTGTCGGGATACCAGGTTTCCGGGCGGAACATCAGGCGGGAGAGGTCCGCTTCGCCGAGCAGGTACTTCTTGGAGAGCGGCGGGCGCTGGTAGGGATGGCTCGCCTCCGCGGCGACGATGGTGATCGGCCGCGTGTCCTTCAGCGCACGCAGCTTGGCAACGAGGGCGAAGGCGGCCTGACCGCCGCCCGCAACAACCAGTCTTCCCGTCACGATGATCCGTCCCGTCCTGTTTTCTCAAGTGGTAGCGCGCGGCGGCGCGGGGCGTCAACGCGCCGCCGCGCCGCCGGATTTTTCGTTTGCGTCAGGCCTTGGCCGGAATTTCCAGCCCCTTCTGCGCGGCCGGGCGGGCAAGGCAACGCTCCAGCCAGGCCATGACGGCGGGGAAGCCGGCATAATCCAGCGCCTCGCGGCCGCCATAGAAAAGATCCGCGCCGCGGATCCAGGGATAGGTCGTGATATCGGCGATGGTGTGCTCGTCGCCCATGATCCACGTGCGATCCTTCAGGCGCTCTTCCAGGATCGAGAGGAGGCGCTTGGCCTCGTCGCGGTAGCGCTCCACGGGATAGGAATTGTTGGCGACCTTGTCGGCGGCGAATTTGTGGAAATGGCCGAACTGGCCGAACATCGGGCCGACGCCGCTCATCTGGAACATCACCCAGGCAAGCGTCTCGTAGCGTCCGGCCGCATCGGCCGGGATCAGCTTGCCGGTCTTTTCCGCGAGATAGACGAGGATCGCGCCAGATTCGAAGAGGCCGATCGGCTTGCCGTCCGGGCCGTTCGGATCGATGATCGCGGGAATCCGGCCATTCGGGTTGAGCGAGATGAAGTCGGCAGACTTCACGCCGTCGGGGCCGAATTCGATGCGATGCGCCTCATAGGGCAGGCCCAGCTCCTCCAGCAGGATGGAGACCTTGACGCCATTGGGCGTGGCCAGGGAGTAGAGCTGCAGGCGCTCGGGATGGCGGGCCGGCCATTTGCGGGTGATGGGGAAGTGGGACAGATCGCTCATGGGGACTCCTTGCGGGTGGGAGTTCATAGATAGGACAGGTCGCCGGGCGATGTCAGGGTGGCGCGGCGGGAATTTTTCCCTCGCCGGTGACGATGCTCCGCATCCGGCCCCGCCGGGACTTTCTCCCCGCGGGCGGGGAGAAAGGGCAGCCTCTAGAGGACCGCGCGCACCCGCTCGACGATCTCGGCCACGACGGGATTGCCCTCGTGCTCCGGCTTGCGCGCCCGCACGAGGCAGGCTTCCGATTTCAGGATGACGCCGTCCGACAGGATCTTCAGGTGATTGGCGACCAGCGTCGAGCCCGTCGAGGTGATGTCGACGATGATGTCGGCCGACCCCGAGGCCGGGGCGCCTTCCGTGGCGCCGAGGCTTTCGACGATACGGTAGAGCTGGATGCCGTGGTTGCCGGAGAAGAACTGCTGGGTCAGGCGCCAGTATTTCGTGGCGATGGTGAGCCGGCGGCCGTGGCGGGCGCGGAAATCGGCAGCGACGTCGCCGAGATCGGCCATGGTGTCGACGTCGAGCCAGATTTCCGGCACGGCGACGACGACATCGGCATGGCCGAAGCCGAGGCGGGCGCAGAATTCGACGCGGGCATCGGCTTCCGCCAGGCCTTCGCGCACGAGGTCTTCGCCCGTCACGCCGAAATCGACGGTGCCGGCGGCGATCTCGCGGGAGATTTCCGAGGCGGAAAGGAAGGCGATCTCGATATCGTCGCGCCCTTCGACGCGGCCGCGATAGGAACGGTCGTTGCCGACGGCGGCGACGGCAAAGCCCGCGCGGGCGAGCACGGCGGAGCTGTCTTCCTTCATGCGGCCCTTGGAGGGAAGCCCGATGGTGACGGTCATGCGGCTGCTCCCTTTACGCTGGCGATGCGGTCGAGCCAGAGCGAGAAGCCGACGGCCGGAATGCGTTCCTGCGCCCCGAGCAGCGTCAGCAGCCGGTCGAACCGGCCGCCGCCGGCCAGCACCAGCGCATTGCCCCTGGGCGCGATCTCGAAGACGAGGCCGGTGTAATAATCGAGCGGGCGGCCGAACGCGGCGCGATAGACGATGGCGGCGGGATCGACGCCGGCGGCGCGCAGCGCATCGACGCGGCTCTCGAAGCGCGCCAGCGCCGGACCGAGCGAGAGGCCGGCCTTCTCCGCGAAGGCGGCCAGCGCCCGCGGCGCATCGGCAAGGCTGAGCTCCAGCGCGAGGAATTCCTTGAGCAGCGCGAGCGTGCGGCCGTCGAGGCGCGTGTTGGCAAGCTCCATCTTCTCGCGCAGGCGGCGGGCGATATCGGCCGGGCTGCGGCTGGCATTGGTGGAATAGCCGGTCGCTTCCATGGTCGCGTCGATATGGGCGATGAGCTTGCCCTCGTCCTCCAGCGTGCCGAGGATGGCGAGGCGGTCGACCTCCGGGCCGAAGACGCCTGATGGCGCCGGATCGGAAAGATCGGCCATCAGCTTCTGCAGCTGCGCCTGGTTGCCGAAGGCATGAACCAGCCGCTTCTGCCAGCCGGCCGGCAGGCCGCAGGCGGCGACCACCGCTTCGAAGACCGACTGGTCGCCGAGCATGATGGACAGATCGACGCCCGGCAGGCGGTTTTTGAGAACGCTCAGCGCGTCGCGGACGGCGCGGGCATCGGCGCGGGCGACGTCGGGCTCGCCAAGGTCCTCGATGCCGGCCTGGTAGAACTCGTTCGAGCCTTCGCGGCGCTGGCGGAAGACCTCGCCGAGATAGGCATAGCGCTTCGGCGTGCCGGTCGCGGTCTCGATGTGGCGCAGGCAGACGGGAATGGTGAATTCGGGGCGCAGGCACAGGCTCTTGCCCGTCTCGCTCTCCGTCATGAAGATGCGCCGGCGCAGGTCCTCGCCCGCCATGTCGAGGAACGGCTCGGCCGGCTGGATGACCGGCGTATCGACGCGCTCCGTGCCAAGGCTTTCGAGATCGGCGATCAGGTCGGGCGCGAAAGCCGGAAGGTTGACGAGCGGCATGGGACGTTATCCCTGCCGCGCCCGGTCTTCGGCCTGTGCGTCGAGAATTTCGCGGACCCTGGCGACCAGCTCGCTTTCCGGCACGGAGACCTGGGCCACGCGCGCCTCGCGCCAGGAGGTATTGTCCTCGATCTCGCCGGAAAGGCGCTTGCCCTCGATCAGGTCCTTGACCTGCACGAGGCCCTCGGCGCGTTCGTCGCCGCCCTGGATGATGGCGACCGGCGCATTGCGGCGGTCGGCATATTTGAGCTGGTTGCCGAACTTCTTCCAGTTGCCCTGGTACATCTCGGCGCGGATGCCGGCGGCGCGAAGCTCCTGTGTGAAGCGCTGGTAGCGGCCCATGCTGTCCATGTCGCCGTCCATCACCGTGACGAGCACGGGCGCGACGACATCGGTGTGACCGAGCTTGCCGAGGTTCTTCAGCGCCGTCAGCAGGCGCGAGACGCCGATGGAAAAGCCCGTGGCCGGCACCGGCTGGCCCATGAAGCGCGAGACGAGACCGTCATAGCGACCGCCGCCGCCGACCGAACCGAAGACGACCTTCTCGCCCTTCTCGTTGGTGACGGCGAACTGCAGCTCGGCCTCGAAGACCGGGCCGGTGTAATATTCGAGACCGCGCACGACGGACGGGTCGATCTTGATGCGGTCCGCGCCGTAGCCGGCGGAGGTGACGAGGTGACCGATCTGGTTCAGTTCCTCGACGCCCTCGCTGCCGCGCGCGCTGCCTTCGACCAGTTTCGCAAGGTCGGCGGCGCTCGCCGCATAGTCCTTGATGCCGACGAAGAAGAGCACCTTCTCGATCTGTGCGTCATCAAGGCCCGCGCCCTTGGTGAAGTCGCCGGATTCGTCCTTGCGGCCGGAACCGAGCAGCAG
Organism: Roseateles sp. XES5; assembly: GCF_020535545.1. NCBI lineage: Bacteria > Pseudomonadati > Pseudomonadota > Betaproteobacteria > Burkholderiales > Sphaerotilaceae > Roseateles > Roseateles sp. XES5. The sequence continues at coordinate 888,932 of NZ_CP084752.1, forward strand.
CCTGACGCCCTCGGGACCGAACTTGTCGAGCTTGTCGATGGCGCGCAGCACGGTCAGGCGTGCGCCCGCCTTGTCGTCGCCGCCGAGGCCGATCGCCTCCATCACGCCGTCGAGAACCTTGCGGTTGTTGACGCGGATGACGTAGTCGCCGCGCTGGATGCCGAGGGCTTCCATCGTGTCGGCGAACATCATGCACATCTCGGCATCCGCCTGCACGCCGGCCGCGCCGACCGTATCGGCGTCGAACTGCATGAACTGGCGGAAGCGGCCCGGGCCGGGCTTCTCGTTGCGGAAGACGTAGCCGGCGCGATAGGTGCGGTAGGGCAGCTGGATCTCGTTGAAATTCTCCGCGACATGGCGGGCGAGCGGCGCCGTCAGGTCGTAGCGAAGGCTCATCCACTGCTCATCCTCGTCCTGCAGCGAGAAGACGCCCTCGTTCGGACGGTCGCTGTCGGGCAGGAACTTGCCGAGCGCGTCGGTATATTCCAGAAGCGGGGTTTCCACGGGATCGAAGCCGTAGCGTTCGTAGACCTCGCGGATCTTCGCCGTCATCTCGTTCACGGCGCGGAGGTCCGCGGCGTCACGGTCGACGAAGCCGCGCGGCAGGCGGGCTTTCAGCTTCTGTGGTTTTTTCTGCTTGTCGCTCATCGGGATACCCGAAATCCGTATTTCCGTTGCGGTTTCCCTAGCGGATTGAGAAAGCAGCGGCAAGGGCGCAGGCGCCCCATCACGGCCGGCGCGACAGCGTATCCCAACTGTGCACGATGACGGCGGAGGCGACGGGCGCCTGCGCCTCGGGGATGAGGATGGAATGCGTGTCGCCACGGATGACGCCGCGCATCTCCGACTGGAAGGAAAGCCGCTTCATCTGCACATGGCCCGTCGGGATCGAGGTCACCGAAAGCGCCGGGCCGCCATAAATCTCGATGCTGGCGACCTCGCGGGCATAAAGGCTCGCCACCAGCGCCTGGTCTTCCAGGCAGGCGCGGTAGTGGCCCGTGAGGTAGCCACGGATGCTCATGCCGATGACGGCGCGCATTTCCGGGCTCTCGCGATATTCCTGCTGCGAGCCGCCGAGATAGCGGATGTCACGCCCCTCCCAGAGATTGCGGCTTTCCCGCGAGGCGAGGATGGAGGCGAGAAGCCGTCGCTCGGTCTGCGCATCGGCGCGGCGCAGGAAATCCACGATGGCGCCGGTCGCCCTGAGGTCGGGCACGGCGACGCCGCGCTCCCAGCGCGACACGGTGGTGGCTGCGAAGCCGAGTTTCCAGGCGATGTCGTCCTGCGTCAGCCCCACCTTCTGGCGATAGGCGCGCAACTGGTCGACGAGATCATGGCCGGTCGTGAAGACGAAGTCGGGCAAATTCAACCCACGCAAGTGACAAAAGACAAGTCCACGCCCAAAGGTCGAGTAAACGACCAGTCCATCCGCTTCCGGCGGCTTTCGATGTCGGTTACCCTTGAGGCTAGGTAAACGTGCATCCCCACCGTTTGGCAAGCCGCCGGCGGGCCGCGATGGACGTTTTCCGAGGCGACGCCCAGAGGGTCCCGTGCCCTCCGTCGTCGGCCGCGTCTTCCAGGGCCGCGGCAGCATCATCGCGGACCGACCGAATGGCATTGAAATCGACGACCACAGCCCTGCGTCTTGCCTCCGTCGCCGACCTCATCGGCATCGATACCGCGGCGCTTGAAAGTGCCTTCGTCTGCGAGGAATGGAGCGCGGAGCTTTCGACCGGCCTCGTCTGGCTCGGCCCCGAAACGGCGGCGCTGCACGGAGCGGCCGGCGCGCGCTGCGGCATCATGGACCTCATCCAGGTCTATGATCCCGGCGACTGGCAGAAAGTGCTGCTGGCGCTGGAGGAAGCAGCGACCATCCCCACCGCCTTCTCCTTCGTCACCGCCATTCGCCCGGGGCCGGGTCTCTATCGGCCCGTCTTCTGCTTCGGCCGTTCCGAGACCATCGACGGCACCAGCGGCGTCATCCAGGGCACTTTCGCGGTCGCCCGCCTCTGTCTCGAAACGGCGGCGACCAAACACGATACGTTGAACTGACCCTTTTCTTTTGCGAGGCGAGCGCCTATCTCCTTTGGCAATGAGACAGGTCCTCTTCATCCTCGCCATTCTGGGCGCCTTGTTTTCCGGATGGATTCCGGCGGTCGCGGCGACGCTGAGCGCCGGACAATCGGCCGGCATGCATGCGATGCACCAGATGACGAAGGAGGACGGCGGCAGCGAACACGGCAAGTCGAAACCGGCCGCCCATCCGCTCGCCTGTTCCGCCTGTTTCGCCATCGAGGCGCATCGGCCCGAACCGCGTGGCCGCACGCTCGACATTTCCAGCCGCCTGTCCGCCGCCGTGCCGCGGCTTGCCGGCCTTGCGCTGATCCCGCTCGATCCCCCTCCCCGGTCCTGACCCACGCTTGACTGACATCCGGGCGCCTGCGCCCGACAATCAACCGTATCAAGAACTGGACATCATCATGAACGTCAAAAACGTGTTTCTCGGCGCGGCCCTTACGCTCGCCACCACCCTGCCCGCCTTCGCCCAAGAGGCCGACCATTCCGCCCATCAGGGCATGACCATGGCCGAACCGGCAGGCGACCAGAGCCCTTCCACCAAGGCCTTCATCGACGCCAACACGAAAATGCACGCCGCCATGGAAATCGACTTCACCGGCAATGCCGACGTGGATTTCGTGCGCGGCATGATCGCCCACCACCAGGGGGCCATCGACATGGCGAAGGTGGAGCTTGAACACGGCAAGGATCCGGCGATCCGCAAGCTCGCCGAAGAAGTCATCAGCGCCCAGACGGGCGAGATCAAGATGATGGAAGAGTGGCTGGCGAAAAACGCCAGGTAACCGAAGCCGAACGCTCCAGGAAGGCCCGCCGCAAGGTGGGCCTTTTTCGCCCGGCGCCATGGAAAAGGATGCGCCATGGAGACGGAAGCGCCGTGCAGCATGGATCCCCGGGTCCAGACCGGGGGGACGGGAGGGAATGCCGTCTGCTCATCAAACGGCGCCGTTTCCGGCGAGGCCGCGTTCCCCGCGGCCTTTCTTCTTCGTCATCCCCGGGCTCGACCCGGGGATCCATGTTCCACGATGCAAGGGCCGAGCAAGGGGGACCGAGCAAGGGGATCGGGCAGAGCCAACGGGCCGTGCCCGCGCCAACCTTCGATCCGCGGCGTGCCTATTCGCCCGCCGGACGGCCGGCGGCCGAGGCTTCGACCAGCGAAGCCGCGATGACGCGGGCCATCATGAGGCTCGTTTCGCGGATTTCCGTGTTGCTGCCGTTGCGCGCGGACCGGATCAGGCGGAAACCTTCCCGCAGCATGATCTCCTGGGCCTTGTCGCAAGCCCAGTGTTCCAGGCGTGATTCATCGATTGCAGATAGGTTTGGCGCCATGATTCCCCCATGCCAAATCATTCAGCACAAAGCGGCACCCCCGACAGCGCATGCGCATGTCGACCCCAGAACTCTTGATGTATGAATTTGCCGCTCAACCTTAAGCTACATGATTCGTTTTAAAATCAAATAGCTATTTGCCAGAACAAACCCCGATTTATGGCCGGTCGAGCTGATTTCTTCTGGTTTCGACTTCGGCGCGGCAGAAACAACCTTCCACGTGATCGTTGACGAGGCCCATGGCCTGCATGAAGGCGTAGACGGTGGTGGGGCCGACGAAGGTCCAGCCGCGCTTCTTCAGGTCCTTCGACAGGCGCACCGAGGTCGGCGTGGTGGGATTGGCGACGATGGTCTCCCAGTCCACCCGCGCCGGGCGCTCCTCCGGCTTCGGCTCGAAGCTCCAGAAGTAGCGGGCGAGCGTGCCGAACTCGTCGCGCAGCGCCTGCGCCCGGCGGGCATTGTTGATGGTCGAGACGATCTTGCCTCGGTGGCGCACGATGCCCGTGTCGGCCAGGCACCGGGCAATATCCTCGTCGCCGAAGGTCGCGACCCGGTCGAAATCGAAACCGGCGAAGCCGGCGCGGAAGGCCTCGCGCTTGGCCAGGATGGTGCGCCAGGACAGGCCGGACTGGAACCCCTCCAGGCTCAGCTTCTCGAACAGGCGGTGATCGCCCGTGACGGGACGCCCCCATTCCTCGTCGTGGTAGCGGCGATAGTCGTCCAGCCCGCCATGCCAGGCGCAGCGCATCCGTCCGTCTTCCCCCACGTGCAGCCCGCGTTCCGTCATTGCCGTCTCCGTTTCCTGTTTGTTCCGCTTTACCACTCGTCAACCACATTTGGAAAGCGGGCAATAACCCTACTCAAAGCTTTATCGGCATCGTGCATGTTTAATGAACGGCCGTTTACCATTCGCTTCATCCATGGGTGCAAGCATTTCCCCGAACCGGCGCCGTATCTCCCAGGCGGCGCAGTCCGGCGACGATCAGTAGCGAGTACGTCCGATGTTGATACGCACCCTTCTTGCAGCGGCCATCCTGGCCACCACGACCACCGCCCATGCCGGCGACCGCTATGGCAGCCGGCCGCCCATCATCGTCAGCCCCGACCTGACCGCGCCGTGGCTGATGCAGCTGACCGGCGAAGGCGTGCAGCCCGCCGTCACCACGCGCCGCATCATCCAGCGCCAGCAGGTGCAGCAGCGCCGCGTCATCCGCCGCGAGGGCGCCGCCCGCGTCGAGCAGGTGGCGGTGACGAGCCGCGTGCAGAACCCGATCCGCTCCAAGCTCGATCCGATGTTCCTGCCGCAGCTCGTTTCCTTTGAGAGCCAGTACAAGGCCGGCACCATCGTCATCGACACCAACAACCGCTTCCTCTACCTCGTGCTCGGCGACGGCAAGGCGCGGCGCTATGGCGTCGGCGTCGGCAAGCCGGGCTTCGAATGGGCGGGCGCGCACAAGATCACCCGCAAGGCCGAATGGCCCGGCTGGACGCCGCCCAAGGAGATGATCGAACGCGAGGCCGCCAAGGGCCATTACCTGCCGGCCTATATGGATGGCGGACCGGAAAACCCGCTCGGCTCGCGCGCCATGTATCTCGGCTCGACGCTCTACCGCATCCACGGCACGAACGCGCCCTGGACGATCGGCTACGCGGTCTCCTCCGGCTGCATCCGCATGCGCAACGAGGACGTCGTCGACCTCTACGAACGGGTGAATGTCGGCACCAAGGTCATCGTGATCTGACGCCCCCGGCCCTTTTGCGGCCCGAAAGACGCCACCGACCCGAAGAAATCCGCCCTCACGCGCGTCTTACAGCGCGTGAGCCGGCTTGAAATCGGTCGAGACTCGGCTAGCCTCGCGAAATTGAGGATTGAGAGGGACTACATCATGCGGAAATACGCATCGATCTTGCTGGCGGCGGCCTTTGCCGTTCCGGCGATCATGCCGGCCACGTCGGCGAACGCCTTTCCCGGCGCCCTGAAGGGCGGCCAGGTCGAGACCGTCTCGAACGTGACGCTCGTCGCCCAGCCCCAGAGCAAGAAGCAGGTCGCGCAGAAGTTCAAGCGCACCAAGGTCCGCTTCGTCACCGACCAGGCACCCGGCACCGTCATCGTCGATACCAACAACAAGTTCCTCTACTATGTGGAAGGCAACAACAAGGCGACGCGCTACGGCATCGGCGTCGGCCGCGAAGGCTTCGGCTGGTCGGGCGTGGTGAAGGTCGGCCGCAAGGCGGAATGGCCGAGCTGGACGCCGCCGGCCGAAATGCGCCGTCGCGAGGCCAAGAAGGGCCGTATCCTGCCCGCCGTCCAGCCCGGCGGCGAGGACAATCCGCTCGGCGCGCGCGCGCTCTATCTCTTCAAGGGCGGCCGCGACACGATCTTCCGCATCCACGGCACGAACCAGCCCTGGACGATCGGCCTGAACATGTCGTCCGGCTGCATCCGCATGATGAACAAGGACGTGGAGCACCTCTACGCCCGCGCCGACATCGGCACCAAGGTCATCGTGGTCGGCCCCGGCAACAAGCAGGGCGCCGTCAGCTACAACGACCGCGGCGTCGATTTCTTCGGCACGCTCTTCGGCTTCGGCGGCTGATCCGCCCTGCCATCGCCTTTCGGGATGCCGGCCTTGCGCCGGCATCTTCGTTTCAGCCGACGGAGCAGGACACTTTCCCACTGCGCTCCACCCCCTCGCCTTCGGCGCGGTGCACGATTATCCTGTAGTCGCCGTCATAGGTCGTCTCGTCCTCACCCATCACCGTCTTCACGATGATGTCGACCGAAGCGAACGGCAGGTCGCCTTCGGTTTCGGCATGCAGCAGCAGGCGCAGCTCGCCGTCATAGAGCCAGTCGTGGCCGAGATGCGCGGGCGTCAGCGTCACGCGCTCCAGCCCCTTCGGCGCAAGATCCGCCGGCAGAACGAATTCCCCCCGGAAATTGAGGAAGCCGCCGCCGAGGCTGTAGCTGAAGCCGCCCTCCGCATCGAGCGTGAGGTTCGCGTCCTTCACCGCGCAGCTGAAGCCGCCGGTGGCGAAGGCGGGCGAGGCAAGGGCGACAAGGGCGGCGAGGGAAAGCAGGACGCGGCGCATGGCGATCTCCGAAAACGTGGAATGCCGCTCCTCTAGCGCGCTCGCACGAGGCGCGGCTGTTCCGCACGTGACATGAGATCAGGAAAGCACGGCCGGCTTGTCTCCGCCATAGGCCCAGTCGAGCAGTTCCACCGTATGCAGGATCGGGATTTGAGTACCGGTCGCGATCTGCGTGATGCAGCCGATATTGCCCGTCGCAATGAGGTCCGGCTTCGTCGCCTCGATATTTTTCACCTTGCGCGCCTTCAGCTTGCCGGAAATTTCCGGCTGCAGGATGTTGTAGGTTCCGGCCGAGCCGCAGCACAGATGCCCTTCCGCTGGATCGCGCACCGCAAAACCCGCTGCCTTCAGCAGCATCTTGGGGGCCATGGTGATCTTCTGGCCGTGCTGCATGGAACAGGCCGAGTGATAGGCGACCGTCAGGCCCTTCGCCTCCTGCTGCGGCAGGTCGAGGGTCGAAAGGTATTCCGTGATGTCCTTGGCAAGGGCGGAGACGCGCGCGGCCTTTTCCGCATAGGCGGGATCGAGGCGCAGCATGAAGCCGTAATCCTTGATCGTCGTGCCGCAACCGGACGCGGTGATGACGATGGCGTCGAGCCCGCCTCTTTCAATCTCGGCGAGCCAGACGTCGACATTACGCCGCGCCGCCTCCAGCGCCTGGGCCTCACGGCCCATATGGTGCACGAGCGAGCCGCAGCAGACCTCGCCGGCGGGCGCCACGACCTCGACGCCGAGCCGCGTCAGCAGGCGGATCGTCGCCTCGTTGATGCCGGGCTTCAGCACCGGCTGGGCGCAGCCGGTAAGGATCGCCACCCGTCCCCGCCGCGGGCCGGTGGCCGGATGCGTTCCGGGCTGCGCACTTGCCGAAGCCCTGGGCAGGCTGCGCGGCGCGAGATCCAGCATGGCGGCGAAGGGTTCGAGCGGCTTGAAGCGCCTGAAGAGCCCGGCAAAGGGCCGGCCGAGCGAGGCGGCCTTCAGCGCCAGACGGAAGCGGCCCGGATGGGGCAGCACCGCGGCGAGGATGGCCCGGGTCAGCCGGTTCCAGAAAGGGCGCTTGTAGGTGGCCTCGATATGCATGCGGGCATGGTCGACCAGATGCATGTAGTCGACGCCGGAGGGACAGGTGGTGGTGCAGGAGAGGCAGGAGAGGCACCGGTCGATATGCGTGACCACCTCGGCATCCGCCGGCCGGCCGTTCTCCAGCATGTCCTTGATGAGATAGATGCGGCCGCGCGGACTGTCGAGCTCGTTGCCGAGCGTCACATAGGTCGGACAGGTGGCCGTGCAGAAGCCGCAATGCACGCATTTGCGCAGGATCTTTTCGGAGGTCGCGACATGCGGATCGGCGAGCTGTTCGGCGGTGAAGTTGGTCTGCATCAGCGGGCGTCCTTCTCGTTGAAGGGCGCGGTTGCGGCACCCCCCTCTGCCCTGCCGGGCATCTCCCCCTCACGGGGGGAGAGCGTATGGAGAAATGTCACGCCCCCGTCCAACGGTGCCGTTTGAGTGCCGTTTTTGCTCCTTGCCGATCTCCCCCCGCGAGGGGGAGATGCCCGGCAGGGCAGAGGGGGGTGAGCCATAGACTCCATCATCATTCTCATTCCATCATCCGCGACACGAACAATCCCTCCGGATCGAAACTCGCCTTCACCCGCGCCTGCAGCGCGGCGACGGGCTCCGTCTGCGGCTGGAAGGCCTGCGTTGCCGCCAGCATTTCCGGCCGGGCGCGCAGAAGGGTCGCGTGCCCGCCGCCGACGGCCTTGAGGTAGCGGCGCAGCAAGGCGGCTTCCGGGTCCGCCTCCATGCGCAGCCAGACGAGCCCGCCCTGCCAGTCGTAGAAGGCGTCGACGCCGGCTTCGAGGCGAAGCGCGGCGACGAGCTGCTGGCCGGCGACGGGGGCCGTGGAGACGCGCCAGAGCGGACGCGGGGTGCCGTCGGCATAGGGCGCGCCGTCGCGGATCTCGCGCCACAGGCGCCGCGTCCCCTCGGCTTCGAGACGCGAGACGGCGCCGAAGCGGGCCATGGCGGCGGCGAGTTTTTCGGCACGCACGGCGACGGAGGCGGCAAGGCCTTCGAGGCGCAGCACGGTGGCCGCGCCCTCCGGCAGGACGCCGCCGGCAAACCGGCCGCGCACGCTTTCCGGCAGATGCGCGGCGCCGGAAACCTCGACCGTCAGCGACAGCGCGGTCGCCATGGCGGCGGCGGCTTCCGCGTCGTTGAGGTCGGAGACGACGACGGTGACGGAGGTTTCCGGCACCGGCAGCAGGCGGAAGGTGACTTCGGTCAGAAACGCCAGCGCGCCGTGCGAGCCGGCGAGCAGCTTGACGAGATCGAGGCCGGTGACGTTCTTCATCACCCGCCCGCCGGCCTTGACGATCTCGCCCTTGCCGTTGACGAAGCGCACGCCGAGCAGGCTGTCGCGCGCCGCGCCCGCCACGAAGCGGCGCGGGCCGGAGGCATTGCTGGCGAAGACGCCGCCGATGGTGGGAATGCCCGACGTTCCGAGCACGCCGCGCAGGTCGTTCGGCTCGAAGGCGAGCATCTGGCGCTTTTCGGCGAGCGCCGCCTCAATCACGTCGAGTGGCGTGCCGGCGCGGGCCGTCATGGTCATCTCGGCGGGATTGTAGGCGACGATGCCGTTGAGGCCGCGCGCGGAGAGCACGTCCACGCCGTCAGGCGCGGCATGGAGGCTGCGCGTGCCGCCGCCGCGCACGACGAATTTCGACCTGGTGAGGGCGGCGACCTGAATGAGACGCACGGCGCCGTCTTCGGAGAGCGGTTCGTGGATCGGTGTCATGCCGCGGGACGCCCTTCGAGCGGGAAGACTTTCGACGGATTGAGCAGCCATTGCGGATCGAAGGCGGCCCGCACGGCCATCTGCTGGGCGAGGTCCACCTCGGCATATTGATGGCGCATCAGGTCGCGCTTCTCGATGCCGACGCCGTGTTCGCCGGTCAGGCATCCACCGGCATCGACGCAGAGCTTCAGGATGTCGTTGCCGGCCGCTTCCGCCCGCGCGGCATCCTCAGGGTCGTTGGCGTCGAAAAGGATGAGCGGATGCATGTTGCCGTCGCCGGCATGGAAGACATTGGCGACGCGCAGGCCGTATTTCGCGACGATCTCCGCCGTGCCGCGCAGCACATGCGAAAGCTGGCCGAGCGGCACCGTGCCGTCCATGCAGATATAGTCGGCGATGCGGCCGGTGGCGCCGAAGGCGGATTTGCGGCCCTTCCAGATCAGCGCCGCCTCCGTCGCCGACTGGCTTTCCTTGACGACCTTGACGCCATGGCGGCGGGCGATCTCGATGATGCTTGATAGCATCGCCTCCATCTCGGCCTCCGAGCCCTCGACCTCGACGATCAGCAGCGCCTCGACATCCATGGGATAGCCGGCATGGGCGAAGGCCTCGCAGATCTCGATGGCCGGCTTGTCCATGAATTCGATGGCGACGGGGATGATGCCGGCGCCGATGACGTCGGCGACGCAGGCCCCCGCCTCTTCCGAACTGTCGAAGCCGAAGAGCACGGGGCGCGCGCCCTCGGGCTTGGCGATGAGGCGCACGGTCGCCTCCGTGACGATGCCGAGTTGGCCCTCGCCGCCGCAGACGACGCCGAGCAGGTCGAGCCCCCCGGCATCGAGCGCCTTGCCGCCGAGCTCGACGATCGTGCCGTCGATCAGCACAAGCTTGACGCCGAGCAGGTTGTTGGTCGTCACACCGTATTTCAGGCAATGCGCGCCGCCGGAATTCATGCCGATATTGCCGCCGATGGTGCAGGCGAGCTGCGAGCTCGGGTCCGGCGCGTAGAAATAGCCGTCGGCGGAGACGGCATCGGAAATTGCAAGATTGGTGACGCCGGCCTGCACGGTGGCCGCACGATTGGCGTAATCCACCTCGAGGATGCGCGCCATCTTGGAGAGGCCGATGACGACCGCGTCCTCCTGCGGGATGGCCCCGCCCGAGAGCGAGGTGCCCGCCCCGCGCGGCACGACCGGCACGCCGTAGCGGTGGCAGTATTTCAAGACGGCCGCCACCTGCTGGGTCGTTTCGGGCAGGGCGACGGCGAGCGGCAGGCGGCGATAGGCGACGAAGGCGTCGGTCTCGAAGGGCACGAGCGCGCGCGGCTCGTGCACCAGACAGCCCTCCGGCAGGAGGTCGATGAGATCGGCGACGATTTCCCGGCGGCGGGCGAGAACCGCCGGCCGCGGGGCCAGAAACCCGATCTGATCCATCACTCACTCTCCACTCGCAACTGGTCTTTTTTCTTTACCACTTAGGTCTACAGGGTGCAAATGCTAAGCATTTCGCCGGCCCCGGCAACAGGCAAAGTCGGCGCGCCGACAAAAAGACTGACAGCAGGAACATGCAATTGACCGCCCCGGATGCGAATGCGACAGTCGCGGAATCGGAAGTCGGCGTAGGGGAGACCCGTCTTCCGGCATGCATTGAAAGGGAGGACCACCATGCGCAAATCGTTCACCGCCATCTCGGCCCTGTTGCTTCTGGCGGGCGCCGCCTTCGCGGAAGACCTGCCGAACCTCAATCCGGGCGTGACCACCTCCGAGCTTCTGGCGACCGC